>NZ_BAFY01000188.1 GCF_000308555.1 Nocardia cyriacigeorgica NBRC 100375 | reverse complement strand
CAGGAACGCACTGGTCGCGCGCGTCCAGCACACCATGACCGCCGATCGGCCGGTTCAGCTAGAAAGTCAGGGAGTAGATGTCTAGTCAACACAACGGGGTGGCTTCCGCCGAGGCGGTGACACAGCGCGACCCCTACGCGATGACCCATCGCGAAGTACTGGAAGCGATGACCGGCCTGCTGGCGGCCCTGTTCACGGCACTGCTCAGCACCACGATCGTGGCGACCGCCCTGCCCACCATCATCGGCGATCTCCAGGGTTCCCAGACTGCCTACGCCTGGGTCATCACCGCCGCGCTGCTGGCCACCGCGGCCTCCACCCCGATCTGGGGCAAGCTCGCCGACCTGTTCAACAAGAAGACGCTGGTCCAGATATCGATCGTCATCTTCGTGGCCGGCTCGGTGCTGGCCGGTTTCGCCCACAACGTCGATCTGCTGCTCGCCGCGCGCGTCGTCCAGGGCATCGGCATGGGCGGCCTGACCGCGCTGGTGCAGGCCATCATCGGCAGCATCGTCGCGCCCCGCGAACGCGGCCGCTACTCCGGCTACATGGGTGCGGTCATGGCCGTGTCGATGTCGGGCGGACCCATCCTCGGCGGCGTGATCGTCGACAGCCCGCTCGGCTGGCGCTGGTGCTTCTTCGTCTGCGTGCCGCTGGCCGTGATCGCCCTCGTGCTGCTGCACCGCACCCTGCGCCTGCCCACCGAGCGCAAGGACGACGTGTCCATCGACTGGCTCGGCGCTGTCCTGCTGACCGCGGGCGTATCGATCCTGCTGATCTGGGTCTCCTTCGCGGGCAAGGTCGGCTACTACGACTGGGTCTCGCGGGAATCGGCGCTCTACGTCGGTGCCGGTGTGCTGCTGCTGGCCGCGACCATCTGGGTCGAGTCCAAGGCGAAGTCGCCGATCATCCCGCTGCCGATCGTCACCGAACGCACCACCGGCCTAGCCATCATCGCCTCCATCGCCGTCGGTGTCGGCATGTTCGGCGCGACCACCTTCCTCGGCCAGTACTTCCAGACCGCGCGCGGCTACTCGCCGACCGTGGCGGGCATGCTGACCATCCCGATGGTCGCGGGCATGCTCATCGCATCGGTCGGCTCGGGGCAGCTGATCACCCGGTTCGGTAAGTGGAAGGGCTTCGTCGTCGGCGGTGCGCTGGTCTTGGTGGCGGGCTTCGCGCTGCTGTCGACCCTCGATCACGCGACGAATCTGTGGCTGGTCGCGGTCTACATCACGGTCGTCGGCCTCGGCGTCGGCAGCCTGATGCAGAACCTGGTGCTCGCCGTGCAGAACACCGTCAGCGTGCACAACATCGGTGCCGCGTCGAGCGCGGTGGCCTTCTTCCGCACCTTCGGTGGTGCGATCGGCGTGTCGGTGCTCGGTTCGGTGCTGGCCACGCGGGTGAGCGATCTGTCGGCCGAAGGGTTCGCCAAGCTCGGCATCCACCCGTCGTCCTCGGGCGGCAGCAACCTCGACATCGGTGCGCTGCCCGGCCCGATCGCGACGATCGTGCGCACCGCCTACGGTGACGCGACCGGCCGCATCTTCCTGATCGCCGCGTTCGCCACCGTGGTCGCGCTGGTCGCGACCCTGCTACTGCCGAACCGGCCGCTGCGGACCACGATCGACATCGATCCGGCGCTCGACCCGATGCGCGATGCGCAGGAGGCCGAGCCGGATCCCGCCGAACTGCTCGATCCGGTCCAGCAGCCCGAGCGAGTAATGCAGAAGTAAGGCCGCCCCGCCGTGCCCGGCAGGTACCGGAACTTCCGGTCCCTGCCGGGCACACGCGTGGGCATGGCCGCAACGACCTGGGAATAATCCGGTTGCGCCGCCGCTTTAAGGTTGTCGTCATGGAGGAGCCGTCATGAAGGAAAAGGGGCGCAAGGTCATCGCGACCAACCGCAAAGCGCGGCACAACTACACCATCCTGGACGTCTATGAAGCCGGGATCGCGCTGGTCGGCACCGAGGTCAAGAGCCTGCGTGAAGGCAAGGCCTCGCTGGTCGACGCCTTCGCCACGGTCGACAACGGCGAGGTGTGGTTGCGTGGCCTGCACATCCCGGAGTTCAGTCACGGCACCTGGACCAACCACTCGCCGCGCCGGGTGCGCAAGTTGCTGCTGCACAAGCGCGAGATCGAACGTCTGGTCGGCAAGTCCCGCGAGGGCAACCAGACGCTGGTGCCGCTGTCGATGTACTTCTCCGACGGCAAGGTGAAGGTCGAACTCGCCCTCGCCCGAGGCAAGCAGGACTACGACAAACGTCAGGACCTGGCCCGCCGGACCGCCGAACGCGAGGTCACTCGTGAGCTCGGCCGCCGGGTCAAGGGCATGAGCAGGTGAGCCGGACGACGGGCGGAAAATGGGAATGAAAGCCGGTCGGTGAGGTGTTAACATGACTAGCCCGGCAAGGTGCCGGGACGTACGGGGCTGAACGGTTTCGACTGCGTACGTTGATTCAGGGGAAGCGTGTCGGTGCAGGCAAGAGACCACCGTAAGCGTCGTTGCAACCAATTAAGCGCCGATTCTCATCAGCGCGAGTACGCTCTCGCTGCCTAAGCGACAGCGTCTCTGTCGGCCCGGGATAAGCCCTCGGTCCCGGTGCCGGCATCAGCTAGAGGGCTCACCGTTCTACTCGGTCGCGGAGTAGAACGGGACATCTCACAGCGACTGGGATCGTCATCTCGGCTTGTTCGCGTGACCGAGAGATCCGAGCAGAGACACAGCGAACTGCACACGGAGAAGCCCTGAAGACGCGACGGAGGACCCGGGTTCGATTCCCGGCAGCTCCACTCCAGGCCCCTCACCTGAAGCCCAGGTGAGGGGCTTTTTCATGCCCCGACTACCCGCAGATCGGGCCGTGTGGGCACATTTTGGGCACATTTTGCCGCGGCTGACCGGAAGCCGGCGCCCGGCCGCGACTTCGGTCGCGGCGCGCGGGTGGCGCTGCCCGCCGCCGAGGCCGCCGGTAGCGCGCCAGCGACCGAGGTTCGCCATGGGGCGCGCCTCGACATCGCTCCGGCCGCAGCGGAATCCGAACCACCCGCATTGGTCGTCGCTGCTGGCGCAACCGTCGCCCTCGATCCCGGGGTGAGTCGGTCGACTGCACCGGCGATCTCGGTCGGCGAGACCGCCCTCGACCTCGAGCCCGCGGTCGCCTCGGCGACCGCGCAGCCGATCGAGGTCTCGGCCGCTGCAACCATCCCACTCGGCAAGACCAGTCAGCAGGCACTGCGCCCGCCCCGACCGTGCGCGCAGCGTCACGCTGTCCCTCGGCCCGGCGCGCGCCGCTGGATCCGCGCCCGTGGGCGAGGTGCTGCTCGCCGTCGAGTACAGCGACAACTTCGACCGAGCTAACGGGGCGCTCGGCGCCAACTGGGCAGCGATGGGTGCCTGGCCGCCTGCGGTCATCAACGGAACAAGGCTCAGCGCGGAACGACCGCTCCAAACAATCAGCGCCGGGCGTCTGCGTCCCGCTACGTTTCGGCGTTGCGGACCAACACGCAAGAAGTCGAATTCGTCGTTGTCACACCGACTGGCCCCCGCATTGAGCATCGGCGGTGACGGTTTCGTTCGAGCGAACAGCACGGGCGACCGCGTCGACCTCATCGTCGCCGACACCGCGGTGCACATCATGACCCGGATCGGTAGCAACACAGTCATCCAGGCAACGGCCAGTGGCCTACCGGCGATCGCATCGGGGACCGTCTTCAAACTGCGGGCGGTCGGCAACGTGTACACCGGCTACCGCGCAGGTGTGCAGGTCGTGCAGTGGACCGACACGGGTGGCCTCATCGCCATCGGCTCTGGGACGCGGTATGCCGGCGTCATCTGCATCGAGCAGAAGAACCAGCTCGGAACACCGAGCCGGGGATGGGCAATCGACAACTGGATCGCGCGAGGAAAGGGGATTCCATGGCAACCGTGATCATCGGCCCGATATGCGTACAAGGGTTCTCCGGCCCTGGTATGAGCGGCCCGGTCGAGGCGTGGGCGTGGGCGTTCGGATTCGCCTACATTGATACCGGCGAAACGATCCGCGATGTCGGGCAACGCAATCAGCTGGGCGGGAAACACGGAGCTGGTCGCCACGGATGAAACGGGGGCTGCGGGGTGTGATCGTCTGGCGGACAGCGTCCCTACTCAGCTCGTCAACGGTGGCCATGTCCAGGCCGAGGAGACTGTCACCTAGGTGTGGAGCGACCGCGACGTCTGACTGCCGATCATCGACAAAGCAATGCGCCCCGACCGATTCTGTCGGGGCGCATTCTCTGCGTTTCTGAGCGACTACAGCAGCGGCGCAGTGCAGTTGACGACCGCGTACTGGCCCGTCGCGGTCTGCTCGTCCTTGACCTCGCCGTCGACGATGATTCGGCAGGTCACTGACTGCCCCTCGGTCTGCGCGCCGAGGCCCGCGATCGCGTAGGTCGACTTGTTGCGGACCGTCTTTTTCCACGGCGCCGTCGCGCTGGTCTCCTGCTGAATGGCCGAGTTCTCGTCGTACCACGTCACCGACGACAGTGTGCCGCTGTCCGAGATGATTTCGTACACGATCTCGACGCCTTCACCCGACTGCGGCGCGGCAGTCAACGGCGGGATTGTCGTCGGGGCCGGCGCGGGTGACGGCTCACTGGCGGGGGCGGGGCTCGCCGGCGGCGAAACCGCGGCAGATGTGGTCTCGCCCGCGGTGGTCGACTCGTCCTTGTCGCCGCCTCCGCCAGCGATCGCTCCGATAACGATGAGCACGAGCAGCACGGCCGCGCTGATCAGGATGATCTTGTTCCGCTTGCGACGCTTGGCGTCGGCGGGCGGATTCGGGTTCGGGTTCGTCATGGTGTCCCCTGGGCGTGGTTGGAGTGTTAGAACGGTGATCGTGTTGTCCTGGGCTGGCGTTAGCGCTGCGACCACTCCGGTCGGTCGTCGATCCACGCCAGCGTTCCGGGCAGCGTCCCCGCTGGTCTATTCAGGGTTGGCGGCGCTGTTGTCGTTCACTGCCCGGTGGGCGGCTGGGGTGGGTGCTGGACTACATCGGTCCACTGATGCCCGTCATGCCACCTAGTCGCGCCCTGCGGGTCTACGTACCATCCCGGCGGTGGACCGACCGGCGGTTGAACTGGCGGGATCACGATCTGGGCCGGTTCCCGTCTGTCGCCCGCTCGCTGGAGCGCGCGAAACACGAGGTATACGAAATAGCAGACGGCGCCAATGACGACAACGACCGCCGTTTCGGCCAGTCCACCGCCTCGCATGTAGACGATGAAGGCGATCAGGCCGATCAACACCAGTGCGGACGCGCCTTCGTGCTGTGGATTCAGGTGGCGCCGAGGCCCGCCCGCAGGGTCTGGCTGGTTGGGATCTTGTGCCGGTGGCGGGTAGCTCACGCAGAGTCCTGGTGTCGGTGGGTTTCTCACTGCATCGGCGCAGCGATCGGTTCGTTACGACCCGCTGTCGGCAGCGACGAGGTATTTCGTGAAGGCTGGGCACGCGTACTTGCCGGGTGCTTCACCCTCGGGTTCGACCAGCACGCGGTTCGGGTCGCCGTGGTAGTCGAGCTCGCGGATGACGCACACGGTTTGCCCGCCCTCAACGATTCGGCCCCGATCTCCGAAGCTCCATGACACGACAATTATTTGGTCCGCCGTGCCTGCCTCGTTATCGATCGAGGCCGATGCCGCGCTCGCGCTGTTTCCCCCGGCCGTCCATCTCGGCGGTCGGTGTCTCCCTGTCGACCTCCTTCGGCGGGTCCGGCCGACGTCCCTCGGCAGCCATCCGCGCAATCTCCGGGTCGATCCCGTGGTTGCGGTGTACCCGGCCGGGTTTCGAGGAGACGCTGCGGGCGATCCTGAAGGGCACATCGCAGGCGCAACCGGGATAGGTGTTGGCCTGCCAGGTGCCACCGAGATCGCCGGCACGCTCGAGCACGACCAGATCGTGGAATCCGGCTACCCGTCGATGAGTCGTTGTCGTGCCGCCTCCATCGTGCGGTCCGCGACCTCGCGGGCCTATTCGTCGCTGACCGGTTCCCTCGTGGGCATTCTTTTCGGGTTGTTCCTACGGTGAAACGCCGCGTTCTCGGCAGTTTGGCGGTCCATGCCACGATCCACGCGCGCCTGGACCTCTCGCTGCTCGCGCTCCCGGGCCGCTTCGGCCGCGCGCGCCGCGGCTTCCGCACGCGCCCGCAGGATTTCCTGCGGGTCGCGGCCGACCTCGTCCCCGGTCGGGGCGCCACCATCACGGTCGTGGCCCGCCACCGGGCGGTTTCGGCGCCGACGATCGGGGTCAGACGCTGAATCGCCTCCTCGCGGGCAGCCGCGAGCAACCGCTGATGCTCGAGCCGGGCCGCCTCGCGTTCGACGGATATGCCGATCGCGCCCAGCTGTTGCGCGGTCCGCTTCTCGGCCTGCAACCGCTGGGTCTCGCGTAGGAACTCCTGCCGCTCTGCGCTCGGCGCAGCGGCCGCGATCCCCCGGTGATGGTCCTGCTCGAGTTGCTGGACCTTCTGCAGCGTAAAGGTCAGCCCGAGGAAATCCTCGCGAGTCGGCTGCCGCCCCTGCTGCATGGCCTACGCGATCTGCTGCCCGTCACGCTCGATCAGCTCGCGCTCGCGCCGGATCAACTCGTAGGTGATCGGGTCGATCGCATATTGGCGGCGCGAATCTCGTTAACTGATGCGCTGTTCTTGCGCCTTCTCCACATCCAGGGACCGAAAGTACCCCAGGCCCAACGATCTGCGTGCCTCGACCTCTTTGGCGTGGTCGGCCTTGGCTTGAGCGTCGGCGAGGTCGCGCAATTCCTGGTGGACCAGGCGCAACTGCTCGATGCCGATGTCTTTGCCCTGAGTTCGTGCCTCGGTGATCTCGCGTACGACGTTCTTGGATATCTCCTCGAGGCACAGCGGGTCTCGCTCGGGCGCTGGCAGTTTGGAGAGGTTGACGCCCAGCTCTTTGCGGTTGTCTCGCTCGATCGCCCGCATACCGGCTTCCATGATCCGGGCGAATACGCGCTCGTTGACCCGCTTGACGACGAAGTCGCCGGGAAACTGCCTCTCCAAGGCAGCGAGGTCTCTACGGATGTCGGGGGCAATCCGCTTTTCGGCCGACGCACGAACGATGTAGGTGACCTGTTCGCCCGCTTCGAGTTTCGCCCGATACCCCTGGAGCTGGGCACGGTCGCGGTCCTTGTCGATCCCGCCCGATTTGCCTCGATATTGCGCGCGACGCCGTGCCGGCCCTGACCGGGCAGGTGGAAGTCGGCGACGATGCCGAGCCCGTTCGCCTTGTCTGGACCACCCGTTACTACTGCTGGACCCAGCCGACGGCGCCACCGGACTCGCAGACCAGATCCGCGCCGCCGCCCAGGTGTTCGATGCGAGCACCCTGGTTGTCGTCGACGTGGGCGGGGACATCCTCGCGGCAGGGCACGAGGCTGGTCTTCGTAGCCCGTTGGCCGACTCGCTGGCGCTGGCCGGCGCAGACCAGACGCGCATGCCATTGCATTTGCTCGTCGCGGGCGTCGGGCTCGACGGGGAGTTGGCGCCACCCGAGCTGGCCGCCCTGCTGCAGCAACACCGCTCGGCAACGGTGGCCGAGCGCAACGCCGACGATGTCTCGGCGGTTGCCGAGATCTGGAGGTGGCACCCGTCCGAGGCCAACGGGCTGGTCTGCATCGCCGCGGCGGGTTGGCGCGGCAGGGTCGAAACCCAGCGCGGCGCACTCATCGACCTGACCAACGACGCCAGCACCGTCTACCAGGTGGACGCCGCGAGTGTCAGTGCGCGATCCCTCGCGGCCGATCTCAGCGATACCCAATCACTTGACCAAGCGGAACAACAGATTCGGCGCCGCCGCGGCTACACCGATATCGACACCGAACGTGATCGGCTATCCGCGCGCCCGAGCGCCTACGCGCCACCGACGGCGGCCACGGTTGGCGAGATCGACCGCTACGCGCACGCCGCGGCGGCGCGCGGCGTTAATGCGCTGACGATCCGCCGCGTCATTGAGTTGGCCGGCACGGGTGGCGCGGATGGTGGGGCCGCCATCCGCGACCTACTCGGGCACGACCGGCCTCACAACATGCGGCCGCCCCTATACCTAACGTGGCTATTCTGTGTCCGGTCGACCGAGGTCGGGGGCTACCGTCAGAGCCGCCGGCACAGGTACGTCCGGTATCCGATCAGGGTTCGGCCAGCGCCGAGGTGGTGACCGTTCTGGCAGCGACCGGAGCGGGGACTTCTTAGCGATCGGTGTCGGCATTGTGGTGCAGCCGATCCGGGTCGACGTTGGTTCGCCCGTTGCTGATGCTCCATGTCGGTCGCCAGCGTTTCGAACTCACATTCGAATGCTATCGCCCCTAGTGCCCGGGTGGGCTGCCCAAGTGAGACGGGTGCCGCGTCCAGCGCTCCTAGCCCTGATCGTGTGGGGGCGGGAGGTAATGGACCATGCCGTACTCGTCCACGTAGATCTGATACCGGCGGATCTTCGCGGTGTTCATCTGGATCACGTACACGATCAACCAGAGCCCGCACGTGACGACCGAGAGGAGAATGTGCAGGATGTGGTTCGTCTGGTCGACCTGAAGCAAGACTGCGGAGGTCTGGGTCATTGACATGACCTTTGCACCCTGCCCGGCCTGCGCCGACACGGCCATCATCAGCAACTGCTGCCGGTGCTCCAAGCTCACCGTATGCATCGGCATGCCCGAGTTCGCGTGCGCGCCCTGCCGAGGGAGGCGCTGTTCGTTCCCGGGCGGCTGGGGATTCATTGGGCTCCTCATCCTGGATGTTTTCATGTCCATCCGCTGACCGACCATGTCTGTTACCCGGCTGCTCGCCAGTGCTTCGTCGATTCAAGGGTGCTGTGGAGCGTCGAGCGACAAAGCGTCCACCGTGCGGGTGTGGGTCGGTTGGCGCGCGGTTCGCGACCACATTGAGCTTGCCGATCGAAGGCCTCGGTGCTTTATCGGCACGTGCGCATCATCGGGGTGTGGACGAGCAGCAGCACACATCGCTGTGGGCACATTTTGGGCTCGCCCTTGTTCCCCAGTGAAACCGGGTGAGCTGCGATGAGCTGTTTTAGCTGGTAGGAGCGCTGCCGGCCAGTTGACCAGGCGTGGAAACCGGGTTCGATTCCCGGCAGCTCCACCAAAGGAAGGCGAGTGCTCGCGGAGAGCGCTCGCCTTTTTGGTGGAGCCGAGTGTTGTGTGGGGGGCGAAGCCCCCACGCCCCGCCCGGCGGGCTACGCCCCCGGAGCCCCCGCCCAGGTTCGCCCGCCCGTTGGGGTTTCCGCCCGGGGCGGCGGCCCACTCAGGTGGGCTTCGCCGCTGGACTAGTTGTCGGGTTCACCTGCTCGGGATGCCTGGTGGCTGCGGCCGCATCGGGGTCGCGCGATCGTTCGACCTCTTGGGCCCTCGTGCTGCCTGCGACCCGTGCCGGGGTGTGGGGTGACTGAGGTGCTCGGCCACACGAACGCTCGTAGCCATCAAAGGGCTGGGGGTGGGCGGTCGGGGACGAGTTGGGCGGCGATCTGTCGGCCGACGTCGACGGCGTTGTTGCGGTTGGCGTCGGAATTCGGTCCGAGCGTCACATAGGCGACGACGGTGGTCTCGGTCGTGGTGTCGTAGTAGGCGACGCCGTCGTAGCCGCCGTAGGACGGGTTCATGAACAGCCAGTCGCCCAGGTGGACTACGCCGAAGGCGAAGTATTTCTCGCGGGTCAGAGGGCCGAGGCCGGCTGTCGACGGCTCCATCATCTGACGGAACTGGTCGTCGGTGAGTAGTTCGCCGGTGCCGAGTGCCCGCACCCACCGGCCGACGTCGGCGACGGTGGAGGTCATATTGCCGCTGTGCAGGAATGCGGTCGGGTTCCAGAATGTCGAGTCTTCGAAGATGTTTCGCTCGTTGGTGTAGCCGTGCAGGATCGGTCCCTCGATCTGCGGGGTCAGCACCACCTCGCTCGCGCCCATTCCGAGTGGATCGAGGATGTGCTCGGCGATCAAGTCTCCCAACGGTGTCCCGGTCGCCTTCTGCAGCACTTCCCCGAGCACCACGAGATCGCTGTGCGCGTAGGCGAAGCTGGTGCCGGGTGCGAACAAGGGCGGTCTGGCATTGGCGCGGGCGAGCAGCTCGCCGGCCGTCCAGGTAGAGAACGGGTTGTCGCCGAAAACCTTCAGGAACTCCGGCTCGGTCACATAATCGGCGATGCCGGAGGTGCTGTCGGCGAGCATGCGCGGGGTGATCGCGTCGGCCCGGGGGAACTCGGGCATCCAGCGCGCAATGGGTTCGTCCAGCGAGAGCACGCCCTGACCGTCGAGCCGCCACAGCACCGTCGACAGCATCGGTTCCATCGGCTGGCCGACGCGAAGCCGCATATCGGCAGTCGTGGGCACACCCAGCGGTGAATCGCCGAGCGCACCGAGGACGACCTGCTCGGCACCGCGCCACACACCGAACACCGCCGCGGTGAGATCCAGTTCGCCCATCGCATCGTGCATGAGATCGGTGATCTTCGTGGCCGCCGGACTGCTCGCGCCGGCGGTCGTGTCCGAACCGGTACCCTCGTCCGTGCCGCAGGCGGCAACCAGGATGAGCACGGTGGCGAGTGCCGCCCACGGTCCCTGACGCCTCTTGTATCGGGTGGACACGCTCATGACGGCGACCCTTCGTCGAGGAAAACGGCCCGACCAGCGTCCCCGCAATCTACGCCGTCCGCCGCATGTTCGATAGAGCCGAACGAACCGGCGGGCGACGATGCGCTCCTCCACGACGGCGAGGACCGCCCCTGTCCCCCTTTGCGGTGACGCCGTCCGGTGCCCTGCGGGGCCGGGAGATTGTTCAACCGGGTGCAGTCACGGGGCGTCGCCTTCGGTTCCTGTCAGTGGCCTGGCTGCGCATTGTCATCGATCGATCGGGCTGGGCTCGGTGGGTGAACCGCCGCGCTCGGGTTCGTCCGGGTTCGAGCGGGTACCTCGGAACCGTCGACGACGAGAGGAGGCGGCTGTGGAGAGTCGCGCCAAATTCTTGGGGCATGCCATTCACCCGATGTTGATCGCGTTTCCGCTCGGGCTGCTGACCACGGCGGTCGTTTTCGACGTGCTGTATCTGGTCACCGATCGGGGTGGTTTCGCTGTCGCTGCCGGGTATGCGATCGCGGCGGGGATTGTCGGCGGGGCTGCGGCGGCGTTGTTCGGGTGGATCGACTGGTTCGCGATTCCCGGCGGTACGCGGGCGAAGCGGGTCGGGTTGGTGCACGGGCTCAGCAATGCCGTGGCGCTGGTGCTGTTCGCCGTCAGCTGGCTGCTGCGCGCCGACGCGGGCGGGTGGGAGCCGAGTCCGGCGGCCCTGATCTGTAGTTTCGTCGCTGTCGCGATCGCCGGTGTCGCCGCCTGGCTGGGTGGTGAGCTGGTGGAGCGGCTCGGCGCCGGAGTCGATACGGGAGCCAACCTGGACGCGCCCAGTTCGCTGACCCACAAGCACCTCGCCGGCGGTGGCGCGCAGGCCTTCCGGTCGTGAGCGGCAGGCCTGCGCGTTACGCGCTGCGCGCCGTCCGGCGGACGTTGACCGCACTGCTGGTCGGTGCGTCCGTCGCAGTGGTGCTGGTGGCCGCACCGCCGGTCTCGTCGGCCGAGGTCGACTCCGCTTGTGGTGCGCCGCTGTCGGACGACACGATCGCCGATATCGTGCGGCTGTCGGATACGACGTCGCTTGCCGGTTCCACGATGCAGCAGCTGGAAGTGGCGGTCGAGCAGCACCGGCAGATCACCGAAATACTTGTGCGGCATCGCGATCGGCGCGGACTGCTCGCGCTCGGGCTCGACACCGTCGAACAGACCGCGGTCATGCCGTTGCAGCGCGACCCGGCCGTCTTCGACGATCCCGAGTTCGCCCATCGCATCAGCCTCGACCTGCTGCTCAGGTTCCTGCGCAACGTGCACGCCGAGTTCACCGGGGCCGCGACCGAACCGCAGTGGGCGCACTATTTCGCGCTCACCCGCGAGTGCGGGCTGTCGGCGGCACGGGTGGCGATGGCCGGTTACAACGCTCACCTCACCGTCGACCTGGCCAACGCCGTCGCCGCGGTGCGGGCTGCCCCGGTGAACGCGCCCGACTACTTCCGGATCGTGGCCGCGATCGCACTGAAAGGCTCGCTCATCGTCGAGGCCACCAAAGCCGTGTACGGCGGTGATCTCGGACCGCTGTGGCGGTTCTACTTCCTTGGCGAAGGGCTCGATGCCGTGCTGGGCGCGGGCGTCGGCTCCGGCGCGCTGCTGCGATTGGCGGACGCCGGCGCGAACGTGGTGATCTTCGGCAACGGCCTCGCGCTCCAGGATCCCGCGCTGGAGCCGGCGACCCGCGCCGAGATCGACGCGCTCTGGCGCAGCGCCGACGCCGCGTTCGTGGTGCTCGCCGCCAACGGCGGACTGTGAGATCGCGTCAGGCACTCATCGACGGGTCCGGTTCGCCGTAGGCGGCGGCGATATCTTCGGAGCTGCTCCAGCCGCTGTAGGTGGGTGATTGCGGCCAGCCCTGCGGGGAGTCCTGCCATTCTTCCTGCCGCCCGTAGGGGAGTAGGTCGATCAGCGAGAAGGTGTAGCCGAGTTGTTCGACGCCACGCCCGTCGGTGTGCCAGGTGCGGTACACGGTATCGCCGTCGCGCAGGAAGACGTTCACCGCGAAGGCCCCGTTGGGTGGTGCGCCCACATCGGCGCCGAAGGAGCTGTTGGCGGTGGAGTACCAGTCCATCTTGTTGCCTACCCGCCGCCGGTAGGCGAGCGCTTCATCGATCGGGCCCTGGGTGACGATGACGAAGCGCGCATCGTAGTTGTCCAGGAACTTCAATCGCGTGAACTGTGCGGTGAAGCTGGTGCATCCACCGCACTGCCATTGCTTGCCCGGGAACCACATGTGGTTGTAGACGATCAGCTGCGACTTGCCCGCGAAGATGTCGGCCAGCCGCACCGGCCCCTCCGCGCCCTCCAGCGTGTAGTCGGGCATCCGCACCATCGGCAACCGACGCCGCTGGGCCGCGATCGCGTCCAGCTCCTTGGTCGCGGCCTTCTCCCGAGCCCGGAGCGCGGCGAGTTCACGCTGCCAGGTCTCGGCGTCGACGACGGGCGGCAATGCTGACTTGCTCATGAGATCCTCCCTGACGGGTCCACACATCCGGCTGTAGGTGTAGACCTCCTCGGCCCGCCGAATTCATCGCTCGTCGCCGTCGGCTACCAGGTCTGCTCGCCGCGTAGCACCGCATCCGCGCCACCGTCGACGAACACCACCTGACCGGTGATGTGGGAGTTGGCGGGGGAGGTGAGGAAGCCGAGCAGTGGGGCGATCTGTTCGGGCCGGGCGTGGCCGTGCAGTGGCATGGGGACGGCGCCGTCGATGGCTCGGCGGCCCTCCTCGGTGTCGAGCATGGGCTGGATCATCGGGGTCACGATGGTGCCGGGGGCAATGGCGTTCAACGCGATTCCGGCGCCCGCCCAGTCGGGTGTGATGGCTGTTCGCCGCACCCAGCGGGCGATCGCGGCCTTCGACGACGCGTAGATCTGGGCGCCGTCACCGCGTTCGATCGCCGCCCGCGCGGCCTTCACGGCGGCTTGCTCGTCGCCTGCCAGTGCGGCGTCGACGGTCTCGGTGTCGGTGGGGTGCAGGGAGGCCACCGACGAGATCACGACGGCCCGGGGATCGGTGCCCGCGGCGAGGAGGGGCCGCAGTCCGGCGAGGGTAGCGACCGCACCGAAGTAGTTGACCTGGATGGTCAGCGGATCGAACAGGGCGATTCCCGCGCACGCGATCACGCCGTCGAGCCGGCCATCGGAGAGCTCGCGGGCACGCTCGGCGAGTTCGCTGCGGCCTGCTTCAGTGGCGAGGTCGACGGTGATGTCTGCTCCGCGGAGGTCCGCGCCGATCACGCGTATCCCTTGATCGCGTAGGTAGTCGCTGGTTGCGGCGCCGATGCCGGAGGCGCTGCCCGTGATCAGGAAGGTGCGGGGCATTGTCGGCCCTTTCGTGGCGGGGGTGAATGCGCGAGTCAAATGCGCATCTGTGACAGGACGCCAGTTTGTGCCACGGTGCTAGTGTGTGTCAAGACACATCGAGGAGGGCATGTGATCGATCAGGAGCTGTCGCTGACCGACCGGCGGCGGCAGGCGGTCCGGCTGGATATCGCGGCGGCCGCCGCTCGGCTGTTCCTCGACCGCGGGTTCGACGCGACGTCCGTCGACGACATCGCGCGCGCCGCCGGAATCTCGGTGCGCACCTTCTACCGCCATTGCGAGGCCAAAGAGGACACCCTCACCCCGATCGTCATCGCCGGTATCCGTGACTTCGTCGGCTACCTGGCCGCCAGGCCCGCGGACGAGCCGGTGGAAACCGCGGTGCACGCGGCATTCGTCGAGGCGTTCCGCCAGGATCGGTACGCCCACATCGTGCCCACCCGTGAACTTTTCGTTCTGCTCACCTCGGTGCCGGGTATCCGGGCGCGGTGGATGGTCGCGGCCAACGACCTCGCCGACGAACTGCGTCCCGTCATCGGTGCACGAGCCGGAGTGGACCCGACGAGCTTGGAAGCCCGTCTGCTGTCACATACCCTGATCGGCGCCCTGACGGTGACGTTGGAGCACTGGGTCACCTGCGATCCGGACGATCCGTCGGGCCCGGTCAACGCCCCGAGTCTGGCCGCCTCGGCGCTGTCGGTGATCCGCTTCGAACGGTCCTGAGCCCTCTTCGACGCCCGTTCCGTCTCGGTATGCCAGGGTTGTCGCTCCGGAACGGCATCGCCGCAGAATCGAGACGACGCCCGGCCTCACCGCGTCAAATCGAGTCCGGCCCCGGCCAGGTAGGTGGCGGTAATGGAGCCGTCGGGGTGTTTATCACCGTAGGCGGCGATGACGGCGCCTGCGGAGATATCGGCCACCCGGGAGCCGAACAGGACGTGCACCTTTGTCGACGGCGTTGTGTGCACGGTTGTCGTTGTGCCGAAAAGGCTTTCGACCTGCAAGGTTGTGCCGTCGGTTGCGGCGACGCGGCCGACGGCGACGGACCGCCCCTGCGTACTGGGAGTAGGTGCGGGTACCGGCGCGGCCGCACTGGGTGCCTGCGCCGATGTGACTCGCGGAGGATCGACTTCGGGTGCGGGTGTGCTTGGCGTGCGGTGGCCGGTGAACAAGGCGATGACGACGGCCAGCAGCGCGATCACCGTCGCCGTTCCGCCGAGCAGCAGGGTGGAGTGAGTGGGTGCTGAGCCAGAGTGCGGGCCGGCCGCGCGATCGTGCGCGTGCCCGTTCGACGGCGCCGCAGTGTCGGGCGATCCGCCGAAACCCTTCGCGGGCAGGCCTGCCTGCGCCTGCGAGAGGCGGGACCACGGCGTGCTCGACTGCGGCATGGATCACAGCCTACGAGCGGCTGGGCGAGGCCTATCGCCACCGGCGGTGAGTGAGCGAGCGCCGCTCACGGTCTGCGCGATGTGCGGCGGCGATCAGCTCGTGGGCCGCAGGGCACGCAGGGTGAACAACAGTCCGATGGCGAGGGCGACGGTGGCGGGGATGGCGGTGCTCAGGGTTCCGGTGAGGGCGGCGATGCCGGCGGTGAAGATGAGGCAGGTGGCGATGGCCAGCAGTGCGGTGCCCCATTCCATGCCGACGATCCGGGCGGGTCGGTGGCGCAATGCTGTCATGACCGGGGAATACCCAGACCGTCCAGCAATCAAACCGTTATCGCCTGAGCGGTGTCCGTTATGTGCCGCGATCTGCGGTTTGTCCGGGTGGTTCGCTCGTCGCAATGCCATGATCGAGCCTTTCTCGGCGTTTGCTCGCCCTCATGGGCGGTCTACCGATAACGACCCGGCAACACCGTCGATGGCACGCAGCAAACAACGAGACAACCGTCACGCCGAGGCGAGCTGGGCGTACCCGCCGGATCCGCGATCAGCGCTGGTGAGCGATCGGACGGGCGGTGAGCATCCGCAGGATCTGGCCGGCGAATCGGCACAGTTCCCGAGCCGAGCTGCGGGTCCCGGCAACCGACCAGACGTCGGTAGTGGTGGGCGCGGAGCGGGCAAGCCCGGCGAAGCGGTCACCGAGCCAGTCCGCCATCGTCGGCGCGCCCAGGAATTCCAGCGGTAGATGCAGGGCGAGGCGATCGCGCAGGTAGTGCACCTCCGCGCCGGCCGCGCGATAACGGGCGACGAGCGCGTCCACATCGGCGGCGGCGATGACCTCGTCCGGGATCGCTTGCAGGATCAGCATCGGGATCTCCGGGGCGGTGGCGCCGGGACGGATGTCATCGAAAATCGTCCGCAACTGCGGTAATCGGACCAGTTCGGCGATACCGCCATCGCTGTGCCGGTCGATGCTGCGCCCGGCGAAACGCGCCAGCAGCGCGAAGGTCGTGCGCGACTCGGCCTCGACGAGCAGCCGCAGATAACGCGGATACAGCCGATCGGCGAGCATCGGCGCAAGTTCGGGGTAGGCGCGCCGCACTCCGGCGGTGTAGACCGCGGCGAAGCCGGCATACGCGCTGGCGTTCAACCGTACGAACGCTGCCGCCGGGTCGCCGACGGGTGATCCGGCGACCGCGCCGACGAGGTTGATCTCGGGTGCGTAGCCTGCGGCCACCTCGGCCGCCCACGCTGTCGCCAGCCCGCCACCGGAATAGCCCCAGAGGCCGACCGGTGTGCCCGCCGAGAGGCCGAGCGGCGCGAACGACAGTGCCGCGCGGATCCCGTCGAGCGTGCGATAGCCGGGTTCGCGACCGGCGCCGAAGTGACCACGCATCCCCTCGTGGTCGGGTACGGAGACGGCCCATCCACGCGCGAGAGCGTATGCGATGAGCGGGTATTCGAGCTGGGGGATCGCCCCGAGTACGCGGGCTCCACGCCGCAACGCGTACGACGGAAAACAATTCGAGGCCACCGCGTCGATCGCGCATTGGGAACGACACCAGAGGGCGAGCGACTGCGGGATCGGCGCCGTGGGGCAGCAGCACGGTGGTCAGCGCGACTTCGGCCGCGCCCTGCCGATCGGCGGTCCGATACAGCAGCTGCCACGCCTGCACGCGCTGCGGAATCCGGCCGAACCATGCCACCCGCACTGCGCGAGAACGGATCACGGTCCCCGGCTCGGCGGCGAGGGTATCCGGCGGCGGTACGCAGAACGGATCGTGTTCGACGCGCAGCGGCGGATCCGAGCACTGATAAGGATCCGCCGAGCCCGCGTATCCGCGGGCTCGGCGGTGCCCCGCACCCCTGGCAGGTAGCGCCGCCTCGGTACTCATACTGCTCGTCCTCCCGCGGCGAGATCGCGCCGACCGGGCAAATCTAGATCCGTGGCGGCACAGCCGTCACTACGCCGCGGCCACCAACTCCCGTCGCGAGTCTTGTGTCCGGAGACGATTTTCCCGTGCCGGGACGTCGCTGTGACCGGAGGAATTGCCGATGAGTTAGGTGTGCCCGACAATTCGCCGCATGGCCGCCGCTCTGCCCTCACTATCCGGAGACGCTCCGATCCTGGACCGAATCGGTCGCGGGCTGCCCGCCATCGCCGACCGGATGCTCGCGGCCGGGCTCGGTTCGACACCGCCCATCGCGGACCTGCCCGACGGCCATTTCCGGGAGGTGGTGCCTGCCATCCTCGACTGCGGCCGTGGGTTCCTGCGTGCCCTGCGCGAGCAACGGGAATTCAGCGACGCCGAGCTCGCGCGCTACGTCGCTCCGGTGGTGCGCCGCCATGCCGAGGAACGGATTCCGTTGCGGCTGCTGATCGATGCGGTTCACGGCTCGGCTCAGCAACTGCTCCTGGAATCGGCGCGCTCGGCGGCGCCGGAGGAGTTGGACGATCTGGTCACCTTCGGCGCGCACCTGCTGGATCTGCTGCGCCGCATCAATCTCGTGGTGTACGAAGGGTATTCGGAGGTGGAGCAGTCGGTGTTCCAGCCCGACCGCGAAGCCCGGCGTGCGCTGTGTTCGGCTCTGCTACACGGACTTCCGGTCGCGGAGCCGGCCGCGCGCGCCGATATCGCGTTGGACGAGCACTATCACGTGCTCGCGCTGCGGGTATCGTCCGAGCAGCACCCGCCGCCGGTGGCGACGCTGATGGCCCGGCGCCGGGTCCGGGTCCTGCAGTCGATCCTCGATGACGTCGTCGGCCGCGCCGCGCTGCACACCTTCGACGGCACCTCGGGCGTGGTGCTGCTGCCCGGCGGCCCGCATCAGCACGCCGAGCAGGTCACGGCGACCACGGCACAGCGTTTCGAGACCGCCGTCTTCGTGGCGGACGGCGGCGAGGTCGCCCGCGCCGCCCTGCCCGCCGTGGCTCGTGAGGCCACCGAACTCGCCGAGCTGGCCCGCGCCCTCGGCCGCCCCGCCGGGAGCTACCGCCTCGACGATCTGTTGCTCGAGTATCAGCTGACCCGTCCTGGCCGGGCGCGCGACCGCCTGGCCGAACGCATCGCGCCGCTGTCGACCCGGCCACATCTGCTCGCCGCCCTGGACGCCTACCTGCGACACGGCACCGACCGCAAGACCGCCGCCGCCGAGGTGCACGTCCACCCCAATACCTTCAGCTACCGGTTGCGCCGCATCGCCGAACTCACCGGCCTCGACCCTGCCGATCCCGCCGGCACCCGGATGCTCGCCGCCGCGCTCACCGTTGTCCGGGCCGGCTGACGGGGCGGCCGGATCGCCCGGAATCCGCACCTCCACCGCTGTGAGCACGATCACGGGATAATCGGCCGTGACGATTGCCCATGTCCGGGTGTCCAACACAGGAGCGGCGGAGGAGGTGGGTGTGACCGCGACCGAGACGACGACCGTGCCGGACGATGTGACCCTGGTCAGCAGGTCCAAGGACGGCGATGTCCGGGCCTACGAACAGCTGGTGCTGCGCCATCAGGGGCAGATGTTCCGGCTCGCGTCGAAGATGCTGGCCGACCGCGCCGAAGCCGAGGACGTGGTGCAGGAGGTCTTCCTCGCGGCGTGGCGGCGATTGGCTCAGCTCAACGATGACGCGGCGTTCGTCGGCTGGCTGTACCGGATGACGACCAACCGCTGCCTCAACGTCATCCGGGCCCGGCGCCCGCACGTCGAGGCGGATCTGGATCTGACCGAATCGCCGCGCTCGGATATCCAGCCCGAACACGCCACCCAGGTGAATACCCAGCTCGAGGCGCTCAACGTGGCGCTACAGGATTTGACGCCCGAACAACGGGCCTGCTGGCTGCTGCGCGAAGTGCACGGCCTGTCGTATGAGGAGATCGGAGACATCGTCGGCGCGAACACAACCGCGGTCCGCGGGCGCATCGCCCGCGCACGAGCCCAACTGTCCGAGGTGATGAAGCCATGGCGGTGAACGAGACCACCGAGCAGGACTATGTCCTGCCGTGCGGGCGCGCACTGGAGCAGGTGTGGGACCGGCTCGACGCGATCGAGGCCGGCCGGGCCGACGCGCATGAGCTGAACTGCCCGCATTGCGCGGCCGCCCGGGACAGTCTGCTGGCCTTGCGTGCCGCGACCAGGCAGATGATCGAGGAACCCGAAGCGCCTCCGCCGGATCTGGTGGGACGGATCATGTCGGCGGTGCGCGCCGAGGTGCGTCGTGGCCGCACCCTCGACCTGCCGACGCCCGAGCCCGGCGCGGTGGAGGTGAGCGAGCAGGCCGTCAGCACGGTGCTGCGGTATGCCGCCGATTCGGTGCCCGGCGTTCGCGCGCGTCGCTGCCGGGTGCGGCCGGCCGGGATCGGTGACGGTGGCGAGTACCTGGTCGATGTCGAGCTGTCGGTCGCGGTCCGCTTCGGGCCGACACCGGTCGCCGAGCTGATGCCGATCGTCCGCGAACGCATCAGCGCGGCGTTGCCCGCGCGCATCGGCCTGGCCCTGCACCGGCTGGATCTGACGATCGCCGACGTCTACGAGGGACGGTCGGTGGATTCCGCGGACGAATCCGGAGGTGATCAGCGGTGACGGGTGCGGTGGCGGTACAGGTCGATCCGCCCGTGCTGGCGGCGGTCGCCGCGCATGCCGCCCTGTCCACTCCCGGGGTGGTGCGGTTGGAGCCGGGCGTGCGTGGTCTGGTGACCACGCTGATGCGGGCGGGCAGGCAACGCTGGCTCGGCACCGATCCGGCGCCCTCGGAAGGCGTGCGGGCGCGTCGCACGGAGCTGGGACGGCTGGTGGTGCAGGTGGACGTGGTGATCGCAGGCGACCGGAACGCGGGTGAGGTCGGACGCGCGGTCCAGCGGACGGTCGCCCAGCGAGTGCGTGAGCAGACCGGGCAGGACGTGGACGAGGTCGTGGTGTCGATCCTCGATATCGAACCGGAGCCGCGGTGATGGCAGCAGAGGACGTCATCGACAAGATCATCGGGGCGGTCGAGGGCATCACCGGGCTGCGGCCCGCGACGCCGATCGTGCGGGAGAACGCGACCTGGTGGCCGTGGGACGCCCGCAAGTACGCCGTCGATCTCACCGAGGGCGCGGTACAGGTGCGGGTCGTCGCCGCGGTGTTGCCGCTGCCGCCACTGCTCGATCTGGCGGGGAAGGCGATTGTCCCGGTCCTGGCGGGTACTCCATGGGAGCGGGCCACGCTGCGACTGGTGGTCACCGAGCTCGACGCGGCCGCTTTCACCGAGGAAGGAACTGTGGGTCAGGTCACATGATGACCCCGTGACGACGGCCCCGCCCGGGTGTCGAACAAGTGCGGGACCGAATCCGCTGCATCCCAAAGGAATCAGGAGGAACACCGATGACCGCCACCACCGACAAGACCACCTCCAACAGCACGGCCGGCGAGACCACCGGCGCTGAAAAGGCCCCGGCCAAAAAGGATCACGCCCTGGTCACCGATCTCGGCAGCACTACGATCTCCGACATCGTCGTGCAGAAGGTCGCCGGACTGGCCGCCCGCGAGGTGCGCGGCGTGCACAACCTCGGCGGTAGCGCCGCCCGCGCCTTCGGCACCATCCGCGATCGCATCCCCGGTGCCTCGGCCAGTATCGGGCAGGGTGTTTCGGTCGAGGTCGGCGAGACCCAGGCCGCGGTCGATCTGGAGATCGTCGTCGAATACGGCGTCGCCATCGCCGAAGTCGCGCGCGCGGTGCGCCGCAATGTGATCACCGCGATCGAGCAGATGACCGGACTGCATGTGGTCGAGGTCAACATCAACGTCAACGATGTCTACATCCCCGGCGATGACGACGACGCCGACGCACCGCCCGCGCGCGTGCAGTAACCGGCGACCGGACCCAGCGAAGAGGAGTCGAATGTGAACGCCACAACGATAGGGCTGGCCATCGGGATCGCGCTCGGGTTCGCCGCCGCCTTCGGCGGATTCGGCGCGTTCCTGACCGTGCTGGTGTTCGCCGCGCTCGGCCTGGTGATCGGGCGGTGGCTCGACGGCGAGCTCGATCTCGCCGCGCTGGTCCGGTCCGCCCAGGACAAGGGCAGGCGATGACGACGGCCGCGGTCGGTGCCGACGCGGCCGGAGTCGAGTTGCCCGGCCGGACCACCGTCAGCGAACGGGCGGTGCGCCGGATCGCCGCGCATGCCGCCTGCGAAGTGCCAGGGGTGGATCGCGGGGTCAAGGTCGACGCCACCGTCTCCGGTGACCGGACCGCGCTGGCGGTTCGGCTTCCGGTGCGCTACCCGCAGCCGGTGGGCCGGGTGACCGAGCAGTGCCGGGCGCATCTGCGCGAGCGCACCGCCGAGTTGACCGGCATCAAGGTCTCGAAGGTCGACATCGTCGTTCCGGAACTGACCACCGAGGCCGCCGCGGCCGGGAGGGTTCGATGATCCGCAGGCCGCGGCGCACCTGGCCGGCCATCGTCATCGCGGTGGTGGTGCTGGCGGCGTGCGTCGCGGTAACGGTGTCGCTAGTGCAGCGGTTGACCGGCACCAAGGAGTACGTCTCGTACGATTCGGTGGCTGGCGAGCTGCACGGCATCACCTGGAACGAGCTGCCGGTGCTGATCGGCGGCATCGTCGCCCTGCTCATCGGGGTGGTACTGCTGGTGATCGCGCTGCTGCCGGGGCGGGCGAAGGTGCTGCCGTTGACCGGGCCCGACGACGGCATCCAGGCCGGCGTCAGCCGGTCGGGGCTGCGAACGTTGTTGCGCAGCAGTGCGGGCCGGGTCGACGGCGTCACCTCGGCGCGGGTGAAGGTGCGCCGCGACACCGTCACGGTGATCGCGCGCACCGACCGGCACGACAACGCCGGGTTGGCCGACGCGATCTGTGCGACGGTCACCGACCGCGTGCATCAACTCGGCCGCCCGGTGAAAAGGGTGAAGGCGAAACTGCACGCACCCGAAGCCGGAGGTCTCCGTTGAGCAAGGTGAATCGTCCCGCCGCCGTGAATCGCGTGCTGATCGGGCTGACCGGACTGCTCTGCCTGGCAGCCGGCGGCTACGCGGTAGCCGCCTACTACGGGCAGCTGCACTGGGTCGACCAGGACTCGACGCTGGTGCCGGGCACCGCCGCCCCACCCACCTGGGTGTTCTGGGCGGTGATCGCCGGCGCGGTCGTTCTCGGGTTGCTGTGCCTGCGTTGGCTGCTCGCGCAGATCTTCCGGATGCCGAAATCGCAGACCTGGCGATTCGACGCCGACGGCTCGGCCGGAACGACGGTGATGGCCTCCGCGACGGCAGCGGCCCCGGTGGCCGACGACATCGAGGCCTTCGACGATGTGCGTTCGGCCTCGGCCTGGCTGACCGGTACCCGGTGGGCGCCGGAACTGCACCTCACCGTCACCGCGGAACCGCACGCCGAGATCGGGCAGTTGCGTCGGCGCATCCTCGACGAGGCCGTGCCTCGGCTGCGGCAGGCGCTCGAGCTCGAATCCATCCCGGTGAGCTTGGAGCTGGGCTTCGCCGATGCAGGCAAGAAGCCACAGCTGCGCTGACTCGCGGGACGTGACGTTCGGGCTCGATGTGCGCGGTGGTGGGGTCGGCGGTGGTTCTGCGGCTGGGGCGGGCGGCGGCCGCGGTGCGGCAGGCCGGAGGGTGCGGCGGGCCGGAGCGCGGCGCCGGACGTTGTGCCCGATAGCCTGACGATATGCAGTGTTCGCCGACGATACGGAGCCTGCCGTGACCGCGGACTGGCACACCCGCCCCGGCCGGATCGCGGTGCTCACCGGCGCCGGAATCTCCACCGATTCCGGCATCCCGGATTTCCGTGGGCCGCGTGGAGTGTGGACCGAGGACCCGATCGCGGAACTGCTGTCGACCTACGACAACTACATCGCCGACCGTGACCTGCGCCGCCGCTCCTGGCTGGCCCGCCGCGACAATCCGGCCTGGCAGGCAAGGCCCAATGCCGCGCATACCGCGCTGGTCGAGCTCGAACGGGCCCGCGCCCTCACCATCATCACCCAGAACGTCGATCGGCTGCATCAGCGCGCCGGATCCTCGCCGAGCCGGGTGATCGAGATCCACGGCAATATGTTCGACGTCGTCTGCGTCGACTGCGACTACACCTCGACGATGGCCGCGACGCTCGAGCGAGTCGCCGCCGGTGAAGACGATCCGCCGTGCCCGCGGTGCGGTGGCATCCTCAAGGCGGGCACGGTGATGTTCGGGCAGGCGATGGAACCGCGCACCATGCTGAAGGCGACGATCACCGCGGAGTCTGCCGATCTGTTCATCGCGATCGGCACCTCGTTGCAGGTGGAGCCTGCCGCCTCACTGTGTGCGCTCGCGGTGGACAACGGCGCCGACCTGATCATCGTCAATGCCGAGCCGACGCCCTACGACCGCATCGCCACCGAGGTCATCCGCGAACCCATCGGCACGGCCGTCCCCGATCTCGTCGCGCGCGTTCTCGGCTACTAATTCCCTTCGCGCGTGGAAAGCGTTGCCGCCGAGCATTTTCGGGTATCGGAACGCTATTCGCGAACGCTGCTCGGCGTCGATCCGAAGCGCTGCCGGAAGGCGGTGCTGAAACTACTCACCGAGCCGAAACCGAGTCCGAGGGCGATATCGGTGACGCTGGTGTGCCGGTAGGCCGGGTTGCGCAGGCGGGCATGTGCCAGCTGGAGCCGCTCTTCCCGGATGAGTTCGCGCGGCGTGGTGCCTGCTTGCTGGAGGGCGAGCTGCACCTGGCGCACCGACCAGCCGAGGGCCCGCGCGATCTGCGCGCTGGACAGGTCGGGATTGCCGGCGTGGCGGCGAATGTAGCGCCGCACCGTCGATTCGACCTCGCCGAGGTGACTGTTCGTGGTCGGTACCGAGCCGAGGGCCAGCATGCAGATCAGATCGACCAGCCGTTCGGCCACGGCGTCGAACTGGGTCGCGGTGAGCGCACCGGCTTCCTCGTACAGTCCGGTGAGCATGGTCGCGGCCACCCGGCCGAGCCCGCTGCTCAGGTCCAAGGGCCGCGCGGGAGGTTCGGCGCGGTTGAGCCGATGCTCGATCTCGCGTCGCGGAATGGTCATGATCAGCCCGTGGGTGCCGCTGCACGCGGTGAACGACAGCGGCCGATTGATGGTGATCAGACTGCCCATCCCGGGCTGCAATGAGCCGGTACGGTCGTCGCTGCTCAGGTCGAAACGTCCGGTGAGCGGCATGACCAGCCGGTAGTCGTCATCGGGGTCGGCGCGGATATGGGTGGCCGCGCGGGTGTAGACGATCGGATCGGATTCACGGCCGACGATCTGGTAGGTGTCGGTGCGGTGGCGCCGGATCCGGCCGAAGAAATCGGTGGCGGAGCCGAACTCGTAGTTCAAGCGCACACCCTGGAAGGCATCGACCAGCTCGGCCCAGTAGTCGACACGTTCACGCGGGTCGACGTCCGCCGTCGACGCCTCCTCGACCACCGCCTCACCTGCCATCACAGACTCCGTTCTCGTGCCGTGTGTGGACCGGGCCTCGGCTGTCTCGCCCGTGGAGCCGAGGATAGGTCGTCGTCGTGCGGTTTCGGGCCGAGTCGCGCGGGTGGATCTGCGCCGGGGCGCAAAGTTCGTGCGTTCGGCGACAACCGCGCGGGTTCCGGCATCACTACATTTTCGTCTGTCCGGCGTCCGAAGGGCGAAGAGGGTCGCGCGGTAGGGGTATGGGTGAAGATTCTCAGTAGTCGTTGGCACTGTTTCGAATACACGCCGGTCGATCCCGGGCCCTGCGCTGTCGAGCTCGCGCCGGCGTCGGTCGCGCTGGCGCGCACCTTCCACGACTGCTTACTGCTGCACATCTATGTCGAGCCGGGTGAGCGCGGGCCCTCGGGCGAGGTCGTCCGGGCGATCCAGGCGATGATCACGCAGAGTGCGGCGGCCTACGTGGTCATCAACGGTTCTCCGGTGCTACCCAGCGGTGCCGGTCGCGCCGCGATGTCCGGACCGGATCTGCTCGCGCATCTGGCCGACACCCTCGATCTCGTCGAGGAGATCGCCGAACGACTGGAGGAACGCGGCGAACGCGTGCACCTGATGCCGTTCGGCTGGCACCTGGAATGCGGACGGGCGTGTGCGTTCGCCGGGCCCTGCGATGTCGTCCGGGTCGGCGAACCCGCACAGCTACGGCGCCGGATGCCCGAGCCGGCCGTGCTGCCCACCACCTTCACCACCTTCGGCAGCACCAGGGCCAAGCCGTCCGGATGGGCGACGATGCACCTCATACCGCCGCGACGTCAGCCGATCGGGCCGAGCACGCGATCGAGATAGTCGTTGGCGAACACGCCCTTCGGGTCGAAACGGCGGCGAACCTCGGCGAAGCGATCCCACTCCGGGTATCTGCCGCGCAACGTCCGCGCGGTCTGGAAATGACGTTTGCCCCAGTGCGGGCGGCCGTCGAACCGGTCGAATACCGCTTCGCAGGCCCGGAAATACGGCTCGTAATCCATGCCCTGGTACATGTGCACGGCGATGTAGCAGGTGTCGCGGCCGCCTGCGGGTGAGAGGAACGCGTCATCGGGCGCGACCCAGCGCACCTCGATCGGCATCGGGGTGTCGAAGCGGGTGGACAGCTCTTTGATCGCGCGAATGGCCTCGGCCGAATGTTCGCGCGGAATGGCGTATTCCATCTCGGTGAAGCGGATCAGGCGCGGCGAGGCGAACACCCGGTAGGACCGGTCCACCTGACGGCGGTAGCTGCCCGCGTAGGCGGCACCGCGATGGATCCACGGCACCAGCCGCGGCTGCCTGCGGCCGAGCCTGCACAGCGCGTCGAAGGTGTAGTTCGACATCAGGATGTCGGCGAACCAGTCCACCAGCTGCGGCCGAGGCTGTTCGGCGAGATCGACCCGGTTGTTGCGCTTGGTCATGGCCAGCGGGCTGTGCGCGAACATGTAGAACTCGAAATGGTCGTTGCCCTCGACATAGGTGTCCAGATCGTCGAGCACTTCCTCGACCGGAACCGGCCGCTCGATGCCCTCCAGCACGAACGAGGGAACCAGCCGCAACGTCATCGCGGTGACCACGCCGAGTGCGCCGAGATTGACTCGTGCCGCCCGCCAGCCGTCCGGATCGGACTGTTCGTTCAGCTCGACGACGCTGCCGTCCGGGCGCATCAACTCCACCGAATGCACTGCGGCCGAGAGGTTTTGCAGGGTGGCCCCGGTGCCGTGGGTCGCCGTGGCGGTGGCTCCGGCGATGGTCTGGGCGTCGATATCGCCGAGGTTGGGGAAGGCCAGTCCGTGGTTGTGCAGTGCCGGGCTCGCGGCGTGCAGGGTGAGTCCGGCCTCGACCCTGGCCAGGCCGCTGGCGCGGTCGACGTCGAGCACCCGGTTCATCCGCGACAGGTCCAGCAGCAGCCCGTCGGTCAGGCAGATATCGGTGAACGAATGTCCCGAGCCTGCGACGCGAACCTGTCGTCCGGCGTCGGCGGCCTGGCCGAGTAGGTCGGCCAGTTCATTGCGGTTGCGCGGAGCCGCGACGGACGCCGGCGTGCACTGCTGATCGCCGGCCCAGTTCATCCACGAATTGGTCACATGTCCAACTGTAAGGGATCGGGTGTGACCTGCGCTACCCGCGTTGTTGTTTGCCGGGGAGTGGCGTCAGCGCCGCCGGCCCGTGCACCGGGCGGTCTTGGCGCACTCGACCTCGTCGTCGTCGAGCGGCGGCACCGACGACTGCTGGCGTGGTACGAGTTCGGTACGCACGCCGTTGAGTGCGAGCGCCATATAGCGCCGCCACACCTGATCGTTGACCGGGCGGGCGAACTCGGCGATCCCGTCGACCATGTGCACCATCGCGAAGAAATCCGAGGCCACCACGTCGGGCTGGATCACGCCGGCATCACGGGCGCGGTCGACGATGTGGGCGACGGTCGGCCTGATCCGGTCGCGCACCCGCGCGAACTGCTCGAGATCGTCCTCGAGCTCCAGCATGACCTCGCTGAACCCGCGATTGGTCGCCATGTGCCTGCACGCGTACTCGAAGAACTCGACCAGGCCCTGCCATGGATCGGGGTGGCGGGCGCATTCCTCGGCGGTCTCGGCGAATTCGTCGAGGTGCTGCTGGAAGACCTCGGAGATGAGTTCCTTCTTGTTCGCGAAACGACGGTAGACCGTGCCGACGCCGACACCCGCGCGCTCGGCGACGTCATCGAGGGTGATCTCGAGACCGTGATCGGCGAACAACTGGCGGGCGGCCTCGACGATGCGCTGCTGATTGCGTGCGGCGTCGGCTCGCAAACGCCGGGTCGGAGGCATGGTCGTGGCGGGATTCACATCACCATGCTATCAGCGACGGGATTAAGTGGAGGCGCTTCCTCCGTTACTGTGGTAGCGTTCAGCTAACCGGAGGAACCATCTCCGTTTAATATTCAACGAGGGGCGACGTGACCACCACCATCGAACGCGGGCCGGACCCGCAGCAGAAACCGACGTCAGGCAGGCGTGGCTCGCACGCGCTGCGCTGGTGGGTGCTCGCCGTCCTCGGCGTCGCCCAGCTCATGGTCGTGCTCGACGCGACCGTGGTGAACATCGCGCTGCCCGAGGCGCAACGAGACCTGGGCTTCGGTGATGCCGACCGGCAATGGGTCATCACCGGCTACGCGCTGGCCTTCGGTAGCTTGCTGCTACTGGGTGGCCGGCTCAGCGACCTGTTCGGCAGGCGCAACACCTTCATCGTCGGCCTGATCGGCTTCTCGGTGGCGTCCGCGATCGGCGGCGCGGCCACCAACTTCGAGATGCTGGTCGCGGCCCGCATCGGCCAGGGTGTTTTCGGCGCGCTGCTCGCGCCCGCGGCGCTGTCGCTGCTGACGGTCACCTTCACCGAACCATCCGAACGGGCCAAGGCCTTCGGCATCTTCGGCGCGGTCGCGGGCACCGGCGGCGCCATCGGCCTGCTGCTCGGCGGCGTGCTCACCGAGTGGGCCTCCTGGCGCTGGGTGATGTTCGTGAACCTGGCCTTCGCCGCCGTCGCGCTGGTGGGCGCGGTGCTGCTGCTGGCCAAGCACACGGTCACCGAACGGCCCAAGCTCGATATCCCCGGCACCGTCGTCGTCACCGCGGCACTGTTCGGCATCGTGTACGGCTTCTCGCACGCCGAGACCGACGGCTGGACCAACCCGGTCACCCTGGCCTTCTTGATCGGCGGCGCGGCCCTGCTGGCGGTCTTCGTCTGGCTGGAGACCCGGGTCGCGAACCCACTGCTGCCGCTGCGCGTCGTGCTCGACCGCACCAGGGGCGGATCATTTTTGACCGTCTTCGTCATGGGCATCGGAATGTTCGCGATCTTCCTGTTCCTGACCTACTACATGCAGCTCACCCTGGGATACTCGCCGATCACCACCGGTGTAGCCTTCCTGCCGATGGTGGCCGCGATGATCGTGTCCTCGACCACGACGCCGTCGCTGCTGCTGCCGAAGCTCGGCCCGAAGATCGTGGTCAGCGCCGGGTTCCTGATCGCCGCGGCCGGTATGGCGTGGCTGACCCGGATCGGGCTCGACACCGGCTACACCACCCACATCCTGCCCGGCCTGATCCTGATGGGCCTCGGCCTGGGTGGTGCCATGGCAACGGCGTTCCAGGGCGCGACCGCCGGCGTGCACCACGAGGACGCCGGTGTCGCCTCGGCGACGATCAACACCAGCCAACAGGTCGGCGGCTCGATCGGCACCGCGCTGCTGAGCACCATCGCGGCCTCGGCGGCCAGTGACTACATGGTCGGTCGGACACCGGATCAGTTGACCGTCGCGCAGTCGGCGATCGAGAGCTACACCACCAGTTTCTGGTGGGCCACCGCGATCTTCGTCATCGGTGCGGTGGTGACGGGCGTGCTGCTGCCCAATACCGCCCCCGCGCCTGCCGAAGGGGAGCTGGTGCTCGCGCACTGATCACCGTCGCGAAAGTACCGCCGCCCGTCGAGCTTCCGGCTCGGCGGGCGGCGGTTCCGTATCGGCCTGGCTCTCGCTGACGGCGCTGGACGGCCGGTGGATGGCCCACCGGCTCCGGTGCGGTGGTGCCCCGTCGGCGGAGGCCTCGCCGGGCTGGGGCATGGTGCCGCGGCCGCGGAATTCGACAGTTCGCGGCAGCGCCGTGAACTCAGCAGTTCCGCGGTGGCGGCGTACCGGCGAAGCGACCTTCGAGATAGTCGAGTGCCCGCAAGGCGCCCGGTAGGACAGCGGCGGAATGATCGGCACCGTCGAGTAGATCCAGCTGCACCGGCGTGCCCGCGGCGCAATAGCGTTCGGCCGTCCGCCGCATGGGTTCCTCCGAGATCAAGTCGGCGGTACCGTGCCAGAGGTACAGGGGAGTGGTGGGTACGCCATCGAAGGTCTCCAGGCTGTTGTCCCGCAGAATCGGTGCGGCGGCGTGATCTTCGGTGGGCGGTTCGGTGAACACGTCATCGGTGGCCAGGCCAGCCGCGGCCCGGACGATCTCGTCCATGCAGGCGTCGTCGACGCTGTCGAGCAGTGCCGCGCCGGCGGGATTCAGGAAGTTGTCCAGGTCGACCGCCGGATACTCGCGTGCCAGTCCGACCGCCGCCGCGAAACCGAGGCCGAACATCGGATTCGGCCGGTCTCCGAGATCGCGCGCCAGCGCACCGAGATTCATCGGTACCCCACCCGCCGCCGCCCCGGCGATGGGCAGTTCTGGCGCGTAATCCGGGGCCATGGCCGCCGCGAACCCGGTCGCCATACCGCCACCGGAGTAACCGGCCAACGCCACCGGACTGTCGTCGAGCTGAACCGAATCGAACTGCCGGACCGCGCGAATGCCGTCCAGGGTGATGCGCCCGCCCAATTGTGCGGCGCCATAGGCACTGTCCGGACCGAGGTGATCGGGTACCGCCACCGCCCAGCCGCGTGCCAACAGCAGATTCACCGCAGGCGCTTCCCGCAGCGTGCCTGCCTGCAGCGAATGCGATGGCGCGCATCGGGTACCGAGCGAGTTGACGAACGGCTGATAGGACACCAGCGGGCGATCCGGAGCCGCACTCGTGGGCAGCAATACGGTGGTGACGGCGGCGATCGGCTCGCCGCGCGAATTCGTGCTGCGGAATGCCAACTGCCAGGCCGTGGTACCGGTGAATCCGGCCGCGGTCACCCGCCTGCTGCGAATCACCTCTCCCGGCCGGTAGTCGCCGAGGTCGGCGGGTGCCGAGTAGAAGGTCTCGGCCTCGGTCACCGGGTGGACGGTCATCGTCGGGGGGAGGGTATCGCCCAGTGCCAGCACCGATGCTATGGCGAGTGCGAGCACCAGACGACGAATCACCGGACTCGCCCGACGCGCCGGAGCATGCCGTATGCTCAATGTTTGCTCGGGTGCGGCGTGGCGCTCGGACCGGTGCCGGCGTCGCCGTATTCGTGAACTCCGCGGTGCCGCCATCACCGGCTCCAAGACGAGGCTGTGGACTGCGTTCGGTCTTCGGCGAAGACCTCAGTCGATTCGTACTGCGCGCCGGTCGGTGTGTCAACGACGGGCGCGGGCCGGGCAGCCGCGCCGTCGGCCGGTGCCGTTGCTACCGATAGCGTGGCGGTCGACGCGGCCGCGCCGGTGCGGCCGCTCACCGGGCTGGGACAGGAGGTTGGGGACGTGTCATCGCGGGCCGGAGCCCGGATCGCCGATCCGCAGGTGCTGCTCGTCGTCGCGGTGGGCGGCGGGCTCGGTGCGCTGGCGCGCTACGGTTTCGCGGTCTGGCTACCGACCCGGCCCGATGGCTTCCCGGTGGCGACGTTCGCCGTCAACGTGATCGGCTGTGCCGTGATGGGGGTGCTGATGGTTCTCGTCACCGAGGTATGGGTAGCCCACAGACTGCTACGGCCCTTTCTCGGTGTCGGCGTGCTCGGCGGATTCACCACCTTCTCCACCTACGGTGCCGAGATTCGTACACTGCTCGAATCGGGTGCGGTCGGTGTGGGGCTCGGCTATCTCGGCGTCACGATGGTGACCTGCCTGGCGGCGGTGGTCGCGGGGATGGCGGGTGCGCGGTGGGTAACTGGAAGTGTGCGGTGAACAATGGTGAACGGCACGGAAGGGGGTCAGCGATGACCGGGACGTCCCGCGGTGCGGGGCAGTGGGCGATCGATGCCGAGGTCCGGCGGCCGGAGGCGACGCGATGACGGCGGTCTGGGTCGTGATCGGCGGAATGCTCGGCGCCCCTGCGCGATACCTCATCGACCGCGCCGTCACGGCCCGTTCGGATTCGATGCTGCCATTGGGGACGTTGACCGTTAACATTGTCGGTTCGGCGCTGCTCGGTGCATTGATCGGGGCGGGGGCGAACGGCTGGCTGTTGGCGGGCGCGGGAACCGGATTCTGCGGTGCGCTGACCACTTTCAGCACGTTCGGCTACGAGACGATCAGATTGGTGTCCGACGGTGCGTACGGCTACGCCCTCGGCAACATCGTGCTGAGTGTCGCGACCTGCCTGGCCGTGGTGTATGCCGCCGCGTCCGTGACCGAATGGCTGTTCACATGATTCTGATGACGAGCCGGGCACAGCCGACCCGGAAGGGAGATCCGAGCATGGCGCACGATCGAGCCGGACGGCCAGCGCGGCCGAGTGACCTGGTGGACGTCCCCGGCCTGGTGACCGCCTACTACACCCGCATCCCGGACCCGGCCGAGCCGGCGCAGCTGGTCTCGTTCGGCACCTCGGGGCATCGCGGGTCCAGCCTGGACACCACCTTCAACGAAGCGCACATCCTCGCCATCACCCAGGCCATCGTGGAGTACCGCGCCACCCGCGGCATCACCGGCCCGGTCTACCTGGCCCGCGACACCCACGCGCTGTCCGAGCCGGCCTGGACCACCGTGCTCGAGGTGCTCGCCGCCAACGGCGTCACCGCCATGATCGATGCGCGCGACCGCTACACCCCGACGCCCGCGCTCAGCCATGCCGTGCTGCGCCACAACCGCGGCGGCACCAAGCACCAGGCCGACGGCATCGTCGTCACCCCCTCGCACAATCCGCCCCGCGACGGCGGCATCAAGTACAACCCGCCGCACGGCGGTCCCGCCGACACCGTCGCCACCGACGCCATCGCCGAGCGCGCCAACGAACTGCTGCGCGGCGGCCTCGCCGAGGTCAAACACGGCACCCTCGCCCAGGCCCTGTCCACCGTGCAGCGCTACGACTACCTCGACCACTACATCGCCGACCTGCCGAGCGTGCTCAACCTCGACGCCATCCGCGGCGCGGGCATTCGGCTCGGCGCCGACCCGATGGGCGGGGCCAGCGTCGACTACTGGGAGGAGATCGGCCAGCGCTACGACCTCGAGCTCGAGGTGGTCAACCCGCTGGTCGACCCGACCTGGCGGTTCATGCCGCTGGATTCGGACGGCAAGATCCGGATGGACCCGTCGTCCCGGTTCGCGATGAACTCGCTGGTGTCGATCAAGGACGACTACGACATCTCCACCGGCAACGACGCCGACGCCGACCGTCACGGCATCGTCACCCCGGACGGCGGGCTGATGAACCCCAATCATTTTCTCGCCGTCGCCATCGAATACCTGGTGCCCAACCGGATGGGCTGGGATGCGCTCACCAAGATCGGCAAGACGGTGGTCACCTCGTCGATGATCGATCGGGTGGTGGGCGTGCTCGGCCGTGACGTGCACGAAGTGCCGGTCGGCTTCAAATGGTTCGTGCCCGGATTGTTCAGCGGCAGCCTCGCTTTCGGCGGTGAGGAGAGCGCGGGAGCGTCGCTGCTGCGGATGGACGGCAGTGTCTGGACCACCGACAAGGACGGCATCGTGCTCGCTCTGCTGGCCGCGGAGATCACCGCCGTCACCGGACAGAGCCCGTCGGCGCGCTACGTCGAACTCGAGCGCCGCTACGGCAGCCCCGCCTACGCCCGCGTCGACGCCCCCGCGACGGCCGAGCAGAAGAAGCTGCTGGCCGAGCTGTCGCCGGAGCAGGTGAGCGCCTCCGAGATCGCCGGCGAGCCGATCACCGCGGTGCTCACCCGCGCCCGCGGCAACGGCGCCCCGCTGGGTGGGTTGAAGGTCACCACCGAGAACGCGTGGTTCGCGGCGCGTCCGTCGGGCACCGAGGACAAATACAAGATCTACGCCGAGTCGTTCCACGGAACCGAGCACCTAGAGCAGGTGCAAGCGGCCGCCGAGGAACTGGTGGGGCAAGCTCTATCGAGTGACCGCTAGTTCGAAAGCACTACCCCGCGAGATCTGGGTCCTGGTCGGGGCCGCGTTCGTCATCGCCATCGGATTCGGCCTCGTCTCGCCCGTGCTGCCGCAATACGCGCGCAGCTTCGGTGTCGGGTTCGCGGCGGCCTCGGCGATCGTCAGCGCGTTCGCCCTGATGCGGCTGCTGTTCGCGCCCATGAGCGGGCGGCTGGTGCAGAAACTCGGCGAACGCTGGGTCTACACCAGCGGCCTGCTCATCGTCGCGGTGTCCACCGGTGCCAGCGCCTTCGCGCAGACCTACTGGCAGCTGCTGGTGCTGCGCTCGGCCGGCGGGATCGGCTCGACCATGTTCACGGTGTCATCGCTGGCGCTGCTGATCCGGATGTCACCATCGGACCAGCGTGGCCGCATTTCCGGGCTCTGGTCGACGAGCTTTCTCATCGGTTCGCTGGCCGGGCCGCTGATCGGTGGTCTGCTGGCCGAATTCGGGTTGCGGGCGCCGTTCCTGATCTACGCGGTCGCGTTGCTCATCGCCTGTGCCGTCGTCTACTTCAACTTGCGCAACTCACACCTGGCGGCGCCGGAGACCTCCGAGGCCACGCCGGCGAGCATGAGTTTCCGCGACGGGCTGGCGCGATCGGAGTATCGGGCTGTGCTGTGGTCCAACTTCGCCAACGGTGCGGCGGTGTTCGGCGTGCGGATGGCACTGGTGCCGCTGCTGGTGGTCGAAGTGCTGGAACAGCCTGCCGGCATGGCGGGCGTCGCGTTGACGGTGTTCGCCGCGGGTAATGCCGTGGTGCTGTTCTTCTCCGGTCAACTCTCCGACCGTTTCGGCCGCAAACCGTTCCTGATCATCGGCACCACCGTCTGCGCGATCGGCACCGCTGGCCTCGGTGTGGCGCCCGGCGTGATCTGGCTGCTGGTGTCGTCGTTCGTCGCCGGACTCGGTTCCGGCATGTTCACCCCGGCGCAGCAGGCGGCCGTCGCCGACATCATCGGCCCCAAGGTGCGCGGCGGGCCGGTGCTGGCCGGGTTCCAGATGTCGGCGGACCTGGGCGCGGTGCTCGGCCCGATCGTTGTCGGTTTCATCGCCGAGCGGTTGAACTTCGGGGTGGGGCTGGCCGTCACCGGTGGGCTGCTGGCTGTCGCCGCGGTGGCCTGGCTGGTGGTGCCGGAGCCCATGCGGCGCGGCGAGGTGCGGATGGACAAGCGCATCGAGACCGTCGACGAGGAAGCCGATCAGCTGGCGGCGCCCTGTACCTGCGACGGCGGGCCGGGCGGGGGAGTGGCGGCGAGCTCCGTCGAGCAGGTCGTGCACGCCGACAGTGAGGCGAAGGGCAGGCGATAGCGCTCGCCCGTGCGGCGGGTGCGGCAGCCTCCGGCCCCGACTCGAGGCAAAGTGGTTCGGGTGAGCACTTCGCCGTCGAACTACACACCCAGGCCCATGTCCAGCAAGACCACCTATGCGCTGGGCGCGGTCGCCTTGGTCCTCATCGCGTTGCTCGTCTTCCTGGCCTACCGCTGGATGGACGACGACGCCGAGATCCGCAACGACGGCTACGGCCCCGTCCGCGATCCGGCGGTGGTGACCGCCGTGCAGCCCAACGGGGCCATCGTGCTCGGCCGCCCTGGCGTGACCAAGATCATCGACGTCTTCGAAGACCCGCTGTGCCCCGGCTGCGGTGCGCTCGAGCACATTTTCGGCCAGGAAATCGCCCAGAAGCTCGACGAAGGCACACTCGCCATCCGGTACCGCTTCGTCAACTTCCTCGACGACAAATCCGCCAGCGGCGACTACTCCACCCGCGCCATCGCGGCCCTGCAATGCGTCGCCGCCGACGGCTCCGGCCCCGTCTACGCCAACTTCCACGCCGCCCTGTTCACCACCCGCCAGCCCGACGAAGGCGGCTCCGACCTCAGCAATGACGACCTGGCCGCCCTCGCCCGGGAAACCGGCGCCACCCCCGCCGCCGTGGACTGCATCACCTCCGGTGCCCGAATCGAGGCCGCGAAGATCAATGCCGTGAAAGCCGACGCCGATCTCACCACCCTCCTCGACGACGACGCCGCCACCCCCTCGGTCTTCGACGGCACCACCAAGATCGACGTCGGAAATCAGAACTGGGTCGCCGACCTGACCCCCTGACCAGCCGTTCAACCCCCGTATCGAGGCGATTTGGTTCCCGGTCCCCACGTGGTGTAACTTCGTTCAGGCAGCCGGGGAACACCGGCGGCACACCACTCGGGGCTATGGCGCAGCTGGTAGCGCACCACACTGGCAGTGTGGGGGTCAGGGGTTCGAGTCCCCTTAGCTCCACTCGAATAAGAGGTCCGGCTTTCGAGCCGGGCCTTTTCTCGTTCCATGGTCGACGGCTGAACGATATCCGCGACCGGCGGCCGGTAGTGCGCTACTCGTAACGCGGCCCGAGTTCGCGCACGACGCCGGCGAACTCTCGAATCGCATCGGTTTCGGTGGATGTTTTCCACACGAGCGCATATCGGAGTGGGGACATGTCGGTGATCGGCAGCCAGCGCAGATCCGGTCGATTCCAGTAGCGGGCCGCATGACGAGGCTGGACGGTGACGATGTCGCCCGTCGCGGTCAGATGAACGAGATCCTCGGTATTCGCGACTATATGGGTCCGCCCTGTTCGCCCTTCCTGCGACGCCCGCGCGGAGGTGAAACTGTTCACCCAGTATTTCGGCGCCGACTCTGTGGTCGGGTGGCAGAAATCGCTCAACATCCCCACCGAGGCAGCCGGTCGAGTGCTCAACGCGTGGTCCGCGGAAACGCCCAGGACCCGGCGCTCGACCGTGATGGTGGGTCCGACCGTGAGGTCGGGCTCCTCGACCGGCAACCAGGCGATCAAGACATCGATATCGCCTCGGCGTAAGCCGGCGAACGGATCGACGAACCGCGCGAAGGACAGTTGAATCTCCCACTGCGGATGCCGCTCACGGAAGCGGGCCCAGTACCGCTCGAGGTCGTAGCCGCTGAGCAGCAGCGACCCCACGCGGAGCGCGCCGCCCGTGCCGATCGCGGACAACCTGGCCCGTTGCAGACCGGCGCGCAGACCGTCGCGGACCGGAATGAGGTCGTCGCGCAGCCGCGCACCGACAGCGGTCAGCCGGACATTGCGGTTGTCACGATCGAACAGCAGAGCGCCGATCGCGCGTTCTTGCTTCTTGATCGCCTGGCTCACGCGGGCCACCGAGATATGCAGCCGGGCAGCGGTGCGACCGAAATGAAGTTCCTCCGCCAGCGTCAGAAAGATCTCGATATCGCGAATCTCCACGTCTACCTCGTCTGTCAACACAGTGGTTAACGCAGCGTTGCACACTTCGCCGTTGTTCCTCCAGCCGCGCGAGCCGATCGTTGATCCGGCACGACAGCGATTGATCGGCTGTCGGCCGGAGAGGAAGGAACATGTCAATGACCACCGCGGAACAGACGAGGGTCTCCCGGATGCCGAATCCGGTTCAACTCGTGCCGGAGATGGGCCAGATCGCCGCGGCACTGCGCGGCGTGACCGGTACCGGCACCATCGACCCGGCCACCATCGGATTGGTGCAGCTGCGTGCCGGGCAGATCGTCGGCAGCACCTACCTGGCCGTCCTGCACACCTCCGCCTTGCGGAATAACGGCGAATCCGAGGAACGGATCGCCGCGGTCGCGACCTGGCCGACCTCGCCGTACTTCTCCGACGCCGAGCGCGCCGCCCTGGCGCTGGTCGAAGCGGTGCTGCAACCCTCGGCCTCGGCCGAGCGCGTTTCCGACGCCCTTTACGAACAGGTATCGAGCCACTACAGCGATCGGGAGATCGCCACGCTGGCAATGGTGATCGGCGAGGTCAACTTCTACATCCCGCTCGCGGTGATCGGCAAGCCACTGCCCGGGGTGACACCGTCTCGGCAGTGGACGCCCGTGCCGACCCCGTAGTGCGCTCCGGTGCGGCCGGCCGGCCGCCTGCCCGCGTGGTGCACCGGTGTGAATGCCGTCAACGCGATGCTGGGCGAAGCCCCCACCTCATCCGGGGCTTCGCCCACTGGCGGTCGGCCGCCGGGCGAGCGTTTCCAAGTCCGCTCCAAGTCTCTTCCAAAACCCGGGTAGCAAGCTCGAACCGATCGAGAGTTGTTGAAAGGCAGGCCCGGTGAGTATCGACATTCAGGACATGACGTCGATCACCGCGGACCCGGGCTGCCGATCAGCGCTGAACGCACTACCGGGTCAAAGGAATACGTTATGCAAGCCATCATCGGCAGCGCACTCGCCGCACTGATCGCCCTCGCGGTCTTCGTCATGGGAACGAGCTTCTACTGGGCGCCGCAGGGCGCACTCGGATTCGGAATCCCGAATTCGCCGACTCGAGATCCGGCGTTCCGTGCCTGGCTGCGGGTGAAGGGCGTCCGAGACATGGCCTGCGCGGTGGGTATCGTCATCCTCCTCGTTGCAGGCACGCCCGCGCTGCTGGGCGGGCTGATGCTCGCGCTCGCCCTCATCCCGATCGGAGACGCCGCGATCGTGCTCCACAGCAGGGGGCCGAAGTCGGCAGCCTACGGCGTACATGCCGCCAGCGCGGCGGTGGTGCTTGTGGCCGCGGTCCTGTTGCTGACCGCCTGAGGTCCGTCGCAGCAGTCATGCTCAGACCACCGAACAGGAACGCGACCATGAGGATCTACCAGCTCAGGATGTACACGCTCGCTACGTGGGATGCGTTGGAACGGTATCGCAGCGTGCACTATCTCCGGCATCTGACGAGCTTCCCGGCATTCGACATCGGGCTCCACGGCCTGTGGACCGAAGACTCCGATGTGCCGAGACTGTATGCGTTGCTGTCATATCCTGCCCACGCCGACCCGGCCGACGTCGCCGCACGGTATCTGGCCAGCCCGGAACTGCGCTCCGATATGGAGGGCTTCGACACAGCCGACATCCTCGAGGTGACCGCCACCCAACTCACCCCGGCTCCCGGATCGCCGATGCTCTAGGGGCTGGATGGTGTGGGTCAGCGCGGGCAAGGCAGCGAGAGCCTTCGGCACCGATCAATGAGCGTGGTGAATTTTCTCGGGATACATGAATTCTCGGCTGCGGCGCGGTTGCCGGAAAGTGACTGCGTCGCAGCGCATTTCTATACCTATTTCCTCAAATAGTCGGTCTGGGATCAGAGCCGTGCTGGGCGGATTATGAAGCGGATCACGACACCTCCCCTCGGATGGTGGGCCACCGGATCTGCTGGTAACTTTCCGGATCGTCGAAGGGTGAATCGCTGAGGATTCGCCCGAAAGCCCATTCCTCCGAAACATATTCGTGCCGCCTATTCATTCGGAAAGGGGCGGCCCACCCCTGTCTGTCCGCAGTCGATTTCTCGGTGCCGAATTCACCACCGGAATCGGCGTGCTGCCGCTGCTGGAGCTGTCATGACAATCGTCGGCGCACCGACGTCCCGAGATGTGCGGACCATACCGCGCGCTCTTGCCCGGGATCGGGCCCTGCTGACCGGGTACTTCGTGGGGCTCGGTGTCGTCACCGCTGTGTGGGGGACCAGGATCCCGGCGGTTCAGGCAGCGGCCGGGCTGGATACCGCGGGCCTGGCGGCGGTCTTGCTCGCGGCGGCGGCCGGAATGGTCGCCGGCCTGCGCGTCGGCGGGCAGATCGCCGAACGTCACGGGCTGCCCGTCTTGCTGACCGGCGGCGGCGTGGGTTTCGCGATGAGCCTGGCGCTGCTCGGGACCTGCCGCACCGCGCTGGCGGCCGGTGTCGCGGCGCTGATCTTCGGGGCAGCCCATGGTGTGCTGGATGTCGCGGCCAACGCCGCCGCGGTCGACTGCCAGCGGGCATACCGGCGTCCGATCATGTCCGGCTTGCACGCGGCCTACAGTCTCGGCGCGCTGGCTGGAGCTTCGATCGCCGCCGTGACGGCGCAGTGGCCACACACCTACCTTTTCGTCGGCATCGCCGGGATATCGATTGTGGCAACCATGGCGGCCGTGCCGGTCACCCGCGAGCTCGGCGCACCGGCGCCCGAGGACGTCGCGACACCGGAGGTACCGCAGTCCCGCTCCTTCCGGGTCTGGCTGCTCGGCGTGCTGGCGGCCGCCTGCCTGCTCGGCGAAGGGGCCGCCGCCGATTGGTCGGCCGTGCACCTCACCGATCTCGACGCCTCACCGACTCTCGCCGCCGCGGCCTTCGCCGGATACAGCGCGGCCATGGCCGCGGGCCGCCTCGTCGGCGACCGGCTGACCACCCATTTCGGGGCGTCGAAAGTCGTTCGTGTCGGTGCGATGCTGGCGGCGGCCGGGCTGCTCGCCGGCGTGCTGAGCGCCGAGATCGTGGTCGCGCTGGCCGGTTGGGCGCTGTTCGGGCTCGGCTTGTCGGTCATCGTCCCGTCGCTGTTCAGCGCGGCCGGGTCCGGCGGTCCGCGGTCGGTGGCGACCGTGGCGGTCATCGGCTACGTGGGGCTGCTCGCCGGGCCCGCCGCGATCGGCGTCCTGGCTACCGCGACGTCCCTGCCCCTCGCCCTCCTACTGCCCGCCGCGCTCGCCGCGGCCGTGGCATTCCTGTCCCCTCGAGCCCTGGAGAACACATGACCTCGGAACGTGTGCAGCAGACCGCGCTCGACGCGGTGATCTTCGACTACAACGGCGTCATCGGACGTCAACCAACCTCCGCCATGTGGGATGAGCTCGCCGAACTGGCCGGTTGGCCCGCCGGCTGCCTCACGAGCTTTCAGAGCGCGTTCTGGAGCGCCCGCGAACCCTACGATTCCGGCAGCTTCGACGACGCCGACTTCTGGTCTGCGGTACTCGGCCACCGCCCGGACCCGGCACAGCTCGCCCGGCTCCGCGCCGTCGACGCCGCCATGTGGACCCATACCGACAACCGGGTGGTCGAGCTGCTGTATCGGATCCGACGCACCGGCCTGCCGATCGTATTGCTCTCCAACGCACCGCATCCGGTGAGCGAAGCTCTCGATGCCGCCGCCTGGCGCGCGGTGATGGACGATGCCCTCTACTCGTGCCGGTTGGGGATGAACAAACCACACCCGGATACCTACCGGAAGGCGCTCGCGGCCACCGGCGCCGGAGATCCCGCAGCGGTCCTGTTCATCGACGATCGCGCCGACAATTGCGCGGCGGCCGCCCAGGTGGGTCTGCGTACCCTTCACTACACCGGTTCGCCGATGGAGATCCACGACCGGATTGGCCCGGTCGTAGCCGGGATGTGAAGACCGGTACCGACGCTCGCGGAGCAGGGAATCGTCCGCGTTCTTCGGATTCGGGGGACAGCCGTTCACGGAAGCGCCGGCGGTGAGTCCCCGGACCACAGTCCGATAATCACGATCGGCTCGGCCCCCGCCCGCGCAGGCCGAGCCGGGCAGCCAGGCCGCTGACGGCCAGATGAAAGATCGTCCTGCCGTCCCGGACCGTCGAGTCCTTCCCCGAGGCGCACCAGACCTGAAAGTTCCTGGGACTGAAGGGTATCGAGATGTGTTCGTGGGTGATCACCCAGCTGCCGTTCGTACGACGCAGGCAGACGGTCTCGCGCACCCAGATCGACAGCTCGATCCCGCCCTTGTGCTTGCCCGAATCCAGGTGAAGCATATTGGCGAATGCGACATCGTCGTCCGCGACGACGGTCAGGTCGTGCGTTTCCAGGCCGATCGGGCCCTCATAGCCGTCGAACCAGCGCAGGAAGTTGCGGCGCACTTCGTCGGTTCCCGTGAACCGCAGCGGTGCGACGGCGTCGTAGTAGACGATGTCGGGCGCATAGAACGACATCAGCCGATCGATGTCTTTCGTCCGCTGGGCCTCGGTCCGGCTCTCCAGCAGTGCCCGGATCTGCTGCTCATTCGAAGTCATCATGTCTCCGTTCGAGTTTCCGTCCGCGGCCGCCTTCCAGACGGCCGCCGCATGGTTTCAGCACTCCGACGACGCGGTGGGAGCAAATGTGAGGTGCCCTCGCGGGGCGACCCCCGCCGGTCGGCATCCACGCGTCCCGCGCAGATCTCGGCCCGGCCGCCGACCGGGATTATGCTGACCGAATGCTGGTGGGTCGGGACGTCGAGCAGGTCGGCATCCGTGACCTGCTGGCCGACGCGATGGCGGGGCACGGCCGTGCCTTGGCTGTTCGGGGGGAAGCGGGAATCGGGAAGTCGGCATTGCTCCGATACGCCGGCGAAGCGGCCGAGGGTATGCGGGTCCTGCGTGGTGTCGGCATCGAATCCGAGGCCGAGTTGGGGTTCGGGGTGCTGCACATGCTGCTGAACCCCTTCGCCGATCGGATCGACCGGCTGCCGGGACCGCAGGCCGCGGTCCTGCGCGCGGCTTTCGGCCAGGCGGAGGCGGCGGAGGTCAATCGCTTCCTGGTCGGCGCCGCGACGTTGACGTTGCTCGCGGAGCTGGCGGCCGAGACACCGACGTTGTTGCTGGTGGACGACGCCCAGTGGGTCGATCAGAGCTCCATCGACGCGCTGCTGTTCGCTGCCCGTCGCTTCGGCGAGGACGCCGTGGCGATGATTCTCGGAGTGCGCGACACGGCCGTACCCTTCCCGACACCGGGCATCGCGAGCATGCGTTTGACCGGCCTGCCCCAGGAGGCTGCCGCCGAACTGCTCGATCGGTGCACGCCGGGCCTCACTGTGCCGGGGCGTGAGCGGGTATTGGCGGAATCGGCAGGCAACCCGCTGGCGCTGCTGGAACTGGGCGGTGCCCGCCGCGCCGCGGAAGCCAGCGGGCGGTTCGATCCCGGCCACGAGGTCGGCCCGCTGGCGGTCACCTCGCGGGTGCAGGAGAGTTTCCGCGCGCAGATCGCCGACCTTCCCGCGGGCACCCGCACTGTGCTGCTGATCGCCGCGGCCGACAGCGGCACCGATATCGGCACGGTGCTCGGCGTCGCCGCCGGGCTCGGATTGTCGGGTGAGGATCTGGAGCCCGCTGAGCGCGCCGGACTCGTGTCAGTGGACAGCGACCGGCTGGAGTTCCGGCATCCACTCATCCGCGCCGCCGTGTACCGCAACGCGCCGCACCATCAGCGGACCGCCGTGCACGAACGGTTCGCCGCGGAACTGACCGCGCCCGCGGACGCCGACCGCCGCGCCTGGCACCTCGCCGCGGCGACCACGAAACCCGACGAGAGCGTGGCCGCCGTACTCGAGCAGACCGCACGCCGTCAGCAGGCCCGCGGCGGTGCCATGGCCGTCTCGGCGGCATACGATCGCGCCGGGCGGCTGAGCGTGGATCCGGAGCGCAAAGCCAACCGCATACTGTTGGCCGCACGCGCGGCCTATGACGCGGGCAAACCGGACCGCGCCACCCGGCTGGCCGCCGAGGCCGCGGCGCTCACCGATGATCTCGCAATCATCGCGGATGCAACGCATATCAGGGCTCAGGTCGAATACGAACGCACCTCGCCCGCCGCCGACGCCGAACTCAGCCTGCGGGCCGCTGAACTGATCGCGGACCTCGACCCCGAACGCGCGGCCTTCTTCCTGGCCGAGGCGCTGTGCTGCGCGCGTGACGCGGCCGACCGTGCCCTACTGCTCCGGGGTACCGAACTACTGAATTCCATTCGACTTCCGGACGATTCGCCGCTGCGCCCGCATGCGGCCGCGCAGATCGCTTGGGCGGACCTGCTCGGCGGTGCTGCCGCGGCGGCGGCCGGCGTGATGGCAGCGCAACTGCTTGCCGCCCACGGCGACGCGGTCGACGACCTGCACAAGGTTGTCGCGGCGTTCAGCGGATTGATGCTGGCCGACGACGCGGCCGCCGCGGCCATCATGGACGAGATGATCGCCGGCGCCCGCGCGATCGGCGAGCTGCACTGGGTGCCGTACGGCCTCGAAGTGGCGGCGCTCGCGCAGATGTTCTCCGGTGGCTTCGGTGAAGCGAGATCCGCTGCGGCCGAGGGGATCGCGCTCAGCGAGGAGATCGGTATGCCGATCGAGGCGGACGCGCTGCGGGCGATCGAGGTGTGGCTGGCGGCGGTGAGCGGGGATGAGCAGGGATGCCACGAGTTGGCAGCAGAGATCCGGCCGAGATTGTCCGCGACCCATCGCACCCATGCGGCGCTGGCCGAGTGGGGAGTCGCGCTCGCGGATCTGGCGGCGGGCGCGTTCGATGCCGCGCTCGATCGTCTGGGCAGTGTGTGTGCCGGACCCGCGGCATACGACTTCCTGATTCGTGCGGTACCCGATCAGGTCGAGGCGGCCGTGCGCGCCGGTCGCCGTGAGCGGGCCGGTGAACACCTCGCCGGTTTCGGGCAATGGGCCGAGACCGTCGGAACACCCCTGCCGGCAGCGCTGTCGTTGCGCTGTAGCGCGTTGCTGGCGTCCGGCGACGAGGCCGATGACCTGTATTCGGCCGCCCTGGCACAGCACGACAAGCACGGCGGCCCCTACGATCGTGCCCGCACCCAGCTGGTCTACGGCGAGTGGCTGCGCCGCCGCCGTAGACGTGCCGACGCGCGTGCGCAACTCGTCGAGGCCCTCGAGACCTTCGATCAACTCGGCGCGCGAGCCTGGCTGACGCGGGTGAACGCCGAACTCGCCGCGCTCGGAGACCAGCCGGCCGCGCCCCGGCGCACCGATCCGCTTGCCCAGTTGACGCCGCAGGAAACGCAGGTAGTGCGCCTGGCCGCCGCCGGATACAGCAACAAGGAAATCGGCGCCCGGCTCTTCCTCAGTCCGCGCACCGTCGGCCACCACCTGTACAAGGCCTACCCCAAGCTGGGGATCACCCGCCGAGCCGACCTCGCGCGGTTCCGGCTGTAGGCGCGGGCGTCGGGTTACCCATTCGGCCCCGCGCACCGCTTCCACACGCCAGTCGATCGACCGATGCGGCCGGTCGTACCGTCGAAATAGCGTCGCTCGTGTCAGGTATTCACCGCACGAAATGAGACGCACATGCTCCTCGACAACAAAACCGCTGTCATCTACGGCGCGGCGGGCGCCATCGGTTCCGCCCTTGCCGCGAGCTTCGCGGCCGAAGGCGCCAACTGCTTCCTGGTCGGCCGCACCGCCGCCACCTTGGACGCCGTCGCCGACAAGATCCGGGCCGACGGCGGCCGGGCCGAAACCGCCGTGGTCGACGCGCTGGACGGTTCCGCCGTCGACGATCATGCCGCCGCCGTTGTCGAAAAGGCCGGCAGCCTCGACATTTCGGTGAACGTCATCTCCCAGGAAGCATTGTTCGGCCCGCTCGCCGACCTCCCGGTGGACGCCTTCGCGAATTCGATGTCCCGGCTGATCACCTCCCAGCTGAACACCACGAAGGCGGCCGCCAGGCACATGGTCGCCCAGGAATCCGGGGTCATCCTCTTCTTCGGCGGTTCCGATTACGCCAGCAAGATGCCCGGCCTCGGCAATGTCCAGATCGGCAGCGACACCATCGAGGCGCTGCGCCGCCAGTGGGCCTGCGAACTCGGCGAGCACAACGTCCGCGTACTCACGCTGCGCACCGGCGGCATCCCCGAAACCCTCCCCGACATCCCGCAGACCGAACCCGCCAAGCAGTCCATGATCGACGCCACCCTGCTCAAGCGCGCCGCCACCCTCGCCGACGTCGGCCACGTCGCCGCCTTCGCCGCCTCCGACCGCGCCCGTTCCATCACCGACACCCAGATCGACATCTCCTGCGGCGCCTACGCGAACTGAGCCGGGCGGCCTGGGTCGCCTGCCGGAACCCGGCACTGGCCGGTGCGCCGCTCCCGCGGCCCGCCGGCAGATCGCGCCGATCTCACACCGCAGCGCTATTCCGCGTCATACCAGGGGATTACACCGGACGAGGAATGGGCGCATAGCTTCGGAGTAACGACATCGCCGCGCCGCAGTGCCCGCTACGGGCCGGGCGCCGACCGGCATCCGACGGTCGGCCGTGCATCGCGCGGGGTGGATTCCGACTCCGAGGAAGTTCTATGACGACACCTACCCTGTCCTCTCCCCGGTTGACGCGGCGCGGTGGCGCCGGTGGCGACTACGCCGCGCTGCTGCGCCGGATCAGCGAGGCCGGCCTGATGGACCGGCGTCCGGTCTACTACGCGGTCCGGCTCGGGCTCGTCGGGTTCGCGTTCGCCGCCGGGTGGGCGGCGTTCGTGCTGGTCGGTGATTCGTGGTGGACCCTGCTGGTCGCGGCGTTCATGGCCGTGACCTTCGCTCAGGTCGCTCTGGTCATGCATGACGTCGCGCACCGGCAGGTCTTCCGGCTGCGTCGCCCGACGGAAATCGTCGGGCGCGTCGTCGGCAATGCCGGAATCGGTTTGGGTTACGGCTGGTGGCAGGACAAACACACCCGCCACCACGCCAACCCGAATCACGAGGAACTCGATCCCGATGTCGCACCCGACATCCTGGTCTGGTCACAACAGCAAGCGCGGGCCAGTCGGGGGCTGCCCCGTCTCATCGGTAGGGCACAGGCGTATCTGTTCTTCCCGCTGCTGATGCTGGAGGGCCTGAATCTTCATCTGGCTGGCGTCCGGGCGCTCAGAAATCGATCGGTCAAACACCGCGTCCTCGAGGGCGCCTTGCTGTTCGGCCATTTCGCCGTCTACCTGGCCGCGTTGCTCGTCATCCTGCCGGTGGACAAGGCTTTCGCGTTCTTCGTCGTCCACCAGGCATTGTTCGGCGTGTACATGGGCTGCATCTTCGCCCCGAACCACAAGGGTATGCCGACCCTGACCGGCGACGACCGCCCGGACTTCCTGCGGCGTCAGGTATTGACGTCCCGAAACGTCAAGGGCGGCAAGCTGACCGATATCGCCCTCGGTGGCCTCAACTATCAGATCGAGCATCACCTGTTCCCCAGCATGCCGACCCCGAACCTGCGCCACGCCCAGGTCATCGTGCGCGACTACTGCGCGGAAATCGGTGTGCCGTACCACGAGACGGGGTTGATCGCTTCCTATCGCGAAGCGCTGCAGCACATGCATCATGTCGGCGCTCCGCTGCGGGGGCGTCAGGAGTCCGAGCTCTGAGTCGCGTGACGGGGGCCTCGTAGTCGGCGGCGAGCTGGGGGTCGCGATGCTCGCTCATCACCTGACCTCCGCCGGGGCCGTCACCTCGCCTGGATCTGCTGCGCCTCACAACGCCTGCGTTCGCAGAATATCGATCTCGCAGCCCGGCGCACTCGGGTCGAATCCATGCTCGACCAGCCAGCGAACGCCTCGCAGGCACCGCACCGACCACCAACCGCGGATCACCTCGCGGTCGACCTCCGCGCCGTACCCTGCGATGACGTCGTCGAGATGCTCCGGGTGGCCGAGGGTCAGGGTGGCGAGGTCGTACACGGCGTCACCCTGGGCCGCCTCCGACCAATCGATCACGCCGGTGACCTCGTCTCCGTCGACGAACACATGGGCGACCTGTAGATCACCGTGAGTGAACACCGGCGTCCACGGGCGAAGCGCGGCCTCGGCGAGTTCGCGGTTGCGCCTGATGACGTCGGCGGGAAGCACGTCATGCGCGACGAGCCACGCGCATTCGACCTCGAGTTGCGACGCCAACTCCTCCCGGTTGCGACCCGGCCACGGCGGCAGCGGCGCATCATGCAGCCGCCGCACGACAGCACCCGCCGCGGCCCACGCCCGCGGCGACGCGCTCGACGGCTCACCGAGACGAGCGAGTGCGGTTCCCCGTAACGCCGCCAGCGCGAGGACAGGCGGTGTGCGCCACAGGATTTCGGGAGTGGGGATCGGCGCCCGCGTCATGGCGTCGACCTCGGTGTCGGTGCGCCCTTGATCAGCGTCGAGCTTGAGGAAAACGTCACCGACTCGCAGCGTCGCGCAATCGTGATGAGCGACGACTACTTCCACCCCGTGCTTGTCCACGGCGGTCAGTATCGCCGGAGGGAGCCTTGACGTCATCCGGGTTTTCGCTCGGAATGTGAGCGCAGGATCCGGGTTCGGAGTAGCCGACCGGCACAGCCGCGCCGAGGCGGCCGGCCAACTCGTGGCGATCCGGCCGAGTCCTCGCGCGTATCGCATCGCGGTGCGTCGTCCGGATCAACGAGCCGATTCTGCGGGTCCTGCGTTTCGTGCCGCAGTGGTCGCGGCAGCGTGCTGGCGGCCGCATCACGGCGGTGCCTGGCTGAAAAGCCTCCGACGATGGCGTGGTTCGGTCGGGCCGGCAGCGGCAGTACACGCTGTGTGCGTTCGGCGCGATGCGGCCGAGCAGTCAGGCAGCGTCTGCGCCGCGGCGTCGTCGGACGTGGGACCTGCGTGGCGACTCACCTTTCTCGCCGCCGCTGGTATGAGCCAGCCGATCCGGATCACCGCTGCATGGCCTGGCGGGCACGCAGGGCGCGGAGCTTGTGCCGGTTGCCGCAGCGTTCCATAGCGCACCATCGGCGTGCGCCGGGGCGGGAGGTATCCACGAAGACCAGCGGGCAATTGTCCCCGGCGCACTCACGGATGCGGCCCGCCAACGGGCCGGTCAGCAGTTCGATCATTTCTCGCGCGAGGGTCGACAGCGCCTGCGTCGCCCGCACCGGCGCAGCCCAGCCGGCGGTAGTGCCGTCCACGGCGAGTTCGGGGGTCAGCGGCGTCGTGGTCGCAGCGCGGTTGATGACCGCGACCGCGTCCGCGGGAAGCGGCCGGCCGTCCGCACGGGCGTGGGCCACGACCCAGATAGCCTGGCGCAACGCTTTCGCCTCGGTCAATTCGTCGGCGGTCACGGGAGCGGTCGGGAGCGCGGACAGGGGCGGCTCTGCCAACCATTGGGCGAGGTCGGCGGGCTCGTGGAGGCTTTCGAACTTCGCGTACTCGCCCTCGCCGCCGGTATGGGCGAAGTCCAGGCAGACGGCGCCGGCATCGAACCGGAACGACCCGCCCTTGGGGTCGTGCAGCACCCGCCCGGTTGCCTTGGCTCGCATGAACCCACTATAACTGGTGTCGTACCGAAACCGCTTTAACTGGTTTCGCTAGTGGAGGAGGAAGCTCATGGCCGTACGGCACATCAACCCCGAGGGCCTGCACCGCAGCCCGGCATTCAGTCAGGCCGTCGTGGTCGAAAACCCCACGAAGACGATCTACATCGGCGGGCAGAACGGCGTCGACGCCGACGGCAAGGTCGTCGGCCCCACCGTCGGCGAACAGTCCAGGCAGGCTTTCCGCAACCTCATCGCCATCCTCGACAGCGAGGGAATGAGCCTGGCGAACATCGTGCACTGGCGAATCGCCGTGCTCGACGGCCACACCTTCGACGAGGGCGTCGCCGCCTTCCAGGAGGTCTGGAACCGGGCGGACCCGCCGCCGGCCATCACCGTCCACGTCGTCGCGGGCTTGAATCCGGGATGCCTCGTCGAGATCGACGCCGTGGCCGTGGTGTAGCAGCGGAGCTGTCGTTGGTGTGCGGCGCGGCCTCGTCGGTAGCCGTTTTCACCGCCGGGGCAGCGGCGTTCGTGCCGATCCGGTCGGCGATCTTCCACGCGGCTCTACCGGTCAGCGAGTCGGATTCGTATCGTTCACCCGGGTCAGCTTGGCGGGATTGGTCACGGAGTAGACCCCGATGACGGTGTCGTCGGGAGTGATATCGAGGACGACGACCGCCAGCGGGGCGTCACCGTCGAAGATCACCGCGCACGGATCGCCGCTGACCGTGCGCCAACCCACCCGGTAACCGTCCAGGCCGGCCTCGGCAACGGACACGAACAGCTCGGCGACAGCGGTTCGGCCGTGCACCGGTTGCAAGGACGTGGCGACACCGGCGCCGCCACTGTCGGTCCAGAGGGTGACGTCCGGGGCCAGCACCGCGAGGAGACCTTCGAGGTCTCCGCCCATGGCGGCGTCGACGAAGCGCTCGGTCACCTGCCGCCGGATCCGCGGGTCCACTTGCGTGTGTGGCCTGCGTGCCCGCACATGGGCTCGGGCGCGGTGGGCGATCTGGCGGACCGCGGCGGGGGAGCGGTCGACTATGTCGGCGATCTCGGTGTGCGGGTAGGCGAAGACTTCGTTGAGCACGAACACCGCCCGCTCCAGCGGAGTCAGCGATTCGAGGACCACCAGCATCGCCATCGACGACGATTCGGTCCGCAGCACGCTCGCCGCACCGTCCGCGGGGGTGTCCTTGTCGATCAGCGGCTCCGGAAGCCATTGCCCCACATAGTCTTCACGCCGCCGGGCGAGCGCGGAACGGCGGGCGAGGGCTTGGTTCACCGCTATCCGGGTGAGGTAGGCGCGGACGTTGTCGATCGGCTCCGCGCCGCCGACGCGGGCCTGCCACGCCAACCACACTTCTTGCAGGACGTCCTCGGTGTCGGCGACGCTGCCCAGCATGTTGTAGACCACCGAGAACAGCAGCTCGCGGTAACCGAGGAACGTTTCGGTGGCGTTGTCGATGTCATCGTGCACGGCGGTCCTCCGGTCCGGCAGGGAATTGGTCCTTCTACGAAGAGGGCCGCGACGCCATCGAGTGTGACACCGCCGCCGGATTCGGTGATCCATCCCACAGAACCGGTCTCGCGGTGTCACGTTCTGCCCACATCGCTTGCTCCTTGGCGACGAAACCTTCCGTCATCCCTACCAGGAGCTCCCCATGCGCACCCGCATCAGCAATGTCCGCATCTTCGATGGCGAACAGCGCATCGACCGCACCACCGTGCTCATCGAGGACGGCTGGATCATCGCCACCGACGACACTGCTGCCGATGTCGAGATCGATGGGACCGGGCGAACCCTGCTGCCGGGCCTGATCGATGCCCACACCCACATCTTCGACGGCGATCTGGCCGCCGCGCTCACCTTCGGAGTCACGACCGAACTCGACATGTTCTGTCTCCCCGAGGTCCTCACCGCCCAGCGGGCAGCGGCCGCATCGCGCGACGATATCGCCGATTTCCGCAGCGCGGCCACCCTGGCGACGGCGCCGGGCGGCCACCCGAGTCAGCTGCTCGCCTCGCCGGATATCGCCGCGCTCGGACTCGCGCCGTTCGACACCATCTCCGGCCCCGAGCATGCGGCGGATTTCGTGCAGGCCCGGCTGGCCGAGGGCGCCGACTATCTGAAGATCGTCATCGATGACGGTGCCGTGCACGGCACGGGACTGCCGGTGCTCTCGTCGCAGACCGCGCAAGCGCTGACCACCCACGCCCATGACGCCGGGTTGCAGGTCATCGCGCACGCGATCACCGAGCACGAAGTGACGATCGCACTCGATGCCGGCGTCGACGGGCTGGCACACGTGTGGACCGATTTCACCGACCGCACCCCCGAGCTGGCCGATCGAATCGCCGCGCACGACGTGTTCGTGGTGAGCACCCTCGTGTACTTCGAGGCCATCACGGGGCAGCGCGAGAGTACCGCGGACTGCGCGCGCCCCGGCTCGTTCGCCGACGCGGTCCGAGTGGCGCGGGCGTTGCACGAGGCCGGCGTGCCGCTGCTCGCGGGTACCGACGCGACGCCGTACGTACCCGCGCATGGTTCAGGACTGCATCGGGAATTGGCGCTGCTCATCGGGGTGGGAATGAGTCCACTCGAAGTACTGAGGGCCGCGACGAGCCGCACCGCCGATCGTTTCGGTCTGTCCGATCGCGGACGCATCGCTCCGGGCTTGCGAGCGGATCTGCTGCTCGTCGACGGCGACCCGACGACGGATATCACCGCCACGTCCGAGATCGCCGAGGTGTGGCGTCGCGGCGTGCGGCAGGTCCGCCGGTGACCGCGGCCGTGGTCGCGCGATGGCCGCTGCCGCTGTTCCGGGCGATAGCGACGACGGCGGTGGTGCTGGTATTCGCCCAGGCCGCCCTGGCCGGCGGTTTCCTGGCCGGGCACTTCGAAGCGTTGGCCATGCACAGCCGCAACGGCGGCCTCGTGGCGCTGGTGTTCCTCGGTCAGCTCGTGTGCGCGGTGCTGCTGTGGCGCCGGGGCGGCGGCCCGGCGTGGCCGGTCCGAACCGCGGTGGTGCAGTTGGTGATCGCGGCGGGGCTCATCCCACTCGGTGAGGAGCGGGTGCTGGCGGTACATATTCCGCTCGCGGTCGGGTTGTCCATCGGCACGGGGCTGCTGGTGAGCTGGGCGTGGCGGTGGCAGCGATGAGCATCAGCAGGCGAGGATTTCTGCGGGCGGGCGCCGGGGTCGGCGCGGCGGCCGCCGTCGGGGCCGCGAGCTGGGCGGTGCTGCCGAAGATCGTGCGACCGGGTGAGCCGGGTCTGTTGCTGCCCAGCGCGGCGCCGTTGCCGCAGCCGTATCGGGCGTATCTACCCATTCCGCCGGAGCTGGCTCCCGTCGCTTCCGATGCGACCACCGACTATTACGAGATCGTCCAGCGCACCGCACATCTCGACATCCTGCCGGGCCTGCGCACCGAAGCCTGGACCTACCACGGCACCTTCCCCGGCCCGACGATCCGGGCGAGGACGGGCCGGGCGACCGCGGTGCGCCACCGCAACGAACTACCCCACCCGACAGTGGTGCACCTGCACGGCGGGCACACTCCCGCCGACAGCGACGGCTACCCGATGGACCTGATCCTGCCGGTCGGCTCGACCACCGCACCCCAGCACCATGGACACGGTGCAGCCACCACGATGACGGGTGCGCTCGCTCATGGTGAACGCACCTACCTGTACCCGAATCGCCAACGCGCCGCGACTCTTTGGTACCACGACCACCGGCACAGCTTCACGGGCCCGGCGGTCTGGCGTGGGCTGGCGGGATTCCACCTCGTCGGCGACGACGCCGAAGACGCCCTGCCGCTACCGCGCGGTGATCGCGACATCCCCTTGCTGATCAGCGATCGTTCCTTCGCCGCCGACGGTTCGTTCGCCTACCCGCTGATCGACCCGGACCTGCGCACACCCGGCGTCACCGACCCCTATATGAACGGGGTTCTCGGCGATGTGGTGCTCGTCAACGGCGCACCGTGGCCGCGGCTGGAGGCGTCGCCGGTGCGTTACCGATTCCGACTGCTCAACGCTTCGAACGCGCGCCGCTACCGGCTCATGCTCGACCCGCCCGGAGCCGGTTTCGTGCAGGTCGGCAGTGACGGAGGCTTGCTGGACCGGCCGATCCGGCACGATCACCTCGATATCTCGCCGGCCGAACGTTTCGACGTGATCATCGATTTCGGCGCTTACCCGCCCGGCACCTCTGTCCGGTTACGCAATGCCCTCGACACCGGACCGGCTGCCGACATCATGCGCTTCGACGTCACCGGCCCGCTCCGGCGCGACGACACTACCGTCCCCGACCGGCTCGCCCCCGTCGAGCGCCTGGATCCGGCCACCGCCGTCGCCGAACGCACCTTCCTGTTCCAACTGGGCCCGCACGGGTGGTCGATCAACGGCGCACCGTACGAACCGGGCCGCGCCCTCGCCAATCCGCGCCTCGGCACCGTCGAGATCTGGCGCTTCATCACCGATTTCCAACGTCCACCTCGACCCGTTCCAGGTGATCTCCCGCAACAACCGCCCGCCCGGCCCCTTCGACGCGGGCTGGAAAGACACCGTCGACGTCCGCCCCGCCGAGGCCGTCGAGGTCGCGGTCCGTTTCACCGACTACCCCGGCCCGTTCATGCTGCACTGCCACAATCTCGAACACGAGGACATGGCGATGATGGCCGACTTCGTGGTGACGTAGTTGCGCCGCCCCGCGGCGCGACCGATGAATTTCCGGCTCCCGACCGGTCAGAGCTCGTGACACCCTAGGAAAGGACACTGCGATGGCGGAGCTTCTCGTCGACTTCATCACCTCGCTCGACGGCTACGCATCGGGCCAGGGTTGGCCCGGTTTCTGGGGCCTCGAGGGCCCGGAGTACCTCGCGTGGCTCGGCGAGCAGCCCAAGGTCACCTACCTGATGGGAGCCAATACCTACCGCCTGATGTCGGGCTTCGCCGCCGGCCAGGTCCCTGACGGCCAAGACGAGTTCCGGCCCGAAGAAGAGGCCTCCGTCGACGAGCTCACCCAGGCGACCAAGCTGGTGTTCTCCTCCACCCTCGAGGAGCCACTCACCTGGGCCAACTCCACTCTGATCCGCGACGACGCCGTCGAGGCCGTTCGCGCGATGAAGGCGAACGGCTCCGGCATCCTCAGCACGATCGGCAGCCTCAGCCTGAGCCGCTCCCTACTGCGAGCCGGCCTCGTCGACCGCTTCCGCGTCGTGATGTTCCCGGTGATCACCGGGGCCACCGGCGAAGAACGCATCTACGACGGCTATCCGGATGTCGCCCTCGACATGATCGACCACCGCACCTTCGACGGCCGCACTCAACTGGTCGAGTACAAGCCCCGCGTGCTCGAGCACCCGCCGCTGGGTGGGCCTGCGTGAGGTCGCTGTGCTCGCCGGGCCGGTTCCTCATTCATGACCTGCACGAACAACGCACTTGCGCTTTGAACGCCGCTCATCGCCTGTCGCTGCGGCCGAGTCGGACCGCCCCGGCAGGTCGCGCCGGCCCCGGCTCAGGTTGCCGCCTTCTTGCCTCGGGCGCCGAGTGCATCCAGTTCGTCGAGGACGAGAGGGAGGCTGGCCACGACTTCCCGCACGGTCCGATCGTCGCGGGTTCCGCCCCTGAACTGCTGGTGCCACGGAACCGCTCGATGCTCGTGTGGGGGCGAGCCCGCGTCTCCCATAGCTCCTCTGAACTCGGAATTACAGGGCGCTTATTCCTAGTTTTATCTCAAACTCGGAATAGCGGACGTCCTAATCCGACTTCTCGGGGCAACGATGCCGCGCCTCGGGCCCGCTCGAAGGTCTGTCGCCAAGATGCGCGGTGATCAGCTGGTCCTATGTCTGAGCATTGCCTGAGCGCCTGCGTTGGGCAGGATGCTCAGTAGGTCGGCCAGTTGCCCGGCGTCATGAGCTCGAGGAGGTGCTCGTCGGGATCGCGGAAGTAGATACTGCGCCCGCCACGTGCCCAGTCGGTCCGGCCTTCGATCGGGATGTCGTGCGCGTCCAGGTGAGCTTCCCATTCGGTCAACTGATCCTCGGAGACGGCGAAGCACACATGGAGCCGACCGCTGCCGTCATGCGGTGGGATCTCGCCTTTCGGCAGACCCGGTCCGGGCAGAACCTTCGGTTCGAGCGAACCACCGCGGCGGAACAACAGCAGTACATTGTCGCCACCGACATCGAACGCGCACAACGGATCAGCGTCGAGTATCGGTTTCAGCTGCAACACATCGATATAGAACGCGCGGGCACGATCGAGGTCGTCGACGTACAGCGCGGATTCGATGATCCGGTCGAGTTTCGGCACAGTTCGCTTCCCTTCTCCAGTACGAATGTCGGGAACCATCGTGCAACTTCAAGTCGGCTTTAAGTCCAGGGTGGCGTGCGTCACAAAGCGCGGCGCGTTGATCAGGTCGAGCCGAGACCCCACGCGGTCCCGGCGCTCGACCTCTTCCCCCTGGCAAACGAAACGTCGCGGATGTCGCCTGTTAGCAGCACACCTTGTTGTGAGTTTGCGGTGGGCACCTCCCTCGGACCCATCACGCCCGGCGCCGGAGCGGCGCCGCCGGTCTGCTACGTAGGTTATATTCGCTGACGACACAAAGGTATTCGATCGGCGCGGGTACGCAAGACGCCCAAAAACCAGGAGCCGAGGTGGTTTTGCAGTCGGGGGATGAGTTCGGCGGGTTCGTCATCGATCGACCTCTCGGTTCGGGCGGGATGGGCGTGGTGTATCTCGCTCGCCATCCACGGCTGGAACGTCGTGTGGCGCTGAAGGTCCTCAACGATGTCTTGGCCACCGATCCGAAAGCGCGTATCGCCTTCGAGCGGGAAGTAACGCTGGCGGCACGCTTCGACCATCCCAATATCGTTGCCGTCTACGATCGCAGCGACCCCGGCGATCCCGATCTGTGGCTGTCGATGCAGTACATCAGCGGCGGGGACGCCAACGCCCTGCTCGCGGCGGCCCCGGACGGTCTGGCCCCGGATCTGGCGGTGGAACTGATCGCCGACGCCGCGGACGCGTTGGATACCGCCCACGCCGCAGGCGTCCTGCACCGCGATGTGAAGCCGGCCAATCTGCTGATCGCGCCCGACCCACGCCGGCAGTACCGGGCGGTACTCACCGATTTCGGCATCGCTCGTGCACTCGACGAATCGGTGACGGCGTCCACGCTGGCCGTCACGTTCGCCTACGCGGCACCCGAACGATTTCTCGCTCAACCCTCCGAGCGCCGCACCGATGTCTACTCCCTCGGCTGCACACTGCATCACCTGCTCACCGGGCAGCGACCGTTTCCCCGTGATACGCACGCCGCCGTGATGGCCGCCCACCTGAACGATCCGCCGCCGCGGCCCAGTGTCTTACGCCCGGATCTGCCGGCCGCGCTCGATATGGTCATCGCCACCGCGCTGGCCAAACGACCCGCCGACAGGTATCGCTCCTGTGGTGAACTCGCCGCAGCGGCCCGCGCGGCGCTCGCGGGCACGCCGTCCGTCGCGGCCGGCATCACGGAAGCCGGTCCGACAGCCGGGGTTCCGGCACCGGTTTCGGCGCGTGCGCACACCGCGCCGCCTCCGCATCCACCTGACGCAACCACCGCACCTTCTCGCGACTCTCCATCGGCCTCCGGCTTACCGAGCCCCAGGCGGCGTCCGGAGAGGAGCTCACAGAGCTGGAGGGCCGGGGCGGCCGGTCGGCGGAAAGTCGCCTCGGGCGCCGCGGTGATCTTCGCGGTGCTGACGATCGTGGTCGCCGCGGCGATCTATCTCCCCGGCCTCATACCCAGCGATGGTGACTCCGCCGCGCAGCAACCACCTCCGCAGCCGACCACTTCCCAACCGACACAGATCCCCCCTGGTTTCGTGCCGCCGCCCATACGCCCGACTCCGTTACCCGATCCGGTCTATTGCCGGTACAAACCGGACGGCAAGGAACCACGAGTGAAGCGCCCGGACGATGGCCCGGTTTCTTCTAAAGGCACCGTCCGGGCGACGATCAACACCAATGCGGGAGCGATCCCGCTACTTCTCGACCGATCACTGGCGCCTTGCACAGTCAACAGTTTCATCAGCCTGGCCGAGCAGGGCGCGTTCGACCGAGTCCGCTGCGCCGGAGGGCGAGTGGAGTGGATTGCGTGCGGTAACAGCGAAAGCCCTGGTTATGACTTGGATTCCGAGGCTTTCATCGAGTTGCAATACCGTCGCGGCTATCTCATGATGAGTAGCCTTTCCTTCTTCGGCGCTACTTTCGACTTGCTCTTCGCCGACGGACAACTCAAACCGGAATACACGGTGTTCGGCACAATCTCCGACGAGGGGTTGAAGGTCATCGACAGCCTCATACCCCCGGACTACGACGGCCGAAGTGAGCGACTGAGCAACCTCGTCTTCAACAGCATCGACATCGAGGGCTGACTGCGTAACTGCTTCCTCCGGACCGGGTGATCCTGCCTGCACCCGACCACCTGCGCTCGCTCGAACTCAACGCGGTCATGGACGATACGTGCCGTAACTTTCGCCGCCGCTTCCCGGGCGGGAAGCGTATGTGCACCAGTCGGCCGCGTCGTTGGACGGGGCCACCAGGGTGTCGATGATCGGCCCGTGTAGCCACTCTGCCGCTCTACCTTCCTTCGCCACGAAATCCGACGTCGCTTGGACGTCTGCACCGATGGAAGCGAGGAGAACACCCAGGCCGGCGATCTCGCTGGAATTTGCTGATAACGTCTCGGTCATCGATATCCTCTGACTCGGTTCGTTCTACGTTGGCTGCAGGCCCTGGCCATCGGATCGGGCGGACGGATCCCGGCCAGGTTCCAGGTCTCAATTGGTGCCAAGTGATTCGCTCAGAATCTCGGTGATCGGACGGATCTCATCGCAGGGTGGGGGAGCCTGTACTGCCGGCAGCGTCATGATGCCCACCCGGAAGACCCCGTCGGTTGTTTCGACGGCGGCCGAGCAGGCGCCGGGATTCGCCGGAGTCCGATACAGCACCGCCGCACGCCCACCGATCGGTTCCGAGCTGAAAACCTCGTGAGCGGGGTTCTTCCGGATATCGTCGAGAGTCAAGTCGCTCGACGTCACCGAAACCGCGCTGGTGGGGAGGTTCTCGCCGTCGACAAGGGTTTCGCGCCAAAACTGGCAGCCGATTTCGGTGAAGATGCCGACACCTTCAGCGGTGGCTCTTTCGCGGGTCTCCGGGGTGAAGCCTGCCCTGGCCACCAGTCCGCGGTTCGGCGGAGGGCGTGGTGCACCTCAGCGCCAGTGCGGAAGCCGGAGAAGGGGGGTTCTCTCGATGGGTGGGAGTCCGTCGACGAGGCTACGCAGTCGGGTGTAGATGGCGCGCATCGCGGCCTTGTCGGGGATGTGCTGTCCGGCCGCTGCCTTCTCCAGGATTGTCAGTGTGTTCACCAGCCGGATCGTCCCTACGGCGCGACCACTGGACTGGAGTCGTTGCAGGCGGCTGATGTCAGCTGTTGCTGTGCGGGCTCCGGGGCCGTCGTCGATGAGAACCGTGACGGTCTCCCCGGCTTCCGCGGCGACGACTGCGTGCGCGATGACCATGGTCTCGCCCAGGTCTTTCGGGGACTGCACGCGTTGTTTCATGGGTTGGCGGGTGATTCTGTGCACCGCAGCGGCGAGTTCGGGCGTTTGGTCGTCGGAGAGCACCTGGATCCAGGTGGGTGTCAGTTTGCGCCAGACCGTAGCGGCGGCGCGGAACCGTGGATCGTGCCGTGACTTTCGCAAGATCTCGGTTTGGACGGTCTCCGGAGCGCTGATCCGGCCGAGGACGCCGATGAGCAAGCGTTCCTTGTTGATGGAGAAGAAGTTCAGGCCGGGCCCGGCGTCGATGATCGGCGGGTGGCTCACCTCGCATCCTTCGCTTCGGCCGCCGGATCATCGGATTCGTCGCCAGGGCTGTCGAGGGCTGCGTCCAGGGCGGCCAGGTCCACTTCGGCGTCGGGCAGTTCGGCAGCGTCGGACCAGGCGAGTGGATGTCCGGCGGGCTCGATACCTGCTTCGCGCAGCTCTTCCTGGGCGGCTTCCAGCGTGATACCCCGCAGGGTGGCGATCGCCTGCGCGGACAGCACTTCTTCTTCGTATGCCTTGATGGCTCGGGCGAGTAGCCGCTGGGGCGCCCGGCGTTGATCGGAGTCGGCCTGTAATGCGCGGTACTGGTCGGACCATCCGTAGCGGGCAGCCAATTGTGGTGCCGTCGACGCCATCCACTCGTGTTTGGTGGCCTCGTCGATGTATCCGGCCTGGTGCAGGGCGATCGCCGCGATCGGTGGTGACACCAGGAACCGCTGGACGACCTCGGAGAGCGTGGATCGGGTTGCCGTTTCCCGGTCGCCGAGGAACTCGCGGAGCCCCTCGATCGGTGCGAGCAGGTGGCGGGCGAAGGCGTCGGCGCGCACTTCCGTGGGTGTTCGATCACTCCAGTTGCCTGTGTGATCGTCTGCCCAATCCTGGAACAGCACATGGCCGAGCTCGTGGGCGAGCGTGCTGCGTTGCCGCATCGGGTTCCGGGTGCGTGCCACGCCGATGATCACGGCGTTGCGTACCGGGTCGCGCATCGTCAGCCCGTGCTCGTCCGGGCCTGCATCGAGTACGGCAACGTCGATCGCGGTCGCCTGTTCGATAATCGCGACCAGGTCGCCCAGGGGTTGTACGCCGAGTCGGTGTTCGCGGCGGAACCGGGCGGCGGCGTCGCGTCCTTCTGCCTCGTTGTTCACGGTTCCTACGCTGGGTCGGTGGTGGCGGGGATGGCTTGATCGTCGAGGTAGTCGTTCAATTCCAGGAAATGCAGCAGCGCTTCCCGCATGCGATCCATCTCGCAATCGTTGGTCGCCCGCGCCGCGCATCGGACCCGCTCGGCTACCGGCGCGGTCCCTGTGAGCTGGGCGACTGTGTGCCCTGTCGCCCAGCCGATCGCCACGATCTCCGGCATCTTCGCCGGCCTGTCCCCAGAGATGATCCGGGACAGGGTCGACTGCGAGATCCCGGTCGCGTCCGCCAGAGCGCGCTGACTCAACCCCGCGGCAACGCGAGCGCGTTCGATCCGTGCACCGGCCTCGTTCGTCACCGCCATCACCTCTGTCCGTCTTGAATCAAAAATGCCGACTATGATTCAGTCTAGCCCGCCGGAGCGGGTTCGACCAGGTTGGAGTCGGCCCGTTTGCCGCCACATGGCAGCGTCGGTGGCGTGGCGAGAGAGTTGTGGCCGATGTTGTCCGCTGCGAACATCAGGGCCACCAAATCGTCGCCGCGATCACCAGCAGTGGTAGTCCGATCGCGATGGCGAAACCGACCACTACCAGGGCGCTCATGGTGTGTCCTGCGTGGAGGTCCAGCGTGGGAAGCTGAGACGCGGTAGCACGGTTTCCACATCGCAGATGTCCAGTACGGCGTCGAGTTCGTGCGGGCCGAGGTGGTCGGGTGCCGGCAGGATCACCAGGTCGGCGCCGGCATTGCGTGCCTGGTCGGCCACGCGTAGCACCGAGTGTTCGCCGGGCCATACGAGGTGGTAGCCGAGGCGGTGTACGTGGTCGCGGTCGCTCTCGGGTGAGTCAGGAGCGCCAACGTCGCTGAATTACACCCGGGCCCAAGGCCGTGCGCGCATCACCAGGTCCCGATACGGGAGGCGCACGATCGGGTAAGTGGAAACGCCGATCGCCTGTTCGATGCCCTCGAGCTGTGTGGCTGCGTCCTCACTGTTGATGGTGAGGATCTCGGTTTCGGCGAAGGCGCCGACACCGGCGACAATATCGATACTTATGGTCGTGTCGTCATGGCCTGGACGACGATAGGTAGTACGTGCCTTCTCGACTCGTACAAGCTCGACCATTCCGATGGCATTGAGTAGTGCGTTAGCCGCGCCCGCCTGGTCGGGATCGGCGAGCTGAACGTTGGTTTCGCGCTTCGCGATGACGCCGTGCTCCGAGTGGGTGGCTGTGTTGGATGGTGGCTTGTAGGTGATTTCTGCCGATCCGCCGCGCTGCCGTACCCGCAGGCATTCGACGGTTTCCATGTAGTCGACGTCGGGTCGGCTGTAGTAGGTGTCGACTTCGGTCAGCGAACTGATCTCGCGGTAGCCGAGTTCGGCGAGACGGCAGCGCAGGGCTTCGCTGTCGGCGAGTTCTCGCTTGCGTTCGACCTCGATCAGGTCCATCCGGGATCATCCTTTCCAGTGAATTGCCGTGTGCAACCGAGCAAGTGTCGGTTTCGAGCAGATCGTTTGCAGGGTGCCGAGAGCGCGTTGCAGGGTTTCGGTGTCGCTGAGCGGGATGTTCTGGAACAGCACCATCTGCTTCGCGTCGACGAGCGGGTTCGATAGGCGGTGGGTGAGGAATCGGTTGTAGTAGCGCCGGTCGCGGGTGAACACATCATCGGTCGAGACCGGCATCAGGACCCGGTCTTGGGTGGGATGGGCGTTGATCGAGTGCACGGCGAACGCGGAAAGCAGCTCGTCGACGGTGAGGTAGGCGTAGGTTTCGCGGCCTTCTCGGGTCAGCCACGAATTCCAGGTTAGGACACAGTCGTCGGTGCCCTGTTCGGCTGCGGACATGAAGGCCATCAGGGCTACGTCGCTGACGGCGTCGAAGATATCTCCGTCGATCACGTGATGATCGTCGAACGGTTCACTCACCGCGAGGATGTTCGCCCGTTGTATCGCCGGCATGCGATCGGATTCCGTCAGGGTGTAGTGCACTCGTTTGTGGCCGGTCCGGAAGTCGATCCAGTCTCCGGACAGTGGTCCGTCGAGAACCGGCCGAAACCCGAGGATCCCGGAACGCCAGACATGGTCGCGGCAGGTGATGTAGTGCCGTTGTACCTCGCGGAACAGCCCGACCGGCGCTTCGATTACCGCGCACACCCGGGTGTCCAGTTCGCCTACGGGCACAATGCGCGAGTTCTGCCGGGCGACGACCTCGTCGTCGTGATGGTGATAGGGATGGGTGCCTTCCCGCAGGTAGTGCGGGACGAACATGCGCCAGAACTGCAACCAGGATTGTGAGCTGTAGGACTGCACGACCCGCTCGTGCAGGCTCGGCGCGGCGACGGCGTAGACGTCGCGGTAGACGAAGTAACCGTACGGGTGGAGCACGGTCGGCAGGGTCCGCATCAAGGTGTGCAGTCCGGAGTAGGCGCCACCGTAGGAGTAGACCTCGTGCATCAGGGCGGACGCGCTGATCACGTCGACCGGTTCGCGCAACAGTCGCCCGATGTCCTGAGCCCATCCGTGCACCAGCACGCACGACCCGACCGCGTTGAACCGCCCGATCGCGTCCGTGAGCGAGGTCGAGGAGACGCCGGGTGCCTCCACCAGTGTGAGTTGTACAGGGCGTGGCTCCTCGGCTGCCCGCGTCGCGAGGTAGTCGACGGCAGCGCCGCCACCCGGACCGATCTCGACGAGATGCGGTTCAGGCGATTCGACGCGTTGCAACGCCCGGTATACGAGTAGTCCCTTCTCGTCGCCGTGGTCGTTGGCGGCGACGTCGAGATAGGTCGCAGCCGACTTGTGCACATGCGCGAAGCGGTTCGGTGCTCCGATCATCACGGCCACCAGATCGATGCCGCGATCACCAGCAGTGGTAGCCCGATCGCGATGGCGAAACCGATCGCCACCGTGGCGCTCATGGACTCACCTTTGCGAACGCCCAGCGGGCGAAGCTGAGTCGGGGTACCACTGTTTCCACGTCGGCCACGTCCATTACCGCGTTGAGTTCGAGCGGGCTCAAGTGGTCGGGTGCCGGCAGGATCACCAGGTCGACCCCAGCGCTGCGTACCTGGTCGGCCACCCGGAGCACCGACCGTTCGTCGGGCCACACGAGGCGGTATCCGATGTGACGGGCGAGGCGGTGTATTTGGGCGCGATCCCATTCGGGTGCACGGCTGATGTCGTAGTCGATCCAGCCGAACGCGATCGAGTGGTTCATGGCGCCGCCTGGCTCGGCTGCGCGTGGCTACGGTCCGGGAGGTTGGCCCTGACGGGAGTTGTCGGGCGGGTGTTGTGTAGTTCGTGTCGTCCAGCGATCTGATCCAGAAGGGCAAGCACTGAAACCCCTTGTCTCGGTGTGGATTAGTTGAGCCAAAGACGGAACTGGCATCCGGTATGACAAGGCTCCCGCGACATACAGGGACGAAATAACCCAAGATTTGGGACACATAGGGACACTTTTCGGCTAAAACCGAGCCATGACGAACGAGCGGCTGCGGGGCGCAATGGCCAGCGCGAACCTGACGAAACATGCTCTGGCAGAGCGGCTTGGCGTCAGCACGAAAACCGTCGAGCGGTGGATCACCCAGGGCCGGTGTCCACACCCCGGTCTCCGCCTGAAGGCAGCCCGGGTCCTCGACTGCGACGAAACCTACCTCTGGCCGGAGTTGTTGGCCGGCCGTAGGTCCGCGGCTGCGTCTCTCTCGGAGCTGGTGCAGATTTGGCCGACCCGGCCCGAAGTGCCGCACGAGGTATGGCGCTCGCTCATGAAGCAAGCCGGCGACCACATCGACGTCTTGGTCTATGCAGGAGGGTTTCTGGTCGAGTCGCTGGACTTCGTGAACGTCGTCCGTGCCAAGGCGGGTGCTGGTGTACAGGTGCGGATCCTCGTGGGCGAAAGTGACGCACCGGAGGTCGTAGCACGGGGGCGTGAAGAAGGCTTGCCCTCGCTGGCGAAGCGGTGTGAGTCGACGCTGGAGTATCTTCGGGAAACGATGGACCTGCCGATGGTAGATATCCGGACGCATCGCACCACGCTGTACAACAGCATCTACCGATTCGGCGACTCGCTGCTGGTCAACACCCACAGCTACGGTGCGTACGCGTCGAAATCTCCGGTTCAGCACCTCCAGAAAGTCCCCGGCGGACGTCTCTTCGCCCACTACATGGATTCGTTCGAGGCTGTCTGGAAGACAGGTCGCACCGTAACCTGACCTCATGGGACGGCGCATCGACTACCACCAAGACCCCCACGCACCGGCCGCGAACAGTGTCCGCCCGAGCGCAGCCGCATTCGTCCGGAAAGGCGGGGAAGTCCTACTGATCTGCAGGTCCGACAACGGCAACTGGTCGATGCCGGGAGGCGCCCATGACCCAGGCGAATCCCTCAGTCGCACCGCTGTTCGCGAGACTCGAGAAGAGACGGGAGTGGATATCCGATTAACCGGCATTGTCGGCATCTTCACCGATCCGACCCACGTCATCCACTACACGAGCAACGACGAGGTCCGTCAGGAATTCACCGTTGTGTATCGCGGTGAGGCGATCGGTGGCCAACCCATAACGAGCAGCGAGAGCACACGCGTCGAGTGGGTGCCGGTCGAGCAGATCCCCGACTTGACGATGGACCGCAGCCAACGGAAGCGCATCGACTGGGCGCTGAACGAGAGTGAGCCTTATATCGATCCCGATGCGCGCTGAGCAGCTGCTCGCAGTCTCGGCTCCGCTTTAGTGATCGCAGTGTGAACGACGTTGCCCGGTTCGTAGCGACTCGAAATCTCAGCCAGCCGCTCGTCGACCGTGAAATCGCCCCCGTTCGGGCCTGTCGATAGGTCTGACCACCACAGGAAATCATCGGCCTTCTCGAGCCCAGCTACACCCGAGAGGTAGAACTCGTCGAATATTCCGGCGTCGAGACCTCGCACTTCCGCCTCGACCTCCGCTGCTGTGTGAAACGCGACCATATGGCATACAACCGGCGAATACCCGAGCGATCGCAGCAACCGGGCACCATCTATGGGATGAAAACCCAGGTCAGGATGCCCGTAGCCAACGTCATGCAGGTAGGCAGCCATAACCGCATCCCTACGAATGTTGGCCGGCAGCAGGTGCACTACGGATTCCATCCGACGTCCCACCGCGACTGAGTGAGCCCGACGCGATTCAGTCAGCGGAGCCAACAGGTCAACCACAGCCCGATCCACGGCCGCGATGGTACGCCTCGCCGCTCTCTGAAGCATCGGTTGGACTACGAGAACCGCACTCGATGCCTTCGGGCTTCAGTTGACTGACGGACCGAGGCAGGCCAGTGCTGCCACGGCCACGTGAAAACATGTTTGTTCGTCGCGTGGATCGGCGGCTAATGTTGCGAACATCCTCGCCCAAGGCGCACTGGCCACCGGATGAATGCGCCCGTTTCGGAGGGGGTAGCAGCCCGTTCGAGCCGGGCGCCGACACCCACCGATTCGAGATTGCCGAGGTTTCGATAACTGAGAAGTGTGGGCGCACGACGATAGCCTTACTCGACCTATCTCCCGCGGCCGCCCACGCCTCAGCCGACGCACTGCCCGGTCAACCGGCTGTGGTCCGATTCGGTGGCTCGCGACAAAGCTATCTCCAACGATCAAGGCGGTATCTCAGTCGGCATGAAGGGATGGTAGATCGCCACGATGTGCCGAGACGACTTGCGCGACCTGCGGCTGCGTGGCCTTGCTGAATGGTGTGCCCGCTTTCGTCTAGCGTCAAGGGTGGCTCTGGCGTCACTACGCAATGTGCTACGCCACCCTCGACCTTGGAGCCTCTACGCAAGAAAGGCAGGCCCTATGGGGCAAGGGGAAGCCAGCCCAGTAGGCGCAGACCACCACCCATCAGGCCATGCGTAGTCACTTTGTCGAAGGGTAGACAGTCCAGCATCATCCACTACCGTCGGTGTGAGCAGTGAGCACTGGATTCTTCCCGAAGCGTGCTGTCCAGCTCCCTAATTCGGTAGTCGGGCACCACACCCTCATTGGCCCAAGGGAACGCATGGGTTGGCGCCCGGGGGACGCCCTTGGGCGACACAGAGTGATCTTCAGGTGCACGCCTTTGCTTTCGTAACCCGGAAACCCCTCGACCTCTCGCTTGAGAACGCTTGGCCGGTAACCGCAGAAGTAGCCGAGGATTGCAATGACATCCACCAAAGGGCCATCATCCTGGTAGATACGTATGTGTTCCGATTTGCGGCCGACTACCCGCGTCCCATCACCGTTGATGACGCCTCGTAGTGTTGCTTCACGCTGCACTGCGGACATCTCGTTGATCATTTCCAGGAGTTGAGGGGCACTCTTCACATGCTCGATCCGGGCGCGACGAAGCAGGTCGCGGGCATAGGAATCGATGATCCGATAGCCTTTGCCGTTCCAGCGGCCATGCTCACCCAGGACCTCGGCTAGCCGTTGAACGCCGGCTGGCTTCGTCTGCCAGACGAACAAGGAGAAGTCCGCGACTGCGCCACGCGGGTAGCAAGCCCGCAACGGGTGCAACTCCTGGCACCGCTTGAGTTGGCGTGAATGGGAGCCGCATAACCCTCTGGCGCGCGCCGGATTGGTGCAGCCCTCGAACGCGCAGATGGCCCCGCCTTCCCACTGGCTGCCGTCTGTGAGCAGCCAACCCATCAATTCGGCCTCGTTCTCAGTGAGATCAAGTCCGGGCCCGGCAGCCATTTGGGCAGATGCTTGCCATGAGATGCCGCGTGTGGTGCCCGCAGTGGTTACCTTCGAGTACGTCCCACTCGCGTGATTCCAACGAATCCAACGGTGGCCAGGGGTGCTGCACACCGACCAGGACATGCTGGTGCTCTCTACGACCTCCTCGTTGTCGTAGGTATTGATGTCTGTGATCCCGGTCCATTCGGTGCGGTCCGTCTCGATGTTGAGACCGGGTGTCTCATCACCGGGAAGGATCTGGTCATACATGACCCAACCCCGCCTGGTGAGGATCGGCACGTCCAACGGAACCCCCGATATCAACAACGCGCTGTTGGCCAAACTGTGCTCCCTTACACAGAACACCCGGTACCCATCGTCCGAGACCCAAGCGAGTATGACCGACGCCACCGACACGAGCCGAAGGAGTCGAACGAGCCAGTCCGCGGGCCTACCTGAGGGCCGCGCCATAGCCCGTCGCCAGCGACGCAGTCCGCAGTCGGTTCGCAACAGATCCGGGATGGCCAGGTCGCCAACCGGCCGAACTACACCGCGGTAAACGCTGCGGCCGCTCGGGCTGCGCTCGACGAGCTGACCGAGCGGTGGGGCACCAGATGCGGGGCGATCGTGTGCCGCTGGAACAACGCGTGGGAGGAGTTCATTGTGTTCCTGGACTACGATTTCGAGATTAGGCGGGTGATCTGCTCGACGAATGCGATCGAGTCGTTGATTACCCCCGCTACCGGCGTCCGATCAAGGCCAGAGGACGTTCCCCACCGAGCAGGCCGCCCTTAATGCTTGTATCGGGTTCCTCGTTCGCTCGATCTGACCGGTGCCGGTCGGGAATGATAGAGGATGCGGTGGAAGCCTGCGGTCAACGCGTTCGCGATCACCTTGCCGCCCGTTGGCCCGACGCCCGAACCTACTGAGAGAAACTGCCGGAATCACCAAATTGTTGAATTGGAGTGGAACAGCGGGGCCAGGGCGGTGGTGAGGTCGTTGGCCTCGCGGACGGTGACTGTGGTGTCGAGGTAATGATCACCCCGAGAGCAGAGGCAACCAGCGATCCTGGTTGTCGGCCAACGGTTCTTCCAGCGGCAGTGGTACGAAGCGGCAGGCGAATGTGAGGCCGTGGTCGGCTCCTTCGCCGTCGACTTGGTGGAGCCAGGCGTCGGCTGTGTCGGGTTCGGCGTGCAGGTGGTAGAAGGTTGTTCGGCGGGGGAGGTTGGTGAGGGGGTGGGGGTGGTCGTCTACGGCGATTCGGTCGGCTATGGAGACGTTGGTCAGGCCGGTTTCTTCGGCTACTTCGCGGAGGACCGCTGTGTCGAGGGCTTCTCCAGGGTGTACGCCTCCCGCAGGGATCTGGGTTCCTGCTTCGGGGAGGCCGACGTGATCGAAGACGAGGAGTTGAGGGGTTGTGCGGTATCTGATGACGTAGGCGGCTACGCGGATTCTCGGATGGTGCACTGTGGCATCGTGCCCGAGTGGGGTTCCGGTCGGCGGACCTTCTTGCGGAGATATCGCCCGGACCAGCGATGACGCGCCCGTGCAACGACGCGAAATCCCACTATTGGGAACATCTCGACTGCACAATAGCCCGATGCGAACCTATACCCGTGCGCTGCCGGCGGCGATCGCCGCGGTGCTCGTCGTTTTCGCGCCTACTGTCGCGGCGGCCCCGGTGGTCGGCGGCTCGAATGATCAGGCTCCGTTTCCGGTGGCTCTGCAACCCGATGGGATTCAAGCGCGCGGGGCGGCGTTGGCGGAGGGGAATACCGGGTTGATCGTGTGGTCGCGGGAGGCGCACACGCGGGTTCCGGTGGCCAGTCTCACCAAGGTGATGACGGCGTTGGTGGTGTTGGAGGCGGGGGATTTGGAGCGAGCGGTGACGGTGCCGCAGGCGGCGATCGATGCGTCGGCGGCGCATGGGGGGAGTTCGGCGGGGCTGGTGGCCGGTGAGGTGCTCACGGCTCGGCAGTTGTTGTACGCGATGATGTTGCCTTCGGGGTGTGATGCGGCGTATGCGCTGGCGGAGGCGTTCGGGCCGGGGCGGGAGGCGTTCATCGGGAAGATGAACGCGATGGCGCATCGGCTGGGGATGGGGAACACGCACTTCACCGATCCCAGTGGGCTGCCCGTTCCGGGCGATTACTCCACCTATTCCACGCCCGCTGACATGGTGCGGATGGGGCATCACGCCATGGGCAATCCGGTTTTCCGGCAGATCGTGGGGACTCGGGTCCATCATCAGCCCGGTGGGCCGGCGAACCGGGCGCATGTCTGGGAGAACACGAACGACCTCTTGCATCGGTATCCGGGGACCACGGGTATCAAGACCGGCTCCACCAATGCGGCGGGGACCTGCTTGTTGTTCGAGGCGCAGCGGGGTGCGCAGCGGTTGATCGGGGTGGTGCTGCACAGCGCGCCGTTCGATCTGGATGCCGCTACTGCCGATGCCGAACGCATCATGAACTGGGGATTCCTGCCGGTCCTCAGTTCCATGTCGGCCGGCTGAGTTACATGTTGCGGGCTGGTACCTGGGGTGAATAACGGCCCGCGAGACGATGGGCTGAGGCGGGATTCGGCTCAGGTCGACCCGGGACGATCCGCGAAGATGCCGCGCAGCATCCCGGTCGCCTGGCCGATCTCGATGAGGTACCCGTCCGGGTCCCGCAGGTAGCAGCGGAGTTCGGCCTTGCGGTCGATGGGGTCGGTCATGAAGCGCGCTCCCTTGGCGGTGGCGGCGGCATGGAACTCGGCGATGTCGGCGACGCGGACGTTGAGGAAGGCCGATACCGGGTCGCCGGGCTCGGGCGGCGTCAGGGTGATGTCCGGTTTATCGGGGGTGGGCCCACCGCCGGGGTTCATGATGATCCAGCTGTTGGCCACCTTGACGATGGCCGGGTTCTCCTCGAGCACCACCTCGCCGCCGAAGATGTCGGCGTAGAACTGCCGAGAGACCGCCACGTCGCGCACCGTGAGGAAATGGGTGACGAGCAGCCCGCTCGTCGGTACGGGCCAGTCATCTGTACTCGGCATGGCTGCTCCTCTGCGCCGGTGCGCGACCGGGGTATCGGTCGAGCTCGCTTACGGTGGGCATTTCTCCGCATGTCCGGTCCAAACGTGGTCCGTGACGCCGATGCGCGACGCAGCCGCCACGTCACTGGGAAACAGTGTGCCGCCGAGTCGCGCGAAAATCCGCCGGAATGCTACCCACCAGCAACGATGAGGCATACATTCGATCTGTGAGGTGTGCTGTCCAGTAGTCGACCAGGCCGCTGTGAAGGGAGCCTTCATGAGTACCGCCGCGGAGCGGGCCGCTCAGCTGGATTTGGTGGCCAGGCTCCACTCCGCCTATCCCGAACTTCCCGATGCGCCGACACCGGATCTGCTCGACCACAAACGCCTGAAGGCGTATCTGAAGACCGTGCACGACGTCGGTGGTGAACCGGACGCGCCGATGAAGTTCGAGAACAAGCAGTACGAGGTGTGGGAGCACAACACCTATGTGATCTGTGAGGTGCTGGCCTGGCGGGGGATCTGGCTGTCGGAGGAGCGGCGCCGGATGGGCAACGTGGACGTCGGTCGGGCCATCTACCTGGGGCTTCCGTATTACGGGCGCTGGCTGCTTGCTGTCGCGCGGGTTCTCGTGGAGAAGCACCACATCGCGCTCGGTGAGTTGAGTGAGCGGATGGAGGAGGTTCGGGCGCGGTATGACGGCGGGCTCGCCGGGAAGGCGTTGGCGGCGCAGCCGAAGTTCGAAGGGGACGGGGCGCAGGTCGTACGCAACGAGCACCACATTCGTGCCGTCGGCAAGGGGGATCCGCAGGTGTTCGCGGGTCGGGCGGGAGAACCCGGCTTCCGAGTCGGTGATGCCGTGACCGTGCGCGATATGCCTGCGCTGCTGTATACGCGCACTCCGGAATACGTCCGCGGCGCCACCGGAGAGATCGCTTCGGTCGCCTACGAAAGCCCGGCCGCCGAGGACGAGACGTGGGACCGCCCGGACGCGAAACCCGAATGGTTCTACGTCGTTCGATTCGACCTTTCCGAACTGTGGGACGGCTACACCGGTACGGCGAACGACACCTTGCAGACCGAACTCCCCGAACGCTGGCTGAAGCACGCGGCGTAGGTGACTCGTTTCGGCTCCCCGCCAGAAAGGGATTCCATGTCCGACCACGACCACGAGCACGACCGCACCGTGGCGCCGATGGTGGACGAAGTCACCGACTTCGAAGTCCTGGAGATCGCGCTGCGCGAATTATGTATCGAGAAGGGCATTTTCACCGCCGAGGAGCATCGGCGCTTCACCGAGTTCGCCGAGCAGATCGGCCCGACTCCGGCCGCGCACCTCGTCGCCCGCGCCTGGCTCGATCCGGACTTCAAGAACCTCGCCCTCACCGAGCCGATGACGGCGAGCAAGGAAGTCGGGGTGGATTGGCTCGAACCCACCGGATTCGGAACACCCAGTGATTTCACCGCATTCGAGCTTCTCGAAGACACTCCGACCCTGCACCACGTGATCGTCTGCGCCCTGTGCTCGTGCTATCCACGACCGATTCTCGGCAATTCGCCCGAGTGGTATCGCACCCCGAATTATCGCCGGCGCATGGTGCGCTGGCCACGCCAGGTTCTCGCCGAGTTCGGGCTGTACCTGGGCGACGATGTGGCCATTCGAGTGCAGGATTCCAACCAGAAGCACCGCTTCATGGTGATGCCGGTGCGCCCGGAAGGCGCCGACGGATGGGATGAGGATCGGCTCGCCGAGATCGTCACCCGCGATTGCCTGATCGGCGTTGCGCTGCCCAAGCCCGGCGTCACCAGCAATGTCATCACCGAAACCCGGCCGGGGATCCATCCGGTGGACTGAGGGGAGACCCCAGCGTGAGTGCGGTAGACGAGCCCGAGATCGCGCCGTTGCGAAAGATCGTGGCGCGCAACCAGGTATGGCCGCGGATGGCGGCCGAGTACGGCGTCACCAATCTGGTTCCCCCGTGGAAGACGAGCCTGGACGGCATGTGCGATGCGCTCGATCGCGCCGCGGGCACACCGCCGGTACCGCACCTCGAGCAACGCCGTGCCGACGAGGACCGGCTCACCGCGACCCTCTACGCCGACCTGCCCTACCCGGAAAACCAGCTCGTCGCGCTGGCACACACCCTGGTCGCCCGCGGCGTCATCGACGAGGCCGAACTCCAGCAGCGCCTCGACGCCGTGCGGGCCAGGCTCGAAGCCTGATCCGCCGGTGCCACATCACCGAATGGGCACCGGCGGATCGACGGTCACAGCGGCAGCAGGTGATGCTTGCGCGGGTACCGGATGACCTGCTTGTCCCGCAGCAGATGCAGCGCCTTACGCAGCTCCAGGCGCGTCGCCGACGGCTCGATGACCGCATCGATATAGCCGCGTTCGGCGGCGATCCACGGGGTGGCGATGGTGGCGTTGTAGAAGTCGATCATCTGCTGACGGACCGCGGCGCGCTGATCGTCGGGGGTGGCGTCGAGGATCTTGCGCTGGGTCAGGCCGACGGCGCTCTCGGCGCCCATGACCGCGATGCGGGCGGTGGGCCAGGCCAGGTAGACGTCGCAGCCGAGCGCCTTGGCGCCCATCACCGCCCAGCCACCGCCGTAGGCCTTGCGGACCACCACCGTCACCTTGGGGACGGTGGCCTCCACGTACGCGAACAGGAAGCGGCCGCCGCGCTTGATGACGCCGACCTTCTCCTGTTCCACACCGGGCAGGAATCCGGGAGTGTCGACCACCAGCACCAGCGGGATCTCGAAGGCGTTGCAGATGTGGATGAAATGCGCGGCTTTGTCGCTGGCCTTGGCGTCGAGGGCGCCGGCGAGCACGGTCGGCTGGTTGGCGACAACGCCGACCGGGCGGCCGTCGACGCGGGCGAAACCGGTGATGAGGTTCTTCGTTGCGGCCGCGCCGATTTCGTGGAATTCGCCGTCGTCGAAGATCCGCACCAGCACGTCGTGCATGTCGTAGACGGCGTTGTCGGAGTCGGGGACGAGCGTGTTCAGCGACAGGTCGGATTCGGTGATCTCGGGCTCGAGGCCGGGGTTCACGATCGGCGGCTGCTCGACCGCGCTCGACGGCAAGTAGCTCAGGTAGTTGCGGACCCACGCGAAGGCGGCCGCCTCATCCTTGGCGACGTGGTGGATATTGCCGTAGGCGGCCTGGTTGTAGGCGCCGCCCAGCTCCTCCATGTCGACCTTTTCGCCGATGGCGTCCTCGATGATCTTGGGGCCGGTGACGAACATGTGCGCGCTCTCGGTGGCGACCACGACGTCGGTGCAGATCGGCTGATACACCGCGCCGGCCGCGCAGTTGCCGAGGATGAGCGAGACCATCGGCACCGCACCCGAGAGCGGTTCCATCTTGGTCGCCAGCTCGCCGTACCAGCGCAGCGAGGTGACGGCCTCCTGGACGCGCGCGCCGCCGGAGTCGTTGATGCCGACCAGCGGGCAGCCCATCTTGCCCGCCAGCTCCATGATCGCGGCGACCTTGCGGCCGAACATCTCGCCGATCGTGCCGCCATACACGGTCTGGTCATGGGAGAACACCGCGACCGGCCGGCCGTCGACCAGGCCGCGTCCGGTGACCACGCCGTCGCCGTAGAGGGCGTCCTTGTCATTGGGGTTGCGCACGAGTGCACCGAGCTCGACGAAGGTGCCCGGATCCAGCAGCATGTCGATGCGGTCGCGGGCCGACGGAATGCCCTTACGTGCGCGTTTGGCGGCCCCCGCCTCGCCGGCCGGTTCCTGCGCGATCTCGAGCTTCTTACGCAGATCGGCAAGTTTGTCGGCGGTAGTACTCATCGATAATCATCCAGTTTTATTCAGCAGGAACACCGCACCGTGATCGGGGGCTTTGACACCGTACCCGGCGGCGCCGGGCATCGGGGTTCCCAGGCGTGTGAGCTGCCGGGCGACGCTCATCGCGCCAGTGCGCGATGCAGGATGCGGTGGACGTAGTCGGGGTCGGCGGGAGCATTGTCGAGCAGCAGGGCCGTGCACAGTCCGTCGGTGGCGGCGACGACGGCCGCGATCGCGTCGGGGTCGTCGGTGAGGGTGGCGGCGAGCTCGGCGACGTCGGTTCGCCAGCGCAAGGCGACCGGCGCGAGTGCGGGGCGGCGGGCGGCGAGGGTGGACAGCTCGCGTTCGGCGAGCGCTCGCTCTCGGGCGGGGCCCGCGGATTCGACGATCAGCTCGGCCAGCCCGCGAAGCTTGTCGCCGGGGGCGTCCATGATCTCGCGGATGCGCGCGGTGTAGGTGTCGGCGACCGAGGACAGGGCCGCGACCAGCAGGTCGTCGAGGGTGGCGAAGTAGTAGGTGCTGAGGCTGGTGGTGATGCCTGCCTCTTTGGCGACGGTGCGGTGAGTGACGCCGGCGGCCCCGTCGCGGGTGACGACGGCGAGGGTGGCTTCGATGATCTCGGCGCGCCGCCTACTGCCCCTGGCCCTGCGCCCGTCGATCGGCTCGCTCGCGGTGTCCATGCTCCCCTCCTGCGGGCTCCGGGCCGGTCGGGCACATCGCCTCGGCGGCGTCGTCGTCATGATCGCCGCCGAGCGGACGGAGGTGCCCCAAGGTCGCCAGACAGACTACGGTCGCCGCCACGATGGCGACACCGGCGACGGCGGCGGCGACATTGACGCCGCTGGTGAACACCTCCCGCGCTGCCTGCACCGTCTCGGCCGGAACCTGATCGGCGACCGAGAGCGCCCCGGCCAGACTGTCGGTGACACGGCCGTCGACCGCCGCTGTGAGATTCGCGGGCGCGGTCATGCGGGCGGTGTAGAGCGCGGTGGTGAGACTGCCGAGGACCGCGACTCCCACAGCGAGGCCGAGTTCTTGGACCGTCTCCGACATGGCCGCGGCCGAACCGGACTGGGCGGCCGGGGTGGCGCCGACGACCATATCGGTGCCGAGGGCGGCGATCGCACCGAGTCCGAGGTAAACGAAGGCGAATCCGGCGACCACCAGCACGGTATCTCCGGTGCCCGCGACGGTCAGCAGTGCGTAGCCGATCACCGACAGGCCGAGTGTGGCCGCCATCAGCAGTCCGGGTCGTATCCGACGCGCCAGGAGTGGCGCTCCGATCGCCGCGGCGAACATCGCCAGCGCAGGCGGCCCCATCCACAACCCGGCGGTGAACGGCGTCATGCCTTCGACGAGCTGGAGATACTGGGTGACCAGGTACATCGTTCCGCCGACGCCGATCAATCCGATCAGCAGCACACCCAGCGCCGCGGAGAATGCCCGGTTCGCGAAGAGCGTGACGTCCAGCAGCGGCGCGGTCAGGCCCCGTTGACGTCGCACGAAAGCAGCTCCGGCCACCAGGCCGGCGAGCGCGAGCAACGCCGTGCCGAGATCGGGCCGATGGGCGGCGGCGTGTTTGACCGCGTAGATCACCGGAAGGATCGCGGCCAGCGACAGCGCGACGCTGACCGGATCGAGCCGCCCGCCGTGTGGATCGGCATGTTCGGGAAGCAGAATCGGCGCGAGGGCCACCACGATGGCGGCGACGGGAACGGCGAGCAGGAATGCCGCACCCCACCAGAAGGTGTCGACGAGCGCGCCGCCGATCACGGGTCCGGCGGCCATGCCGAGCGCGAACATCGTCGCCCAGATGCCGATCGCGACGGCGCGCCGCCGCGCGTTGCGGAAGATATTGGAGATCAACGACAGTGTGGAGGGCATGAGCGTCGCCCCGGCGACTCCGAGCAGGGCGCGCGCCACGATCAGCAGTTCGGCGTTCGGGGCGAAGGCGGCGAGGATCGATACCGCCGCGAAAGCCGTCGTTCCGATCACCAACAGGCGCCTGCGCCCGATCCGATCGCCGAGGGTTCCCATGGTGAGCAGGAATCCGGCGATGAAGAAGCCGTAGGCGCCCATGATCCACAGTGTCTGTGTCGCAGACGGATTCAGCGCCTCGGCCATTCTCGGCAGGACCAGATACAGCACGGTGACATCGAGGCCGAGCAGCATCGTCGGCAGCGCAAGCAGGCCAAGGCCCGCCCACTCGCGCGTGGCCGTACTTCGGATGTCGACTCGCGACACGGCACCCTCCCAGGTAGTTATTTGAACGGTAGTACAAGTTGTACCATCGTTCAAATATCATGGCGAGTGTGAACCTGTGTCATTTCCCGACTCGGTGACTTTTTCGGTCTCGGCGAACCCATCTCATCTGTTCGCGTGAGGATTTTCCGCCCGGACGGTGCTGTGCTGAACGTTGTGGCAACCCGGGGACCCGGGTCGGCCATGACCAAGAATGCTGACAGTAAGGGAAATGTCATGACTAGCACCAAGGTTCGCTCTGCCATAGCAGCAGCGGCGTGCGCGCCGTTGATCGCGATGGGCGCAGGGGTAGCGAGCGCGGCACCGGCCGCGGAGCCCGCTCCCGCACCAGTCGCACCGGTTCCGGTCGAAGTCCAGCCGGCCGTGCTGTCACCGTTCATCACCATCCCCGGCGCGTTCCTCGCCTGCGGGATTGTGCTGATCACGGTGCCGATCCTCTTCCCGGTGTGTGTCGTCTGATCCGACCGATGCCAGGACCGAGGGGACGTGAGGGCACTCTCGTACTCGGTTCGGGAGTGCCCCCCGATCTTCGGCCGACCACCTTTGGGAGAACCATGTTCGGCGGATTCCTTCTCGTGCTCGCGGCCGCCATCCTCGGCCTGGCGGGCACGACGATCGGGAGCGCCCAGGCGGCGCCCCCGGTAGTACTGGGCGGTGGGTCGGGCATCGTCTTCGACGACGGAGCGACCTGTTCGCTCGCCACCCTCGGCTGGGACGACACCGGCCGGATGGTCGGCTTCACCGCGGGCCACTGCAACCAGCCGGGGGCCGGCGTCTCCGCCGAATCGAATCCGGAAGCGGGTCCGGTCGGCACCATCGACTATGTCAACAAGGAGCTCGACTACGCCGTGATCCGCTTCGACGCGGACAAAGTGATTCCGGTGAACCGGGTCGGCGCGACCACGATCACCGAAGTCGGTCTGCCCGCGCAATTCCCGGCGATCGCGTGCAAGCAAGGGCGCACGACCGGGCAGACATGCGGACTGGTGTACGGGGACGTGTTCGATACCGCGACCTGGACGCTGACGCAGATTTGTGTGCTCGTCGGTGATTCCGGAGGGCCCGTGGTCGTCGGCACGACGTTGGTGGCTCTGGTCAACGGATATGTATCCGTTCCGTGCCTCGGCCCGCATGTGGGTGTCAATTTCACCCGGATTCTCGACGACGTCGCCATGCGCGGCGGATCGGGAACCGGTTTCCGTCCGGTGTGAGCCGCCGGAAATCACTGCGCGGCAATAGCGCTCGACAACAACAGGCGCACCAGCTCCGCCTGGCGGTGCGTGCCGGTCTTGACGAAGATGTGCTGTAGGTGGGTGCGCGCGGTGAACAGCGACACCGAGAGCTGATCGGCCACGGCGGGCAATCCGTCGCCGCGGATGACTCCCATGGCGACCATCGTCTCGGCCTCGGTGAGCCCGTACAGATCGTGCAGGGCCCGCGGCTGCGGCTCCAGATCGTGATCGGGATCCACCACCAGCAGCAAGACCGCGCGCGGCCGGGGCGAGGGGGCGCCGGGCATTCCGTCGAGCGGAGTGACGCGGACGATCAGCGGCCGCCTGCCCGACGGACGAGTGATCGCGACATTGCCGCTGGAACCGTCGGGGTCGGCGGCCTCGCGGATGAGCCTGCTCAATCGGGCGTGATTGGCCGACGGGCTGGCCCGCAGGCGTCCGGAACTGTCGGCGGCCAGGCCGTCGCTGTCTCCGGTGATATCCATGGCGGCGGAGTTGGCGAAGATCACCGCGGCGTCCGCGGTGACGATCATGATCCCGTATCGCGCCTTCTCGAGGGTCGCGAGGGCGACGGCGCGTTCGCGGGTCAGCTCGATCAAGGTCGACTGATTGCGCAATGCCCGCCCGAGGTGCGGCACCAGGACGCTCAGTAGCGCTCGGCCCGCCGAATGACGGGCGGTGTCGACCTGCGCGGGCATGGTCAGGCAGATCCAGGCGGGCGGTACCGCACTGTCGAGGCGGGCGAGGAAACTGTTGGCCAGGCCGTCCGGATCGGCGCGGCCACCGTCGCCGCCGTCGCGTGGAGGTAGCACTTCATCGCTGGTGACGGGCGCGCCGGAGGGCAGCTGCTGGATGCGGTCAGCGGCGCGGACGATGTGCTCGTGGATTCCCGGCGTGAGTTCGGCGCCCGCGGCGGTGACGACGAATCCGCTGCCGGCCGGCTCCGGGATGACGAGCAGTCCGCGGATGGCGCCGAAAGCAGCGGTCATCGCACCGAGCGCGCTGTCCCATCGGGTCGGGTCGGCGCCGGCGTCGTGGATCGCGGTGACCAGATCCGAGAATCGCTGGAGCGCGATCGACGTCGTGGCTCCTCCGCGACCGGAGAAAGCGGTGACGGCGGAGGTCATCTGATCATCGCCGCCGAAGTGGATTTCCGAGAATTCGTTTTGTCAGCCATAGTCGAGAAACATCCTCGAATCACAACGATGAAACCCCCGCGGCGGTACGGCGCCGGACCACCCTCGGTCGAAATCTACCAACTTCCAGAGTGATTCGGAGCGCTATCGACGGGGTATCTGCCATGTGGACGGATACGAGATCAATTCGGACCGGCGGTATCGAAAACGCTGACGATATTCTCCTGCGTACCGAAACGGACATTCGAGAAGAATTG
>NZ_BAFY01000189.1 GCF_000308555.1 Nocardia cyriacigeorgica NBRC 100375 | reverse complement strand
CCCCGGCCGAGGTGACGATGACCAAGCCCGCGCGGGACAAGGCCGTCGCCCAGCCGGCATCGACCACCAGGAAGGAATCACCCACTGTGACCAAGCCGTCGGCCCCGACGAGCACCCCCGCCACTCCGCCCGCGCAGGCACCGGCCGCGAAACCGGCTCCCGAGCCCGCTACCTCGAACGGTGCCGCCAAGCCCGCACCCGCGCGGCAACAGCCGGCGACACCGGCGCAGCCGAAGCCGGCCGCCAAGGCTCCCGCGCGCAAGTCGAAGGCGGCCGAGGTCACCGTCACCATCAGCGGCACCGCCGACGGCGAGTGGAGCGTCGACGTGGTCAACGGCAAGAAGCGCACCGTGCGAGCGCTTCCGGTGAACAGCGCCGCTGTCGCCCAGGCCGCGAAACTGCTGCACCCCGAAGTCTCCGAGGTGGTCGGCGGGATCATGGAAGCCGTGCGTGTCGCGCAGCTGGCCAAGGTCGAGCAGTTGCAGGCCGAGCTGGAGGAGGCCAAGAAGCTGCTCGCCGAGTTGCCCGACTGACCCGCCGGGCGGCGCTCAGACCGCCGTCTCGCGCTGCCAGGGGCGGCGGACGGTCTCGGGCGCCGCGCGGGTCTCGTCTCGGAACGCGTCGTAGAAGGTGTAGCCGAGGGAGTACTCCTTGGCGTGGTACATCGCCGAATCCGCTTCGCGCAGTAGGCCGTAGATGTCGGCTTCGGCGGCGCGCGGCCCACTACAGGCGAGGCCGATGCTCGCGGTGATCGGCACCTCGCCCGCGCTGAGGTCGAACGGGCGCATGAAGGTGGCGAGCAGTCGTTTGGCCAGGCCTTCGGCCTCCTGCCGGTCGAGTGGAGCGAGGATGACGAATTCGTCGCCGCCGTAGCGGGCCACCACGTCGTCGCGGCGCACCGCCCGGCGGATCCGCGAGGCCGCGTTGGCGATGAGTTCGTCGCCGACGGCATGGCCGTAGCTGTCGTTGATCATCTTGAACCCATCCAGGTCGATGAACAGCAAACACAGCGGTCGTTCGGCCCAGTGGCCGCGATTGCGCGCCAGCGCCCGCAGCAGCGCCGACCGGTTGAGCAGCCCGGTGAGCATGTCGTGGTCGGCCTGGTACTGGGCCCGCTTCTCGCTGCGCGCGCTGCGCACGATGGCGCGCTCGCTGCGCACCAGCACGCCGATCAGCAGCAGCGCGCACAGCGTCGACACCACCACCCGGTCCACGGTGCCCAGGCGCGAGCCGACCACCGGGATCAGCGACGCCACGATCAGCGCGACGGCGAGGAAGCTGGCGCGCTGGCGGGAATGATGCGGATGGATCGGATGCGGTGCGCCGAGCGAGGTCATGGTCGGGTGCAGGGCGGCGACGCCGACGAGGGTGTAGGCCAGCAGCAGCGGTGCGAGCAATACGTCCCGGCCTGCCACCGGGGTGCCCGCGACCTCGAGGTTGTAGCCGAGATCGCCGAGCAGGGCCAGCAGCAGCCCGCCGTGCAGCCACCGCAGCGACGTCTCCGACCGTGTCGTCGTCGCCACCGAGTAGGCGACCAGCGCCAGTAACAGCGCGTCGAGGATCGGATAGATCGCCGTCACGACGGCATGGCCGGGGTGGCCGTCGGCGCGGAGCGCGGGGGAGATCAGGAACGTCCACGACGCCAGCAGCGCGCCGAGACCGATCAGCGCGGAGTCGAGCAACAGGTCGTAATCGGTATGGAGTTGGCGGGGGCGCAACCAGAACACCGCGGCTACGCCGATGCCGGCATAGCCGGCGAGGGTGAAGGCGTCGTCGAGGGACCGGGTGCCGGTGCCAGCGAAATCGCGCAGGGCGATGCCCGCGGCGAAGGACACCGCCGACGCCGACAGCAGATACCACGGCAACGGCCGCCGCGGCCGATGCCGGCGCAGACCGGCGCCGATCATGGTGAGCGCGCCCGCCACCACCAGAGCCATCGTGGTCAGTGACAGCGCGGGGGAATCGAGCAGAGTTTGTAGCACGATCACAACGATCGCGACGCCGGGGACGAACCGCAGCCACCGATGTCCGAAGTGCGATCGCCCACCCGCCGACTGCTCTCCGGTGAGTTCCATCAGCCCCCCTTCATCGCTCCCGTTCCGATGAATCGGGCCGCGTAGTAGGTCTGGGAATCCTCAACTGCTACTTCGACGTCTGCCTGCTCCTCGAGCACCGCTCTGATGCCGTCGGCGAAACAGAACCGAGTGTTGTTGTACGAACAGATGTCCCAGCCGACCGCGGCACGTTCAGCCACCAGAACCCGGACAACTGATTCGATCATGACATGGAAGGCCGCGCCCTGTCGCGCACTTGGCGCAACAAGGGTGAAACCCGCGTAGTAGATCGCATCACGGGCTGCGTGTTCAGGATATCTCGCAATGAAATACTCGGGGCTGATCCACGGCACCGTCTCCAAATGCCTGGTCAAGGTGGTCAAGCCGACGGGCTCGCCGGTGCCGTTGCGCGCGATGTGCTTCTGCACCCGTGGATCGCGCATCTCGGCCAGGAACTCGTCGCGATGCAGCACCTGCCTGGCCGCGGCCTTGGACCGCAACGGGCCGAAGGCCTGCTCGTACAGGCCGTGGAAGAGTTCGGCCGGCTCCCGGCCGATCGTCGTTTCGATCGTGACGTGCAATCGGCTCATAGCCGGTCCCATCCGGTCGCGCCGAACGCGGCGAACACCACCGCGCACGTGGGACGGCCGTCGCAACGAGTTTCGCTGATGCGCAATCGAATCGGGCCGAAGCGCCCGCTGCGATGCCCGGCCATATCGGCCAGGCTGGATCGGACAAGATGTTCGACCTCGTCGGTGGTCTCCGCCTCGTGTTCGACGAACAGGCCCGCACCGTCCTCGCGGGTGGTCCAGCCGATTCCGGCGGCGGCGCGGGAACCCGTGCGGTCGGCGTGTCCGGCGGCGTAGACGCAGTAGAGCCGGTCGCCCCACGCGAACGGCGTGCTGATCCGCTCGACGGGTTTCGGTCGGGCGTGCGGTGGGATCACCGAGGACAGCCGGATCAGATTCGCCTCGCCGACCCCGAGTTCGCGCAGGGCGGCATCGAATGCGGCCAGGGCGGTCGGCCCGGCGCCGGTGGCCGCGGCGATCTGAATGGTCTGCGGTGCCGGCCGATCGCCGCGACGAGCGGACAGACGATGCCGCGGCGGCCAAGACGCACCGAAACGTCGGCGGACGGAATCGATCACAACTGCTCCCCATGTGGCCGGGCCCGCGGACAGGCGGGCGGGTCATCCCTTCGGACCGAGCGTGACCGAGGATCACCCGCCAGGCACCGTGTCGCGGTGAAACCACTGCTCGCACGGCGTGTCTCGTAAGGTGGAACGGTGCCCGACGACTGTGACGACGGCTTCGCGACCTGGGTGGCGCCCGGCCGGGTGAACATCATCGGCGAGCACACCGACTACAACGACGGATACGTGCTGCCGATCGCGCTGCCGATGACCGTCGAGTGCGCGGCCCGCCGCCGTGGCGACGACCGAGTTCTGCTGCGGTCGCGGCAACGGCCGGGGGAGCGGATCGCGCTCGGGCTGGGCGCGCTCGAGCGCGAGCGTGTCGCGCTGCCCGGGTGGGGGAGATACCCGCTGGGCGTGGTGTCCGAGTTCGTGCGGCGGGGCCACCGCGTCGACGGGGTCGAGCTGCGCATCGACGGGCGGGTGCCGATCGGAGCGGGCCTGTCATCGTCGGCGGCGCTGTGCTGCTCGGTGGCCATCGCACTGCGAGATCTGTTCGGCATCCCCGTGTCCGAGCGTGATCTGATCGAGCTGACCCGTGCCGCGGAGAACCGGTACGCGGGTGTGCCGACCGGGATCCTCGACCAGTCCGCGTCGATCCTGTGCACCCCCGGGCACGCGCTGTTCCTCGACGTCCAGCGATTCGGCCAGGGCGGGCCCGAGGCCTACGCGCAGATTCCGTTCGACCTGCGCGCGTCCGGGCTCGAACTCCTGGTCGTCGACACCGGGCATCCGCATCGGCTGGCCGAGAGCGGCTATTCCGAACGGCGGACCCAATGTATGGCCGCGGCAGCGGAACTGGGTGTGCGGTCATTGCGCGAGATCGGCTCGTTCGATGCCCTCGCCCGCCTGGGCGATACGGTACTGCTGCGTCGGGCGCGGCATGTCGTCGGCGAGAACGCGCGGGTCCTCGAGGTCGTCGCGCTGCTGCGCGCGGGTGCCGATCCTCGGCAGATCGGTCCTGTGCTCACTGCCTCGCATAGCTCGTTGCGCGAGGATTTCGAGGTATCGACGCCGGTCTTGGATACCGCCGTGACCGCTGCCCTGGCGGCCGGTGCGTACGGGGCCCGCATGGTCGGGGGTGGGTTCGGCGGCAGCGTCATCGCCTTGGTGGATCAGCAGGCCGTCGGGGCGGTGACCGCGGCGGTGCGAGATGGGTTGGTCGGCAAGGGTCTGCCCGCCCCGTCGGTATTCACCGTGGTGCCTGCTGCCGGGGCGCATCGCGTGTGGTGACTATCGGCGCGGCTGCTCGATGCGCGGGTGGCGTCGACGAGCGTGGATCTGGTCACAGCCGATGCGGGCCGTTACGCCGGGTTGGTGCTTACCGGTGTGCCGGAAAACTTCTCGATGCAGGGCTTTCGGGGGACGGCTCCGCATATGGGTAAAGGGCCGCCGTTACAAGTTACCGAAAAGTATTGTGTCACAGGTCTCTTTATTGCCAGAACCTCATTTGACCTGCGTATCCCATGCTCTAATCTGGTGAACGTCGATGGCGACAAGGGTTCATCAAAGATGTGACACAAGCCCCTCGCATATCGCGCAGGGGTGAAAATAAGCAATTCCGAAGGTTGAATTCGAAATTCATGGATAACGCACCCAACGGGCACTCCGACGTCGTCACGCGACCGGATTCGGAATCTCGATCCGGTTGGCAGAGCTGGTCGATCACAGCGCTGAGCTTGCTCACCCTGGTGCTCCTGTGCCAACCATGGCTATCGGCCTCGGGTCCCCACGGTGACGTGCATACCGACGCTTTCGGCCGGCTCGACGGCTCCGTCCCGGCGCTGCGCATCTTCGACGAGCCCGTGGCATCCATCAGCGGATGGTTGGGTGCGTTGATCGCGGCGGTCGCGGTCCTCACCCTGATCGCGGCCCAGCTGCATCGGTTGACCGGCGTCGGCCGGTCGGTGGCGATCGTCGCCGCGATGGCCAATGTGGTCCTCGTTCCGGTGACGCTGCTGTACCTCAACAGTAAATCGCCGGATCTGAAGAAGATGACCGAAGACCATGACGAACTGAAGGAAACGCTCGGCACCATCGTCAAGTCCCTGTTCGGCGGCGGCGAGCAGCCGACCGCCGACGCGGCGCAGCAGCCCGTGACGGCCACTCTGACCGATCAAGCCCTGATCTGCTGTGTCGTCGTGGCACTCACCGCGGTGATCGCCGTCTGCCTGCGGCGCCGGGTCTACCCGGCCGATAGCGGCGCCGGTGCGTACGACGAGGTCGACCAGCCCTCGGTCGACTCCCGATCGGCCCACGCCGAGGACGTCGACGACATCGTGGACCAGGTGTTCGAACGCATGGTGCAGCACGACCACGAACTGCTGGAGCGGCGTGCGGCCGAGGACGACGAGGCCGGCAGGCAGCGCCTGGTGCAGCGCGAGCGCCTCCCGCGCACCGATAGCGTGCGGCAGACCCGCCGAGAGCGCCGCCCCCGGCCTCGGCCCGCCCCGTCGGGGTCGGACAAGCCGCAGGCCACACCCTGGGTCGCTGCTCCCCGAGCCGGCCGGCCCGTCGGCCTGGCGCAGTCCTCGCCCGCACTGCTGTTTCCCCATGGGGGCTTGGATGATTGAACTCCCGGTCCATCGGTCCTGACCATGTGAACGCCGCCGTGTCCCGGGCACGGAAAGCCCGGGACACGGCGGCTTCGGATCACTTGGCCGGGAACGGGGCGTTGATCGTGGTGAAGTACTGGATCGCGGCGCCGATGGCGACGGGCGCGGTGATCAGGATCTGCCCGACGACAGCACCGAGGCTGCCGACGGCTAGGACGCCGCCGATGCAGCCGACGGCGGCTGCGGGAATGAACGGGCCGAACAGACCGACGATGGTGGCCGAGGCGATGGTGGCGCCCGCGATGCCGCCGAGAACGCAACCCACCGCGGCCCCGCCGATGCCGCCGACCAGCGCGGCGACGCTGGCTCCGAGACCGATGGTGCTGGTCATCCGGCTCCAGGCATCCTTCTCCCGCTCGTACTCGGACTTGTAACCGGCCTTGTCCTCGAAGGGCAGGGCGACCGGGCGGTACACCGCGTGCGCGAGATCGAACCGCGGGGTGAGAGTGGCGGTGCGGCCGGAGATGTCGGCGGCGATCGGGAATTCGAACTCGTCGACCCGGAAGGTCAGTGGCATGCCCGCCAGCACGCTGCCGTTGGGCGCCTTGATTTTCAGCGCCCGATCCTCGACCACGAGCGAACCCGCGTCGGTGCTGATGATGCTCGACGTCTCGGTCGCCGTCGCGGTGAAGCCGACCGCCTCCGGCTCGGGCGCCGCCTGTGCGGTGGCGGTGGTGAGTCCGAGCGCGGTGGTCGCGGCGATGGTGATCAGGGCGAGCTTGGTGAACGTCATGGTTGCTTCCTTCTCATGTGTGGAGAGATGACATCGGGTCGAGTCGGTAGAGTCGATACCGACATGGGCTGACCCGAATTGCTTGTGCGGCCGTGGTTCTCGCCCGTGCGCCGGCATGGGCACGACTGTGCGGGCACGTGCCGTCGCAGGCGGATACCGGTGGCCTCGGGCCCCGGATGTCGGCGGGCAGTGCGGATGCCGACGGTCCGGTGTGTGCTCCGCCGGACATACTCGACCGAGCATGTGCACTCGACCGGCCAGCTCGTCAGCGCAGGTTGCAGCGCTCGAACGTCCGGCGGAACCCATTCCTCAGCTCAGCGCTGAGGCGGTACTTCGCGCGAAGAACCAGGCCCGCCGCCCGGCGGGCCCGTCTCGCGGATCTGGGGCTATCCGGCGGCTCGGCTCCTGAACCGACCGACGATGACGTCGACCACCAGGAATGCGAGCACGCTGACGCCGATCAGCGGCGCGAACCAGCCGATCAGGACCGTCACCGCGGCCAACGGCACGATCAGCACCAACGGGTTGCGCCGCAATCCGCCGCGCTGCGGTGGCTTGCCGACGGCGAATCGCCCGGCATCGCGGGTGGGTCGCCGCTTCCACCACAGCAGATAGCCACGCACGATCACGGTGATCAGCCCGATCATCACCGCGAGCAGCAGTAGCTGGTTGAGCAGGCCGAACATCAAGCCCATGTGGAATTGAATGCCCCAATTGGACAGTTTGGCCATCAGCGGCCAATCGGCGTAGGGCAGGCGCGCGGTGATGGCACCGGTGGTGCCGTCGACTGCGACGGAGTCGACGGTGTAAGTACCGGGCATGCGCCGTTCCTTGATCGCGAAAGCCGTGGAATCGTCGGCGGGAATCGCGATCTCGGCAGGCTGATCGATGCCCGCGGCACGTCCGGCCTCGACCACCCGATCCAGCTGCGCCACCCGGTCACCCGGATCGCCGGTCGGCATCGGGGTCGAACCACTATGGTGGTGGTCGCCGCCCGCGTGGGTCGCCGGCGCCTCCGAACCCGGCAGTGCGGTGCTGACAGCAGGCGTGGTCCAGCTGAGATTCTCCCGCAGCTTCGTGATGTTCTCACCGGCGTAGGTCGACCAGGTCATTCCGGTCGCCGCCAGCAGCAACAGCACCGGAAGAATCCAGAACCCGACGGCGCCATGCCAATTCAGGGTGCGCCCGCGGCCGCTGCCGGAACGGTCCGGCAGCATCAGCCATCCGGCGGAATTGCGGTTGCGCCGCGCCCGCACCCGGCGGACCCACAGCAGCAGCCCGGCCAGCGCGATCACCCACAGCCAGGACGCGGCCAGCTCGCTGTAGAGCCGGCCGGGCTCGCCCAGGTGCAGGTCGCGGTGCAACCGGTCGATCCAGGTGCGCATGGGCAGCGCGCCCGAACTGCCGTAGACCACCGAGTCGCCGACCGGTGTCGCGGTCGCAGGGTCGACGAACACCGCGCGCCGTTCGGATTCACCGAGCGTCGGGTCGCTGAAGATGACCCGGGTGGTGTCGCCTGCTTCGGGCGCCGGTGCCACCGCGACGAGGGTGAGATCCGGCCGGGTAGCGACGGCGGCGCCGACCTGCTGGGAGACCGGGCGCGCGGGTCCGGAAGCTTCGACGTGCAGCAGATCGCGGCTGACGATCGACTCCAGCGTCGGCGCGATCGCGTACAGCGCACCGGTGACCGCCGCGATCAGAATGAATGGACCGACGAAGACGCCGGCGTAGAAATGCAACCGCAGCGCCAGCGCACGTGCGGCGGCACCCGCGCCGGACCGTCGTGGTCCGGGCGGGGAAGCCGACTCCTGCTGTGGAGCCTCGATATCAGTGGTACTCATCGTTGTTCGACTACGTCCTGGTAGGTGACGCCCGGCTGTCGCCGTGCACCTTCGCCACAAGCTCGGGGCGTTCGACGACAGCGCATACGGATGGGCGAGATGGACCCCGGGTACACGAGACGGATCGCGCGTTTGCCGATCGTGTCGATCGCTGGACGGCCGCTGTCCGGATCAGACCGGGTAACCGATCGTCCGGCGCGCCTTGCCTGAGCGCACGGTGCGATGCTGCGCACCTTCGGCCGCTCACGTACTCGTGTCGTCAGGCGCGGTTACCCGACGGAATCGCGACGCGTCCGGCCGCATGCGCGGCGACCACACGTGAGCGCGGGTAGCGCCCGTTCGGCGCGGTCACGGCCACCGCGGCGAGCCGATACGGAACTGCGACAACTCCAGGCAGGGCCGTTGTGGCGTCGGTGCGGAACTACAGCGCGACCACGCGTAATGCGTACGCCGGCGCACGCACAGTGTCTTGTGTCCGGGGAGGGAACTCAGAGACGAACAATCGACGGCGGCGCGCGGGTTCGCGTGGATTCGGCGGCGAGCACCCACAGGATGACGCGATCGCGATGGCCGGTGCGCAGCGGCGCGGGCCCGGCGATGGCTGGCGGGTGATACCGCAGCGGCAGTACTCGGGCCAGCGCCGATCCGCCGATCCGGTAGGCGAATTCCGCACCCTGGATGAGAACGGCCGCCACAGCGACGGCAACGAGGTGCGCGGCGATCATCGCGGGCGTCAGCTGCAGATCACCGTGATGCAGATGTCCGGAACCCCAGCCCATGCTGAGGTGGCCGAGGAGCTGGCCCGCCGCGAGGACGGTGACGAGTCCGGCCGACCCGGTCCGCAATGGTGCGAGTCCGGCGATCAGCGCCCCGACGACCGCGGCGGCGGCGACGAGCAGAGCCAGGGTGGCGCTGCTCGGCGCCATCCCACCGGAGGCCCAGCCGTGCGCCGCCACCGACACCGCACCCGACAACGATCCGGCCGCCCCACCGCGCACCTGCGCGAGGCCGCTGCGGTCATCCGCAGGGGGTCGGCCGAACCTGATCATCACGCGCTGATGATAACTGAGCGGTATTCATCCGATGGCCACGTCGGTGATCGGAGGTAGCCGGGGCTGCTACGAGGCGTCGACGTCCATCTCGACCAGTGGCTTGCGCAGCAGTTTGCCGGTGGCATTGCGGGGCAGCTCGTCGAGGAAGATCACCTCGCGCGGCACCTTGTAGCGAGCCAGGTTCTGCTTGACGTAGTCCTTGATCTCCTGGACGTCGCGGGCGGAGTCCGGTCCGGGCACCACGAAGGCGCGCAACCGCTTGCCGAACTCGCGGTCGTCCACGCCGACGACGGCCGCCTCCAGCACGTCCGGCCGGTTCGACAGCAGGTGCTCGACCTCCTGCGGGAAGACGTTCTCGCCGCCGGAGACGATCATGTCGTCATCGCGGCCGTCGATGTACAGCAGTCCGTCGGCATCGAAATGGCCGACGTCGCCGCTGGACATCATCCCGTCCACCCGTTCCTTCGTGCGGCCGTCGGTGTAGGCGCGGAATCCGTGCGCGTTCTCGATGAAGATGGTGCCGGTGACGTTCGGCTCGGTGATGAGCTTGCGGTTCTCGTCGTAGAGCGCGATCCGGATGCCCGCCGGCGGGCGACCCGCGGTGCTCGGCGCCTTGCGCAGATCTTCCGGCGTGGCCACCGTGATCACCGCGCATTCGGTGGAGCCGTACAGGTTGTAGAGCACGTCGCCGAAGTATTCGGCGGTGCGCACCACGACGTCCGGCGGAATCGCCGAGCCGGCCGCGAAGATCACCTTCAGCGGCGTCATGTCGTATTTGGCGAGCACGTCTGCGGGCAGGTCGAGCATGCGCTGCAACATGGTGGGCACCACGACCAGCGAATCCGCGCGATGCTTCACGATATTGGCCAGCGTCAGCTCCGGATCGAAGCGGCACTGCTGGAAGATCACCCGGTTGCCGAGCGCGAGGCCGAGGGTGAACTGGGACAGGCCGGTGCCGTGGAAGATCGGCGCCGCCATCACCATGGTGCCGTTCTTGGGCAGCGGAACCCGGTCCAGGAACTGGGCCGACATGAAGGGGCTGACCCGATCGCGCGGCGCGCCCTTCGGCGTGCCGGTGGTGCCGCTGGTGAGGATCACCATCCCGCCGGGCTTGGCCGGGGCCGGCATGGACTCGGTGGAGCGGCCCGCCGACAGCGACTCGATGGTGGGGATCGAAGGATCGGCGCCGTCCTTCTCGTCCACCCAGGTGAGCACGCGGGGGATATCGGCCGGGATGGCGCTCATCAGGTCGAAGAACTCGCTGTCGTGCAGTACCGCCTTGATCTTTTCGCGCTCGGCGACGTCGGCGAACTGCGGTTTGGCGAATCCGGTGTTCATCAGGACCGCGCGCACACCGAGCTTGCCGGTGGCCAGCAGGCTCAGCACCATGCCGCGGTGGTCGCGTGCCAGTACCGCGACCACGTCGCCCTGGCCGATGCCCTTGGTCGCGAGCCCGCGAGCGAAGGCGTTGGACAGTTCATCGAGCTGGCCGAAGGTGAGTTCGCCGTGTTCGTCGACGATCGCCGCGGCATTCGGCCGGGTCTGCGCGGCATGCATGACGACGCCGGCGAACGGGCCGAACCTGCGCATGTTGATGAACGAGCGGGCCCCGTGATCGAGGCGCAGCGGGTTGAACAACCCGCGCTTGACCATGACATTCACGCCCAGGGCGAGGTCACGCGCCTTGCGGACGGGGGCAGGGGTCGACAGAGACATGCGGCAAACAACCTTCCGCGATCCAGCCACCGTGACCGGGGTGGGGTGGATCGCAACCTCGGGATCCAGTGCTGGTGCTAACAATAGCAAGCATTACTCGCGAGTTGTGTTGCTCGTCTCACCGAACGCCGATGCCGGGGTCGATGTCCATCTCGACCCCGGCACCGGCAGCCGCGAATTACAGTTCTACCTGGTAATCCACCAGCACGCGGCGCAGCAGCTTGCCGGTCGGGTTACGCGGCAGATCGTCGAGGAAGATCACCTCGCGCGGCACCTTGTACCGGGCCAGGTTCTCCTTGATGAAGGTCTTGATCTGCTCGGCGTCGGGGGTGTGGCCGGGCTCGGGGACGACGAAGGCGCGCAGGCGCTTACCGAACTCGACATCGTCGACGCCGACCACAGCGGCGTCGAAAACGTCTTCGCGTTCGAGCAGCAGCTGCTCGACCTCTTGCGGGAAGACGTTCTCGCCGCCGGAAACGATCATGTCGTCATCGCGGCCGTCGACCATCAGCAGGCCGTCATCGTTGAAGTGGCCCACGTCGCCGCTGGACATGTAGCCGTCGATGATCTGCTTGTGCCTGCCGTCGGTGTAGCCCTCGAACGGCGCGCCGCTGCGCACGAAGATGCGGGCGGTGACGTTCTTGTCCTTCACCAGCTGATCGTTGTCGTCGTAAAGCCGCACATCGCAGGTGATCGGCGGGCGGCCGACCGTTCCGGGCGCCTTCGCCAGTTCTTCGGGGGTGGCGATGGAGGCGATGGCGACCTCGGTGGAGCCGTAGAGGTTGTAGAGCACCGGCCCGAACACCTCGGTGGCCCGGGTGCACAACTCCGGTGCCAGCGCCGAGCCTGCCAGCAGGATCACCTTCAGCGAGGACAGGTCGTACTTGGCCCGCACCTCGGCGGGCAGCTCGGTCATCCGGTGCAGCATGGTCGGCACCGCGACCAGCATCTCGGCCTTGTGATCGGAGATCATCTTCAGCGTGGCCTCGGCGTCGAAGCGGCGCCGCATCACGATCTTGTTGGTGAGCACGGTGCCGACCAGCCAGGTGCTGAGCCCGGTGCTGTGGAACAGCGGCGAGACGATCACCATGGTGCCGCGGCGCGGGAACGGCACCCGGTCCACGAACTGCGCGGTGGCCATCGGCGTCACCTTGGTGCGCGGGGCGCCCTTGGGCAGGCCGGTGGTGCCGCTGGTCAGGATGATGAAGCCGCCCGGCTTGCTGGGGGCGGGCAGCGGCTCGGTGGAGTTCGCCGCGATCAGATCATCGAAGGTGGTGGCGCCCTCGGGCACTGCGGCACCCTCATCGACCCAGGTCAGGAAGCGCGGCATATCCGCGGGCAGGGCGTCGAGCAGGCCGAGGAACTCGCTGTCGTGCAGCACCGCCTTGACCTTCTCGCGGGCGCACACCTCGGCGAACTGCGGCTTGGCGAAGCCGGTGTTCATCAGCGCGATCCGCATGCCGAGCTTGGCGGCGGCCACCTCGGCCAGGATCAGGCCGCGGTGATCGCGGGCCAGGACGCCGACGACCATGCCCTCGGTCAGGCCTGCGGCCTTCAGGCCGCGTGCGACGGCGGTGGACTGCTCGTCGAGTTCGCGGTAGGTGAGTTCACCACGCTCGTCGGCCAGTGCGACCTGGTCGGGAGCGATCCGAGCCGAATGCCGGACCAGCGCGGCGTGCGGGCCGTAGACCCGCGTCTCCTTCATGGTCTTCAGGGTTTCCAGCGGCGCTTTGGGATCGCTGACCCCACGCGAGCGCAACACCCCCAGCGCTTTGACGGCTTCCAGCGTATGCGCCAGGTTCACCACGAACACCTCCACAGAACTCTCGCGTCGGTACTCGACCTAGCGAATCGAACGGGCATATCGGATGCCTACCGTATCAGCGCACGTGTGACAGGTCACAGCCAAAGGCGACATATCGGACTCGGTGTCCGCCCCTGCGGGCAAACCCCCAGATGAGCGCGGGCGCGCCTGTGACCTCACAGAACGCGCCCGGCCTCAGTGGGTGGAGGCTGTCAATTGACGACTGCTCCCATGGATGGGAACGAGATGGTGCCCTTCTGGTACTGGAAGCCGTCCGGGTGCGCATCGCTGACCGGAACCGACCAGCGGTGCCAGAGGGTGCCGTAGACCGCGGCCACGACCATGCCCGGGCCCGGATCGATCACGCGCGAACGGATCGTGGTGTCGACCGGGATGTCGTTGTGCTCGGTGAGCACCTCGGTGCCGCTGCGTCCGTTGGACAGGTTCAGCCAGATCACCTCGAGCTTGGCGCCGGTCTGGTTCGGGGCGATGGTGCCGGGGCCGCCGAAGAATCCGAAACGAAAGCCGTCGATGCCCAGCGCGACGCCGGAACCGTAGACCCCGGCGCCGCCGCCGCGCCCGATATCGGACTGGGCCGGGATCTGGAACGGCTGCGCGGGCAGCGCCACCTCCTCGGCGGCGTCGTCGAGGCGCTGCGGGTCGGCCAGCATCCGGTCGATGGCCTGTTCGGCGGCCGGGTTGCCGGTCGCGACCTCGCGCAACTGCTCGGCGGCGGCGGTCCAGTCGACGGTCTGCGGTTCGGCGGCGGCGTGCCCGGTGAACAGCATGGCGGCCGCGGCGGTCGCCGCCAGGCCGGTGGTGAAGCGCGACATCAAGCTCGAGCGTGGCATTGCCTGTCTCCTTCGGAAGATTCATTCCTGGGTACAGCTCGAAACGCATCCGTTTCTCGAAAGCGAAACGGTCCGGCGGCCAGGTTGCCAGCGATATGCCGCACTGTCCAGGGTTGCCGCCGAGACGCGCCGTCGGGCAAATATCGTCCGGCCTCATTCCCAAGGTTGGGAATCGGTGATACTCGAGGCGTCGCAGGTGTCTTTCATCAGGTGACCTGATGGTCGTGGGCGAGTGAGGATCCGGATGCTCCTGTATGTCGGCCCACGGGGGATGGCAGTCCGGCCGGCCGGAAGGCGGTGCCGTCTATGAGTTTGAAGACCGATCTCGCGGAAATCGACGCCATCCCCGTCCGCGGCGACTTTCCGCCGGGGCTGGTGTCCGTGGTCAGGATGGTCAAGCACGCTCTGCGGGCGAGTGTCATGCAGTTCGCCTCGGGTGAGCCGGGCGCGCAACCGGATCTGCTGGAACAGCTGCGAAAAGCGAAACTACTACGCAACTCCGATATCGACGGTGTCGAGGCGAAGACGGACATCCTGGAGAAATACGGTTCACGCAAAAGCGATTTCCAGGCGATCGAGGACGAACTCGAGACCAAGAAGAAGAGTGTCGACGGCTCGGTGTCGGAGACGTTCAGCACTGCTGACAGCACCTACCGTGAGGTGATGGGCAAGGTTCGCCACCTGAGCGATGCTCTCAGGAATGAGCCCGGACCCAGCAAGGACGACAAGTACATTCCGGCACACGCCGCGCGGCGATTGGTCGTCCTGGTACTGAACACCACTGATGACGTCCACGACCTGGTCGACGATGCGAAGACGCGGATCCAGGAGAAAGCCGACGCGATTCGGGCGGCCACGCAGGGTGCGAAGCCGGTGTTGGCGAACGCGCCCAGCACGATGGGCGGACAGCGTCCCATCAGCATCCCGTCGAGCGCGCCCGCACCGGCGAGCTATTCGGGGGGGCCAACCGCCGTATCGCCCAATCCCACACCGTGGTCGGCTAATGCGGCCAGCTTTTCGCCGTCGACCGGGGTGGCCTCGATCGACGCGGCCATCCGCGCCGCAGAGGGCGAGATCGGTGTTTCCGAGTACGCCGACAACCGGGTGAACCGCCCGTACAACATCAACGACGAGTGGTGTGCCTCGTTCACCGACTGGGCGTGGACGCAAGCCGGCATGGATGTGAACTGGACCAATAAGAACCTGGTGAGTGCGGTCTGGTCGGATGCCCGGCGGTGGGGTTGGGCTGATAACGTCTCGGGCGCACAGCCCGGCGACATGATTGTATGGGGCGACAAGAACCATATCGGCCTTGTGGTCGCACGCGACGGCAATACGGTCACCGTCGTCGAGGGAAACTCCGGTAAGGCCGTGCGACGCAATACTTACAGTCTCGACCGAGGCTTTGCCGGTGTCATCCATCCGCCTGCGTCGTCGGCGCAGGTGGCGGTGTAGCGAGATAGGGATTCGCGGCCGGCGCTGACGCTGTGCGGTCGGGCGTCGATCACTCTTCCGGCTCTGGTTCGGACGAAGGTTTCGCGGTGCTCGTCACCCGGATGACCCCGGCGCCCAGATCGATATCCAACTGCGGTCGATGCGGATCGCCATTGCTGTCCGCGCTGCCTTCGTCGGTCAGCTTCTTGCCGGGGAACAGTTCGCCGATCACACCCATATCCCCACGATAACCACAGCGCGTGGCGCGAGGGCCATCCTCAGCCGGTGACCAGCGCGTACGCGAACCCGTCCCACCCTTTGCTGCCGACGGTTTGCAGTGCCGTGGCGTCCAGTCGCGGTTCGCTGTCCATCAGTTCCAGTACCTCGCGGCTGGCGCGGACCGCCGCGTCCTGGGAGTGCCCGTTGGTGATCTTGCCGCCGCGCACCACATTGTCGACGATGATCACCGATCCCGGCCGGGTCAGCCGAAGCCCCCAGCGCACGTAGTTGGCGTTGTTGACCTTGTCGGCGTCGATGAACACCAGGTCGAACGGGTCCTGGCCTTCCTGCTCGAGCACGGGGAGGCTGTCCAGCGCCGCGCCGACGCGGATATCGACCCATTCGCCGACGCCCTTGCGGTTCAGATTCGCCCGCGCGACTTCGGCATGCTTCGGCTCGTATTCCATGGTGATCACCCGGCCCTGCGGGCCGACCGCCCGGGCCAGCCAGAGGGTGCTGTACCCGCCGAGCGTCCCGATCTCGAGCACCCGCCGCGCGCCCATCGTCCGCGCGATCAGGTGCAGGAACTTCGCCTGCGCCGGTGAGACGTCGATGGCGGGCAATCCGGCGGCCGCGTTCGCGTCCAGTACGTCGGTATCGGCATCGCCGACCATCGTCTGCACCAGGTACCGGTCGACAGCGTCCCACTCGACATTCGTCATGTCGGAAAGTCTTCCATGATGGTTCGGCCGGAACACCGATCGACTCGCGGCGGGCCGGGTCCGGCTTGCGCGCCTGTCGAACCGCCCCGAGTGCTTCAGGCCAACGGCAAGCCGGCTGGACCGCGGCGAGATTTCAGTCCTTCTCCGGTGACGGGTCCGGGATCTCGCCCGGCCGGTAATCCGGCAGCCTGCTCGCGGGCACGATCGCTGTCGCGCTGATCCCGGCGAGGATCAGCAGCCCGAATTTCAGAGTCCGCAGCCGGACGTCTTCGTTCACCGCGACGGCGGCGTCGACCTGTTCCGGTGTGGCGTCGGTGCGTTCGAGGACTTCTCGCAGCCGGTCGTTGCTGACGAAGTTGACGTTGTCCAGATCGACCTGCGTGATGAGCGAATCCGGCAAGTCGACGTTATCGATGATCTCCCGCCCGACCACGAAACTCAGGATGGTCACCAGCATCGCGCCGACTACCGCCGTGCCGACCGCCGAGGCCAGGTTCTGGGTTGTGCCGCGCAGCGAGCCCACGTCGCCGGCCAGCTTCTTCGGCGCGGAGGTGACAAGCACGTTGAACACCAGCGTGACCAGCGCGCCCTGACCGATGCCGAAGACGATGAGCCCGGCGATCGTCGGCACGGTCTCCCAATTGTTGGTCACCACATACGCCAGCCAGATCAGTGCAGCCGTGGTGAGCCGAAGGAGAACATGCCGATGACGCGCGGAGTGAACCGTTTGTAGAACCGCACCACCAGCATCGCGGTGATGAAGACCGTGAGGTTGAACGGCATCATCGCCAGCGAGGTGTCGAAAGGCGAACGGCCCTGCACGATCTGGATGTAGAGCGGGACGGTGAAGATCAGGGCCGCCTCGAGCGCCACGACGATGAACATGGCGTACACCGCGGCCCGCTCGCGGGAACTGCCGAGCACCGTCAGGTCGATCAGCGGCGCCTTCCCGTCGCGCATCCGCCGACGAGTCCATACCAGGAAGGCTTGTCCGAGCATGATGCCGAGCACGATCAGCACCGGTGCCGGTGAGACGCCGAGCAGATCGAATGGCGCGTTCGGATCGGCGAAGAACACACCCCACGCGTTCAGGTTGTTGAAACCGATGGTCAGCAGCATGATTCCGGCGCCGATCAGTGCCGCCGCGACCAGATCGATCTCGATGCTCGCGTCACCCTCGTCGGATCGCAGGGTGAAGCTGAACGCGAATACCACCACGGCCAGCACCAGCACGATGCCGAACACGGGCCGCCAGCCGACGAGGCTGCCGAGCGCGCCACCGATGAGGAAGGCGCTCACTCCGGAGATCGCTCGCGCGGAGCCGAGCGAACCGATGGCCGTGGCCTGCTGATCGCCGTGATAGTTCTCCGCGATCAACGCCACCAGGGCGGGCACGATGATCGCCGCTGACGCACCGGCGACACCTTGCGCGGCGATCGCCCAGCCGACCGACGGCGAGGCGATCATCATGGTCGCCGACACCCCGAATGTCACGACGACCACGCGGAAGATTGCCACCCAGCCGATGCGCTGGCCGAGCTTTCCACCGACCATGACCAAGGCGGCCACCGCCAGCCCGTAGACGACGATCGTCGAACTCACCACCGTCGGTGCGACGCCGAAGTCCTCGACCATACCGCCGAGCGAAATCGGCAGGGCGGCAACGTTGAACGACATCAGCACCTGCGCGAAGAACAGGCCGACCATCGGTAGCCAGGACGCGCGCTCGGGTGTGGTTGCGGTATCGGCCGATTCGCTGGTCATGCTCTGGCACCCCTCTGCTCGTGGACCTCGGACGCGAAGATGTTCAAACCGAGCGTGCGCGACAGATACGCGGTCGCGCGGATGCCGCGTTCGCTGTTGCCCGCGGAATCCAGCCGCGGCGAGTAGGTACCGATGGCACCCTTACCCGGCGCGATGGCGACAATCCCGCCCGCGACACCGGATTTGGCGGGCAACCCGATCTCGAACAGCCATTCGCCGGATCGCTCGTACATGCCGGAGGCGGCCAGTACCGCCAGGGTGTCGCGGCAGACCTGGGCGGAGACGACTCGTTCGTGGGTCACCGGGTTGACCCCGCCATCGGCCAGCGTCGCGCCCATGATTGCCAGGTCGCGGGCATCGACCAGCAGCGAGCACTGCCTGGTGTAGACATCGACGACCTCGAGCGGGTCGATGTCGATGCGGCCGTAGCTTTCCAGCAGCCGGGCGATGGCCTTGTTGCGCTGGTTGGTCTGCATTTCCGAGTGATAGACCGTGCCGTCCAGATCGAGGGGTCGGCCCGCGAAACGGGACAGCCCGGACCGGATCCGTTCCCATTGCTCGGCCGCGGTGGCGCCGGGAATCATCGCCGTTGTCGCCAACGCGCCCGCATTGACCAAGGGGATTCATCGGGTGGCCGTCGTTGAGTTCGATTGCGATCACCGAGTTGAACGCCAGGCCGGTGTTGTTCACGCCTACTCGGTCCAGCACCGCCTCATGGCCGAGCGCGTCGCAGACCAGCGCGTATACGAACGCCTTCGCGATGGATTGGATGCTGAACTGGGCGTCGCCCGCGCCCGCGGTGTGCAGATCGCCGTTGACCTCGGCGACCGCGATGCCGAAGAGCTCGGGGTCCGCCTCGGCGAGGATCGGAATGTAGTCGGCGACGGCGCCGGTCCGCAGCGGCGCATAGCGCTCGTGGGCCGCGCGGACCAGTTCCTCCACCCGGTCCCAGCCCGGCAGTGCGCCGGTCGATACGGCTTGCTCGATTCCCTCGACGTCCAGATCCATCCGGGTCTCCTACTCGGCGCCGGGACCGGCCGCACCACAGTCTGCGCACCGCGCGCACGGATCGGTGCCCGAGCGGCGCCGCGTACACCGATAGGCAGTCCGCATCCGGCGGTGCCGGGCGCGAACGCAGTGGGTCGGATCCGGCCCCACGATCAGGTCGAACCCGGGAAGTATCCCCGGCAGCGGCGATCGTTGTCCGAAGCGACACGACATCGACGCGACACTGTTACCGCCGAGGCCGTGCGGCGAGCGGTGTCGGTGGGGTTTGGAAGAATCCGGCGCATGAGTGCCACCGGGGATGATGTCCGCGCCTTCGCCTTGTCCTTACCGGAGACCGCGGAGCAGTTCACCTGGGGCATGCCCACGTTCCGGGTCGCGGGCAAGCTCTTCCTCACCCTCCCGGAAGCCGAAACCTCCATGGCGGTCCGCTGTCCCATCATCGAACGCGATGAACTTGTCGCCGCCGAACCCGCCAAGTTCTGGATCGCCTCCCACGAAGCGGCCAATGCTTGGGTGCGGGTGCGGTTGGCCGCCCTCGACGACCGCGAGGAGATGGAGGCGATCGTCGCCGACTCCTGGCGTCAGGCCGCACCGCGCCAGCTGCTCGACAACACCGATTGACACCGCGAGGGGCTCGCCGCCACGCTCAGAGGACGTCGGCGAGCTCATCGAGCAGCCGTCGCTTGGAGCGCGCGCCGACCAGCCGCTTGGACGGCTCGCCGGACCGGAACACCATCAACGTCGGCATCGCCATCACCGCGTAGGCCGCGCTGATCTCCGGATTGGCGTCCACATCGAGCGTCACCACCTTCAACTGTGGTGTCTGCGCGGCGATCTCGGCGAGGACCGGAGAGATCATCCGGCAGGGGCCGCAGTGGTCGGAGGTGAAGTCGACCAGAACCGGAAGTTCCGAGCGCAGAACCTCGTTCGCGAACGTCGCATCCGTCACCATCGTCACCGCGTTGCTGGTGGTCATCGTCGTCTCCTGTTGCTCGTCGGGTCGGAGCCGACGCTAGAGGTTGACGTCGAGGTCAAGGCAAGCCGCGATGGATCCGTCAATCCAGCGGACGGACGGTCAGGATCTGCTCGGCGCGCCCCACCGGCCCGCGGACGTCGTGCAGGACGGTCGTGGTGAGGCCCTGCCCCTGCTCGCCGAAGACGACGGAGGTGTCGAGCCCGGTCCATGACCCCTGGGGTTGGCGATAGAGATGGATGGACAGGTCGACGTTGGGGAACATCCACTTCCTCGGATCCTGGCGGACCGCGATGCCATTGGCGGTGTCGATGAGCGCGACGAAGTCGGCGAGCGGACTGGTGACCTCGCCGTCGAGCAGCGCGACGTGAGTCGAGATCCACGCTGTCGTGCGGCCGGGTTGTGGCGCGGCGGTGGTGCGGACCTCGAGCGAGGCGATGTAGCCGCCCGGCCACAGGTCGCCGATCGGCCAGCGCTCGAGTGATTCTGGGGCGGGCAGCCGATCGGGTTCACCGCCGGTGACCGCGCTGGTGTCCTGCGCGGACAGCAGCCAGGCACGGGCGCTGACGACGGGACGTCCCGCGATGACGACGGTGGCTTCGGTCAGCTCGATGGTGCGTCCCGGCCGGGTGGTGTGGACCTCGATGTCGAATTCCTCGCGACCGATCTGGCCGAGAATGTCGAAGGTGATCCGGCTCATCGCGAGCTCGGGCCTGCCGTCGCGGGCGCGGGCGGCTTCGATGGCGTGCACGATCAGACCGCTCAGCGGGCTGAAATGTTGCTCATCGGCCCGCCACGCGCCGCCGGTGTACTCGGTGGGCAGGTATCGCTCGGCACCGATTCGGCGGAAATAGCTGGGTCGATCAGCCGCGTCGGGCATGGGCGGGCACGCTCCTCACTGGTTGGCGAAGGACTTCTCGATCAGAGCAGATTGAGCAACACGACATACACGCCGGTCCCGATCCCGACGCTGAGCAGGGTGCGCCGCCCGCACAGCAGGTGGACGGCGGCGGTCACGGCCATCGCGAGCAGGGCGTAGAGCGCCGCGCCGTCCTCGGCGACGGTGGTGTGCAGGCTGGTAGCCGCCAGGATCGCGAGGATGCCGACCGGCATCCACACCGCGAGCGTGCGCACCAGATGCGAGCGGCGTAGCGGTTTCAGCACGGCGAACGGGACCGCGCGCAGGGCGAAGGTGATCGAGAAGACGATCACCAGCACTGCCAGCAGATATCCGGTGTCAGGCATCGACAGCCACCGCCTTCCGGCCGGCGAGCCGATATCGGATCAACAACAGCACCACGAACGCCAGCAGTGCCACGAACAGCGCGACCTGCGGCGTCAGGATCAGCGCGCCGCCGACGGCGACCACCGCCAGCAGCACCGACGGCAGGTCGCGCCGGGAGCGGCAGGCATCGAGGGCGAGCACCGTGAACAGGGCGCACAGTGCGAACTCCAGCCCCTTGATCGGTCCAGGGATCACCGCACCGATCGCGACACCGACCAGACCGCCGCCGACCCAGTACGCCTGCGAGGCGAGCTGCATGGTCAGCAGTCGCGGCCCCGAACGCTGCGCCGGCGGCAGCGCCGCGGACACCGCATAGGCCTCGTCGATCATCGCGTACACGCTGTACACCCGCGCGAACCGGTTGCGCACCAGGTGAATCGGGAAGGAGAACGCATAGAACACGTGCCGGAAGTTCACCACGAACACCGTGACCGCCACCGCCACCAGCGGCGCGGTCGCCGCCACCATGCCGACCAGCAGCAGTTCCAGCGAACCGGCGAACGCCGCAAGCGACAGCGCAGGCGCCAGCCACCACGGCAGCCCCGCCTGCACCACCAGCAGGCCGAGCGCGATGCCCAGCGGGAAGATGCCGAGGCCCGCCGATACCGAGTCGGCGATACCCGCGGCGACCTGTTCCTGCCGGGATCTGGAGGGCACCGCGAGCGCGGGCACCGGGTCGAGTTGCTGCACTCGATAATGGTCGCGCAATTCGCTTGCTCTTTGGTTGCATACATTGCGCGGAATCCAGGTGCCAGAGCAGTATGAATGCATGGACTCGCTGGATCGCGCAATCATCGCCGAGCTGGAGGCCGACGGACGGCTGACCAACGTCGAACTCGCCGGCCGGGTCGGGCTCACGCCCGGACCTTGTCTGCGCCGAGTGCAGCGGCTCGAAGCCGAGGGCGTCATCCGCGGGTACCGGGCCGTCATCGACCCCGGTGCGGTCGGCCGGGCCTTCGAGGTGCTGCTCGATCTCACCCTCGAAGGCCAGGACGCGGACACCGTCGCCCGCTTCGAGGAGACGATGATCGGCCTCGACGAGGTCAGGGAGCTGCGCCGATTGTTCGGCACCCCCGACTATTTCGCACGCGTCGCCGTCGCGGATCTGGACGCATACGAGGTGTTCCTGCGTACCCAGGTGATGACGATCCCGAAGATCGGACGTGTCAACTCCCGGTTCACGATGAAGAACCTCAAGCAGCTCGGATGAGGACACCAGGCGGCGACGCGCGGGTGTGGCCCCGCCGACCGCGCGGCGCAGAGCGCCTACCGCACCGCCCGGTCCACGGTGCGCAGGTCACCTGCCGCCGGTCAGCAGTTCGATGAGCGCGGTGACGCTCTGCTTGTCCCGCCCCTCGGCAACCGCGCGCCGCAGCAGCTCGTGCATCGGCTCGTGCCAGGACATATCGACGCCCGATTCGGCGCCGATCTGCCGATCCTGATCGATCGCATGGTGAAACACTTCGACCGAGGCGCCGAGGCGGGTGTAATCGCGATGGTCGATCTCTTCGGCGATGACCGGAAGAATCGACTCGATCATCTGCAACCACTTCACGGAATAGCCGACCATCGTCCGCGCCTCACGGCCGCGCGCGGCCAGCACCGCCGCGCCCTCGAGGAATCCGAGCAGTGCGGGCAGCAGCATCGCGCCCACAGCCGCCTCGTAGAGTGCGGCGAGATCCGGTTCTGTGCCGAGGAATTCGATCTCACCGCCGAATACCCGCAAGAGCTCGGCGTGCTCGTCGAAGACAGCGCGGTCACCGCCGAAGTACAGCAAGGTGTCCGGCTTGCCCACCGCCGACGGCACGTTCTTGATCGCCCCACCGAGGTACCGCGCCCCGCGTTCTGCCGCCCACTGTGCGAATTTCCTTGCCTCATCCGGGCTTCCGCTGTTCAGGGTGATCAGGTCACAGTCACGCAGGTCTGTCTCGGCGAGAGCCTCGCGGGTGACCGCGAAAGTGCTGAAGCACGAGACGATCACACGATTGTCGGCTACCGCGCATGCGATCCGCAGCCGTGCGATCGCGCCGGAGTCCACCAGAGCCGCCGCGCGCTGCGGGCTTCGGTTCCACACCGTGGTGGGATGCCCTGCCGCGAGCAGAGCCCGGCGAGCGCGCTGCCCATCGAGCCCAGCCCGAGGATGGTGACGGGCGTGGGTTCGGTCATGGCGATCTCCGATCATTCGGCGGTGGGTCTGAAACCTCGTCGGCGTCTCCGAGTCTCGAAGCGACCGAACACCCCGGCAAGTACGTACTTTTCGGTGGAGTTGCTTACGCCGAGGTAACCCATGAGGTCCTGGCGCTCGCGCCGGATCCGGTATGGGAAGGGTCACGTCCCCGGCCGTGCACGCCGATCCGGAGATGTTCGCTACATACGGCAGTGGGGCCGCCGATCCGGCGACCCCACTGCTGTCCAGTTGTCGAATCCGCTTACGCGAGTTCGGCGACCGCCTGCTTGCGGGCCAGCACGGCCGAGGCGGAGGCGATCAGGCCGATCACGGCGACCGCGGTCACCAGGTACAGCCCCGGCCGGTAGCCGGCGATGCCGTCGGTGGCGGCGTCGCTGATCAGGCCGGTGGCGATGGCCAGCACCACCGCACCGCCGATTTGGAACGAGGTCTGCACCAGACCGGAGGCCAGGCCCTGCTCATGGTCGGCGATGCCCTCGGTGGCCTGCACCATCACCGCGGAGAATCCGAGTGCGAAGCCGAGGCCGAGCAGCAGGAACGCGGGCAGGTAGTCTACGACGTAGTTCGGGTCGGCGCTGCCACCGCGGGTGAGGAACCACACGTAGCCGGCCACGAACGAGGTGAGAGCGGACAGGATCATCGGGGTGGTGCCGAAGCGGTCGATGAAGTTGCCCGCGATCGGCGAAAGGATCGCGACGATGATGCCGGTCGGCGCCATCGCCAGCGCCATCTGCAGCGGCTCCCATTCCAGGGTGTTCTGCAGGTACAGCGACACGATCGTCTGGAAGCTCAGGTAGGAGCCGAAGATGGCCAGTGCGGCCAGGTTCGCCCGCACGATCGACTTCACCTTGAAGATGCTCAGCCGCACCAGCGGGTGGCTCACCCGGTTCTCCACCACGAAGAACGTGGACAGCAGGCCGACGGCGAGGATGGTGGTCGCGATGACGGTGGGGGTGAAGCCGGTCTCCGGCGCCGTCACGATCGTGTAGACCGCCGCCAGCATGCCGCCGGTCAGCAGCACCGCACCGGTGAAATCGATACGGCCCTCTTCCTTTTCGATGTTGCGCGGGATCACGAAGTAGGCGGTGACCGTCACGATCGCGACGACCACGACCGGCATGTAGAAGGTCAGTCGCCAGTCGATGCCGGTGAGCAGGCCCGACACGATCAGGCCGGAGGCGTAGCCGGTGGCGCCGAAGATGGTGAAGATCGACAGGGCCCGGTTGCGGTCGGGGCCTTCCTTGAAGGTGGTCGTGATGATCGACAGCGCGGCCGGCGCGGTGAAGGCGGCGGCGACGCCCTTGATGATCCGGGTGGCGATCAGCAACGCGCCGTCATCGACGAGGCCGCCGATCAACGAGGCGATTCCGAAGACCACCAGTGCCGTCAGGAAGACCTGTCTGCGGCCGAGCAGGTCGGCGGCTCGTCCGCCGAGCAGCAGTAGGCCGCCGTAGCCGAGGATGTAGCCGTTGACGATCCACTGCAGCGCGGAGGTGTCCAGGCCCAGATCTTCGCCGATCGAGGGGAGCGCGACGCCCACCATGGAGACGTCGAGCGCGTCGAGGAACATCGCCAGACCGGCGACGAACAGGATGGCCCACAGCTTGGGCCCCCAACCACTCGCGGTTGGTTCGGAAGTAGTAGGAGCAGTGAGGTTCTGGGGTGCCGTTGTCGTGGTCACGGAGGGTAACTTAAATGCACATGCATTGAATGTCAACACATGTAATGCACGTGCATAAAATGCCTTGACATGCTAACCTCGGCTCATGTACCACGACACCGACAAAGATGTCTGCGCGAAGTGGTCCGAAACGCTCCGCCTGTATCACGGCACGTCCTGTGAGCTGGAGAGCGCGCTACAGGCACAGCATCAGCTCGGCCTCAGCGAGTTCGAGCTGCTCCAGGTCCTCGGCGGACGCTGCGGCGGAGCGCAGGCGGAGAAGGTCAAGATGAAAGACATCGAGACCGAGATGTACCTGAGCCAGAGCGCGCTCTCACGCACCGTGACCAGGCTGGAGAAGGCCGGGCTCGTCGAACGCGCCACCTGCGACTTCGACCGGCGAGCCAACTTCCTCCGGCTCACCACCGCGGGTCGCGAACGGCTCGAGGCGGCCCGTCCGACCCATCAGGAAGTGCTGCGCAAGCATCTGACCTGAACCGGTCCAGGATGAAGATCCGGCCGCAGGCGGTTGCTACCGATAATCGCGCACCTGCGCGGATCGGAAAGGACCGGGATGCGGATCGGGGAATTGGCCGAACGCACGTCGACCACCACGCGTGCCCTGCGCTACTACGAATCGCGCGGCCTCCTGCGCGCGGGCCGCGACGCCAGCGGCTACCGCGTCTACAGCGAGGACGACTACCGCGTGGTGCGCCAGATCCGCACCTTGCAGGAGTGCGGATTCGAGCTGGAGGAGATCCGGCCGTTCGTGGAATGCCTGCAAGCGGGTAACCCATCCGGCGATTCGTGCCCGGACTCGGCGGCGGTCTACCGCAGGAAACTGGCCGAAGTCGATGACCTCATCGGGCAGTTGCAGGGGGTGCGGAAGTGGATTCTCGCGCGGCTGGACGAGCCGGACCCGGGTGAGCCGGTGCCGTCGCCGGTGTGCGAGTTCAGTACACGCGGACTCGCGTCCAACGGTATGCGTCCCGGCCGCCCGGAGCTGTAGCGGTCCTCGCGCCAGCCGCCCGGCGAGTCGTTGGTCGACGAATCGCCGCCGCCTCCTGGTGTGTGAGGCCGTGTCGGCTGCGGTTCACCGGGGGTGGGGATCACGATTCGGCCACGCAGCTTCCCGTGCTCGGATGACAGCGAAACCGCTGTGCGACGCGGCGTAATGTGGAACGTCGATGCCTCTGGTCGCTGACGCCTGGAGTATCCGATGACGAGAACTACATGGCTTGTTGTCGCGGTGGCCGTCCTGGCCCTGCCGCTGAACGCATGCTCGGACCAGGTGGGCGGAGAAGCACAGCCCAGCGTCGATACCGGCGTCAATCGCCCTGCTGTCACGACTGCGCCCATCGAACGTTCGCCGACGGCGAGTACCACTGCCGTCCCTCCGGAAACTTCGAGCGTGCCGCCACAGCAGGCCCCGTCCCAGCCGCCCTCTCCCACCACGGCGCCGGAGATCACCTCGACCTCAGCTGCGACTTCCACCCGCCGCCCACCCGCGCAGAACCCCCGGTTCGGTGAGGCATATCGGTACGACGACGGGCTCTCGGTAACTATCGCTCCACCCACTCCGTACTCGCCCAGTGAATCAGCGTCCACGAACGATCCTGGCCATTACGTGGCTTTCGCAGTCACCGTTGTCAACGGTTCGTCGGACAACTATGACCCCGACTTCTTCCAAGCGACCTGTCAGAGCGACAACCTCGAGGCCGAGCGGGTGTTCGATTCGAGTCAAGGGGTCGGTTCGCCCTCGACAACGGTGCTGCCCGGGCGCGAGGTCGCCTTCACTGTTGTATTCAAGGTGAGCAACCCCGCCGACACCGTCCTCGAAGTGACACCGGGGTTCGATTACGAGCCCGCGATCTTCACGCCATAGGCAGGTGCGCAGTCGCTGGGCAGCGAACAGTGCTCGAGGGTATGGCCGAGCCGACTCGTTTTCCGCAGCCGATCTCGAACGGCAGACTTGGTCTCGTGAGCTGCTGATTCAGCCGTATTGCTCGGTTACCGCGTCGGGCGAGGTCAATCTCGCCGCTCGGCTACTGCTGCGGCGAAGTCGGGGTGGGCGCGGATGGTGATCGAGTCGGGGCCGTTGATCGGGTCGATCCGGATGAATTGAGCCGCGGCCTGATACACGAGCATGGCGGTGAACAAGCCGAACGGGAACCAGCCGGGAAAGAAGGCCACCACCCACGCGGGGTGGATACGCTCGACGCCGAGCTGGAGCGCGATCAGCAGGGCGGGTAGCAGCGGCAGACCGATGACGATCAAGAAGCGAGCAAACCACCGCAACAGCGTCGCGCGCCGAACACACGCCCGGCATACCGGCCACTCGCCGTGCAGATCTCCGGCGACCGGCGGGATGTTGATTCCGAGCTTGAACAAGTCGGTGCCCATCCCACGCAGGGTGACGCCGAGACTCTGCTGCTCCACCCCGCGCGACGTTCGACGGAAGGTGATGACATTCTTCCAGCGGTCGACGGCGGGTCTTCCGTGTGCGCTGCAGACGTCCGGCAGCGGCCGCTGGAGCTCCAGTGAGAACAGATCGCGCCATTCGCGGGAGTTCGACATCCGCAACATGTCGGCGACGGTTTCCATCCCGTAGCGGGGCTGAACCGGTACCTCGACGCCGATGCGCTCGGCCGGGTAGGTGGCCATCACACCAGCCAACCGCGCTGCCTGCGCTCCTGGAAGTACAGGTCGTCCTCGTCCGGCTCGTCCGGTGTGACAACCTGCTCCCGGTTGGGCTTGCGGGTACCGGGATGCAGCTGAACCGTCTGTGGCGTCTCCGGTCTCAGTGGTGTCCGCGGAGCGTCTTGCGCGGACAGAGCATCGGCGGCGGCGGTGGGCTCGGTCCGCAACCGCGCTTGCTCGGCGCGCCCCTGTTCGGCCATGGCCTCCAGCTCCTCCGGCGACAGGCCGCTCAACTTGTTCATCGCCTGCGGGGTCAGCACTCGGTCGAGGATGCCCGCGAACGCGTCGGACTTGCCGAACTCCCGCATGCTCGTACGGCCCGCGATGACGTCATCGAGCTGTTTGCTGACCTCGGGACCGGCCGCCGCGGATCGCAAGGCTTCCAGCGATTTACGCAGCTGACACGACGCGCCGAGATCTGCCCCGGCGACATCGTAGGTGGGGTCGGGCTGTTGGGGCATCAGGTCAGGCTCCGGGGTGGTCGTAGGACGGCGACAGTAGCGGGGGCAGCTCGTCCGGTGGGCGGCTGGACAGCTGAAGCGCTGTCGCGCCGAGCCCGACGACGACCTTGAACGTGGTGCCCGCCGCGTTCACCATCTGCTGGTACTTCGCGACGATCCGCACGGCGTCGACCGCCGCGGCGGCATAGGTCGCGGCCGCCGTCGGCGCGGTGATGACAGCCGACGACTGGATCGCCGCCGCCGCCATCTTGGCCAGCCACATGATGATCAGATCGGCGATTCCTTGGAGCAGATCGCCGAGCACTCGGCCGAGATTGACCATCGCGTTGCTGATGTTGTTGAGCGTGCGCTCGATCTCTTCGAGCGGGCGCACCTGGAACTCGACGGATCCGGCCAGCCAGTGGAAGTAGTTGCGCGCGTCGTCGGCGGCGTTGCCTCGCCAGGTGCTCTCGACGGTGTTCTGCCAGTCCGCCTTCAGCGTGTCGTGGAAGGAGGTGTTGAACGCGGCCAGGTTTCCCGCCGCTCCGGAAGCCTTCTTCACGGCCGCCCAATCGCCTGCCACCTGCTGCGAAGCCCAGCCGAAGACGTCGATACCCAGCAGGGTTTTCGACGCCTCGTTGAGGTAGTACGCGGGGGACACGAAGTTGCCGCCGATGAAATACGGGATCCACCCGGGCATCGGATCCTCGGCCGCGGGTTCCTGTAGTGCTTCGCCTGGGCGCGCCATCACTGCCCTTCGCCGTAGGTGCTGTCGAGGCGCTTCGCCGTCGCCAGATCGGTGGTGCGGTACATTTCCGCGCTCTTGGTGAGCTCGGTGGCGGAGGCCTCGGCGAGCTGGCGCAGCTTGTCGTAGTTGGCTTCCAGATTCTGCCTGACCTGTTCGGCGATGCCTGCCACGTGCGCGAATATCCGAGCGTCGTCGCCGGAGATGTCGAACCACTTCGCGACGTACTGCTTGGCGCTGTCGGAATCGGCGGCCAGATTGCTCATGGCGGTCGCGAATCGGTCCAGGTCTTCGGGTTGGACTTGTAGGTCTTCGGTCACCGACGCTCCCCATCGATCTGCATGCGATATTCCTTGCCATCGTGCGTGGACGGTGGACGATTTGTCCACTTCACGTACTTGGACGTGCACGGCCGTCGATCGGTTCCATTCCGTCCTGCCGAGGCAAGCGCCGCCGGAAACGAAAAGAACCGGTGCGGATCGGAAAGTGCCGACCCGCACCGGTTCTGGTGTGCACAGCCCTACTTCAGCTCAGCACTGGTCTTCCCCAGCACCCGCCGCGCGACGATGAGCTGCTGAATCTGCTGGGTCCCCTCGAAGATGTCCAAGATCTTCGAGTCCCGACCCCACTTCTCCAGCAGAGTCCGCTGCGAGTATCCGAGCGGGCCGGCGAGTTCGACGGCCTTGAGGGTGACGTCGGTGCCGGTGCGGCCGGCCTTGGCCTTGGACATGGAAGCCTCGAGCGAGTTCGGCTTCTTGTTGTCGGCCATCCAGGCCGCGCGCAGGGCCAGCAGGTACGCCGATTCGTAATCGGCTTCCATGCGCAGGAATTCGGCGGCCGCGGCGGGCTGGTTGTTGGCGGGGATGTCGTAGGACGGCTCGATGCCCGCGTCCTTCAGGACCGCGCGCAGCTCCTCGAGGGCGGCGCGGGCCACACCGACGGCCATGGCGGCGACGAGGGGGCGGGTGTTGTCGAAGGTCTGCATGACCCCGGCAAAGCCCTTCTCCACGTTGACTTCCGGGCTGCCGAGGATGTTGTCCTTCGGGATGCGGCAGTCCTGCAGCAGCAGCACGGCGGTGTCGGAGGCCTTGATGCCGAGCTTGTGTTCGAGCCGCGCCACCGACAGGCCCGGAGCGTCGCGCGGCACGACGAACGACTTGATGGCCGCGCGGCCGAGGCTGCGGTCGACCGAGGCCCACACCACGATGTGGGTGGAGCGCTCACCGGCGGTGACGAAGATCTTCTCGCCGTTGAGCACCCACTCGTCGCCGTCGAGGACGGCGGTGGTGGTGACGGCCGCGGAGTCGGAACCGAAGGACGGCTCGGTGATGGCCATCGAGGCCCACACCTTGCCGAACCGCTTGAGCTGCTCGTCGGTGGCGACGGCGGCGATGGCGGCGTTGCCGAGGCCCTGGTACGGGATCGACAGCATCAGGCCGACGTCGCCCCACGAGGTCTCGAGGGCGTTGAGCAGCGCGGACATATTGCCGCCGTTGGTGTTTCCGAGCAGCTCGGTGGCGTGGGCGTCGCTGTCGTCCTCGCGACCGCCCGCGGCGCCGCCGATCTTCTGGGTGCCGGAGTCGGCGAGGCCCTCGACCATGGCGGCCATGGTGTCGAGCTCGACCGGGTACTCGTGTTCGGCGAGGTCGTATTTACGCGAGATGGGCCGGAAGATCTGCGCGGCGACCTGATGCGCCTGGTTGGCGCTGGCCCGCAGCTTCTTGGGGAGTTCGAGATTGATCATGGTTGGAATCTCCTGAAGTAACGAACGGGCCGGTCAGACGAGCACGACACCTTCGGCGACGCCGATGCCGCGCAGATCGCGGTACCAGCGCTCGACCGGGTGCTCCTTGGTGAAGCCGTGGCCGCCGAGCAGCTGCACGCCGTCGAGGCCGAACTGCATGCCCTTGTCGGTGGCCAGCTTCTTGGCCAGCGCCGCCTCGCGGGCGAACGACAGCCCCTGCTCGGCGCGGGATGCGCCACGCAGCGTCACCAGACGCAGGCCGTCGAGCTCGATGGCGATATTGGCGACCATGAACGCGACCGCCTGACGGTGCGAGATCGGCTCGCCGAACGCTTCCCGCTCGTTGACGTAGGGGATGACGTAGTCGAGCACGGCCTGGCCGGTGCCGACCGCCAGCGAGGCCCAGCCGAGGCGGGCCAGGCGCACGGCGTCGGCGTAGTCCTCGGCGTGCTGCTTGCCGTCACCGTCGCCGAGTAGCGCGTCGGAGCCGACGGCGACGTTGTCGAGGATGAGCCGGCCAAGGCCCGCGGCCCGCAGACCCATGCTCGGGTCGGCCTCCACGACCAGACCCTGCGCGTCGGATTCGACGATGAACAGCGCCGGGCGTCCGTCGAGTTCGGCGCCGACGATGAACAGCTCGGCGTCCGCCGCGGCCGGGACCAGGCTCTTCACACCGGAGAGCCGGTAGCCGCTGGGGGAGCGCACGGCCTTGGTCTGCAGCGCGAACGGGTCGAACAGGGCGCGCGGCTCGCTGATCACCACCGAGGCCTGCGGCACGTTCTCGCCGGTGAAGGCGGGCAGGTAGGTCTGCTGCTGGGCGTCGGTGCCCCACTGCGACAGTGCCACCGCGACGCCGCTGGGCGCCAGGATCGGCAGCGCCAGACCCATATCGCCGTGCGCGAGCGCCTCGGCGACCATCGAGTTGGTGACGGCGCCGCGTTCGCTGGCCGCGCCCTCGAGCTCCTCGGGCACGTTGATCAGCGTGATGCCGAGTTCGGCGGCGCGGCCGAGCAGGTCCTTCGGCGCGGCGGCGGCCTCGTCGGCGTCGTGCGCGGCCGGGCGCAGGATCTCGGCCGCGAACTCGCGCACCGTCTCGACGATCATCTGCTGTTCGTCGGTGGGGGTGAGGTCGAAGTAGTCCTTGTTCTTGGCCTCGTTGGTGGCCAGGCGCTTGGGCTGACCGCCGCCCGCGACCTTGTTGAACGCGCGGGTGGCCGCACCGAGAGTGCGGAATCCGGTCTTGGTTCCTTCGTAGGTGACCCGCTCGATCGGCTTGCGCAAGTTGTACTTCTCGGCGAGCTCGGACCCGGTGAGGGTCGTCATCACCCGCATCGCCGCGCCCATCCAATCCCGCTTGGGTTGGTTCAGGCCGACCGCGGAATCCTGGCTCCGGCCGGAATCCGGACGTCGCTTCGTCGCGCTGTCTCGAGTGCTCATCATCACCTGTTTTCTCGGATGGGTGGGTGAGTGGGTGGTGGTCCCATTTCTTACTCTGGAGTAAGGCTATCTTACTCCAGAGTAAGAAGAGCGTCGAGGGTTCGCGAATCTGTTGCCGAGTCGTTGTGCGGTATCACAAACCGGGCCTTCCGCACGCAACGCGGCAGGCCGGCCCACCCTGAGGTGGACCGGCCTGCGAGATGATCTCCTACCGCGCGCGACGGCGCAGGTGGCGGCTATTCCCGTACGTAGTAACGCAGCGTGGCGTACGCCGTGACGGCCGCGAAGGCCACGCCGACCGGCGCGATGATCAGCGCCGTCATCGCGATGTCGTCACCGGTGATGCGGGGGAAGACCTTGCTCGCGAACAAGTCGCCGAGCGCCCGGTCCACCACCAGCGGCCGTGCGACGAACAGGCCGACCACGGCGAGCAGCGAGCCGGCCAGCGCCGCCACCACCGCCTCGAGCAGGAACGGTAGCTGGGTGTACCAGCGGGTGGCGCCGACCAAGCGCATGATCCCGACCTCGGTGCGCCGGGTGAATGCCGCGATCTGCACCATGTTCGCGATCAACAGCAGCGCCGCGACGGCTTGCAGGATGGCCAGGCCGAACGCGGCGTTGCGCAACCCGTCGAACAGGCTGACCAGCCGGTCGACGATGTCCTTGTCATTGCGCACCATGCCGACACCGGGGCGGTCGTAGAAGGACTCGTAGATCGTCGGATACAGCTCGGCGTCGACCATCTTCACCCGCAGCGACGCAGGCAGCGGGGTATCGGCCACGTATTCGGCCAGCTCCGGCTGGTCCTTGAAGGTCTTCTCCTTGGCCTCCCGGATCGCGTCGTCCCGGTTGAGGAACTGCACCGATTGCACGCCTTCGGTGGCCTTGAGGTCCGCCATCAGCGATTTGCAGGGCTCCAGCGAGCAGTCCGGGTCGGTCGCCGAGACGTCCTCGGTCAGATACAACCGCACCTCGAGCCGGTCCAAGAAGTACTGCTCGGTCTTGTCCGCGATCCGCACGGCCAGCAGACCGCCACCGAGCATGGTGAGCGAGACCGCGGTGGTCAGGATCATCGCGATGGTCATGGTGACATTGCGGCGCAGGCCTTCGAAGACCTCGCCGAACAGGAAACTCGCCCGCATTATCGATCAACTCCGTACACGCCGGTGGCCTCGTCGCGGACCATGCGCCCGCGGTCGAGTTCGATGACCCGTCGGCGCATCGAGTCGACGATGTGGTTGTCGTGGGTGGCCATCAGCACCGTGGTGCCGGTGCGGTTGATGCGCTCGAGCAGCGCCATGATGTCGGCACTGGTCTCCGGATCGAGATTGCCGGTCGGCTCGTCGGCCAGCAGGACCAGCGGCCGGTTGACGAACGCGCGCGCGATCGCCACCCGCTGCTGCTCGCCGCCGGACAGTTCACCGGGCAGCCGGTCGGCCTTACCGCCGAGGCCGACCATGTCCAGCACTTCGGGCACGGTGCGCTCGATGAACTGCCTGCGCTTACCGATCACCTCGAGGGCGAAGGCCACGTTCTGCTCGACGGTCTTCTGCTGCAGCAGCCGGAAATCCTGGAACACGCAGCCGATCCGCTGACGCAGTTTGGGCACCTTGCGGCCGGGCAGCCGGTCCACCCGGAAATCGGCCACCTGGATCTCGCCGGCGGTGGGGACTTCCTCTTTGAGCAGCAATCGCATGAAGGTCGATTTGCCCGAGCCGGACGGTCCGATGATGAAGACGAACTCGCCCTTGCCCACATCCACCGTGATGTTGTCCAGCGCGGGTCGCGTCGAGGTCTTGTACGACTTCGTGACGTTCCGCATCGTGATCACGGGGAGCCAGTGTAACCATGGACCACCCCGTGACCGGGCGCCGTGAGCTGCCTCACGAACGCGGTCAGGCCCTGGTCAGAGCCGCGCCAGCGGCGATATCGAGGCCGTCACCTCGGGCGGGTCACTTCGCCGGTGGCGTCGTATGCACCGCTGCCGGAACGGTATTCACGAAGGGCGCGGGCGGTGTGGGCGTGTCGGGTTTGACGAACAGATACAGCACGAACGTGGCGACCCAGCTCCCCATCAGGATCGCCGTGGATTTACGCGGTCTCACTGATACCTTCCCTGCGCAGCGCGGCGGCTACCCGGACGCGCAGCTCACGTCCTACTTCGAATTGCTTACCCGGCAGGGTGCGGGCGACCATCCGGATGTTCATCTGATCGACCGTGAGGTCTTCCACACCCATGACCGTCGGCTCGTCCAGCAGCAGCGGCTCGAGCCTGCGGTCGCGGTAGGCCTCTTCGCCCACCTTGTGCAGGATCTCGTTCACCCGGTTGATATCGGCACTGGCCGCCACCGGGACGTCGATCGCCGCACGAGCCCAATCTTTCGACAGATTCGTGACTTTCACAATCTGCCCGTTGGGCACGATGATCACCTGACCGTCGGCGTCGCGCAAGGTGGTGATCCGGAGTGTGACGTCTTCGACGGTCCCTTCGGCGGAGTCGGCAGCGCCGGTGACGTTGATCCGCACCACGTCGCCGAATCCGTACTGGCGCTCGGTGATCAGGAAGAATCCGGCCAGAATGTCCTGCACGATGCGCTGGGCGCCGAAACCCAATGCGGCACCGAGCACCGCGGCAGGGGCGACCAGGCCGGTGACGGCGAACCCGAGCCGCTGCAACACCTCCATGCCGACCAGCACATAGACGATGGTCAGCACGACCCAGGTGACCACCTGCGCCAGGGCGTGCCGATGCTTGGCCGCCTCGGTGCGCACCAGCGCGTCACTGCTCTGGAAACCGGCGTCGATCTTGCGGGTGACGCGGTCGCGCACGAACGTCGCGAACCGGCTGAACAGCACCGCGCCCAGGATCAGCAGCACGATCTCCAGACCGGAGGACCGCAGCCATGGGGTGACGTCGGAGGAGACCGACAGCGCGTGGATCCCCGAACTCTGGATCCCCGGGGCGAACATCAGTTGGCCTGCTCCCGCATGCGCCACCGGATCCCGCTCTCGATGAATCCGTCGATATCGCCGTCGAGCACCGCGGACGGGTTGTTGACCTCGTAGTTGGTGCGCAGATCCTTGACCATCTGGTACGGGTGCAGCACGTACGAGCGCATCTGATTACCCCAGGAGGCACCCTCGTTGGTCTTGAGCGCGTCCATCTCGGCGCGCTCTTCCTGCCGTTTGCGCTCGAGTAGTTTGGCCTGCAGCACGCGCATCGCCGAAATCTTGTTCTGCAGCTGCGATTTCTCGTTCTGGCAGGTGACGACGATGCCGGTCGGGATATGGGTCAGGCGCACCGCGGAGTCGGTGGTGTTGACGCTCTGACCACCCGGCCCGGAGGAGCGGTACACGTCGACGCGGATCTCGCCCTCGGGAATCTCGATGTGGTCGGTGGTCTCCACCACCGGCAGCACCTCGACCTCGGCGAAGGAGGTCTGGCGGCGGCCCTGGTTGTCGAACGGGCTGATCCGCACCAGCCGGTGCGTGCCCATCTCCACCGAGAGCGTGCCGTAGGCATAGGGCGACTTCACCGCGAAGGTGGCGCTCTTGATGCCCGCCTCTTCGGCGTAGGAGGTGTCGTAGACCTCGACCGGGTACTTGTGTCGGTCGGCCCAGCGGATGTACATGCGCATCAGCATCTCGGCCCAGTCGGCGGCATCCACGCCGCCGGCGCCGGAACGGATGTTGACCAGCGCCTCACGCTTGTCGTACTCGCCCGACAGCAGCGTGCGCACCTCCATCGCCTCCACGTCGGCGTGCAGGGCGGCGCGTTCGGCGTCGGCATCGGCCAGTGCGGCGGCGGCTGCCTCGCCCTCTTCGCCTTCGGCCAGCTCGTAGAGGATCGGCAGATCTTCCAGCCGCTGCCGCAGCTCCTCGACTCGGCGCAATTCGCCCTGGGCGTGCGAGAGCTCGCTGGTGACCTTCTGGGCGTGGTCCTGGTCGTTCCACAGATCGGGGTCGGACGCCTGGTGCTCGAGTTCATCGATGCGGCGGCGTAGCTCCTCGATGTCGAGGACCGACTCGACGGTCTTGAGCGTGGTGTCGAGTTCGGCTAGATCGGCGGATACGTCGGGATGCACGATGTCCAAGGCTACCGGGCCGGTCCGGGACGGTGAAACCGCAGGGCAGGCTATCGGAGACGGCGCGCAACGCGCCGGGGCGGCGACCGTTGAGGGCGTCGAGCGCTGCGGCGGTGGCGTCGTCGGCGGGGAGATAGATGATGAGCTGCTGATCGTCGTCGGCAGGTAGATCGAGGGTTTCGTAGGCCATCCGCAGCCCGCCCACGTCGGGATGCTGCATGCGGGTGATGCCGGTGACCGGAGGCAGGCTCGGCACGGTGTCGACGCGCTCGGTGAAGGCGGCGCCCGCGGTGATGGTGAGGCGGTCGGCCAGGGCGTCGATATTCGGATCCGCGCGGAATGGGCCCTGCTTCAAGGTGGCGACGAGGTGGTCGGCGACACGATCCCAGTCGGAGAAGAACTCCTTGGCGCGTGGATCGGTGAAGACGTATCCGGCCAGATCGGGTAGTTCCTCGTCGAGCTGGCCGGAGGCGCCCATCAGCGCGCGATAGCCATCGGTGCAGGCCAGGATCTCGGTGAGCCGGTTGACCACGATGGCGGCGGCGGGTTCGAGCTGGTCGAGGAGGGTGCGCACGGTCGGTCGCACCATGCGGTTCGGCTGAGCGCTGCCCATGCAGGTGAACCCGGAATCGGCCTTGGTCAGCCGGTAGAGATGCACCCGTTCGCTCGCGGTGAGTTTCAAGACGTCGGCCAGCGCCGACAACACCGGAGGCGACGGGTTGCGGTCCCGTCCCTGCTCGAGACGGGTCAGGTATTCGACGCTCACTCCCGCCAGCGTCGCCAGCTCCGACCGGCGCAGACCAGGGGTGCGCCGCCGCGGGCCGCTCGGCAGCCCCACGTCCGCGGGGGTGACCGACTCGCGACGGCTGCGCAGGAACAGGCCCATCTCATTGGTGCTCACGCATTCACCGTAACCACCTTCCCGGCGCTGAGAGTGGCCCTCCCACTACCACCCTCGGCGCGGTCTTCATCGGCCTGCCGAACGCGACCAGAGTGATGACCGAGCGACCGCCACGGTCGCACCTCGATCCGAAGGAGAACGGCATGACCACGCCACTGAAGCTCGCGGTGATCATCGGCAGCGTCCGGGACGGACGGTTCGGGCCGGTGGTCGCGCGCTGGTTCGCCGACCAGGCCCGCGCCCACGGCGGATACGACGTCGACGTCATCGATCTGGCCGACTACGACATCCCGCTCGAACTGCCCGCCGTCCCGCCCGCCATGAACCCGGACCCCGACCGGCCCGCCGGCATGACGGCCCTGACCGATCGGCTGTCGGCAGCCGACGCCTACGTCATCGTCACCCCCGACTACAACCGCAGCTTCCCGGCCTCGCTCAAGGCGGCCATCGATTGGCACTTCACGCAGTGGCAGGGCAAGACCATCGGGTTCGTCGGCTACAGCGGAGCCAGCGGTGGACTGCTGGCCATCGAGGGGCTGCGGCAGGTGTTCAACGAGCTGGACGCCCACACGTTGCGCGAATACGTTTCGTTCCCGCGGTACTACCTGCTCTTCGACGAGAACGGGGCACTGCGTAATCCGGAGGAGCCGGCCGGGGCGGCGCGCACGATGCTGGATCGGCTGCACTGGTGGGCGTCGGCGTTGGCCGCGGCCCGCTCGGTGCCGGTCGCCTGATGGCGGGGCGGGCGGGCCGAGCCTGCGCGCTGCCGCCGCGGCGGCAGTGCTGGGCAGCGGCGGGTGAGCGGATAAGGTTTTGAGGTGGCCGCGCACACTTCCGATCTCGAACTCGCCCTTCGGCTCGCCGATGCCGCCGACGCCATCACCAAAGAGCGTTTCGGCGCGCTCGACCTGAAGGTGGATGCCAAGCCGGATCTGACACCGGTCTCGGATGCGGATCTGGCGGTGGAACGGCAGATTCGCACGATGCTCGAGCAGGAGCGGCCGCAGGATTCGGTACTCGGCGAGGAGTTCGGCGGCGACGCCGAGTTCACGGGCCGTCAGTGGGTGATCGACCCGATCGATGGCACCAAGAACTTCGTGCGTCGCGTCCCGGTGTGGGCCACGCTCATCGCGCTGCTCGAGGACGGTGTGCCGGTGGTCGGCGTGGTGAGCGCACCGGCGCTGGCCCGCCGCTGGTGGGCGGCCGCGGGTTCGGGGGCCTGGTCCAGTTTCCATCCGGGCGCGCCGAAACCGATCACCGTCTCCGCCGTCGCCGATCTCGACAACGCCAGCCTGGCCTTCTCCAGTCTGTCCGGGTGGCGCGACCGAGGCCTGCGGGAGAAGTTCATCGACCTCACCGACGAGGTGTGGCGGGTGCGCGGTTACGGCGATTTCCTCAGCTATTGCCTGGTTGCCGAGGGTGCCGTGGATATCGCCACCGAACCCGAGGTCTCCCTGTGGGATCTGGCGGCCCTCGACATCCTCGTCCGTGAGGCCGGCGGCTCGTTCACCTCCCTCAACGGCACCCCCGGCCCGCACGGCGGCGACGCGATCGCCACCAACGGCCCTTTGCACCAGGCGGTGCTCGACCGCCTGACACCCTGAGCTACCCCCGGTCGAGGCGCTTCTCCAGCAGCACGATTCGTTCGCAGCCCTGGAAACGCGCGGGTAGCGGGGCCGTGCCGACCTCGGAGAAGCCCTGGGTGGCATAGAACTTGCGCAACACCGCGTTGTTCTCGGCGGTGTCGAGCCGCTGCACGGACAACCCGTTGGCCACGGTGTGTTCGGCGCAGAACTCCAACACCCGGCCGCCCAGCTGCTTGCCGCGGTGGGCCGGAGCGACCATGAGCCCGTGCACATATCCGGCCTCGGCGTCGGCCTCGCCCCAGAATTCCGGATCGCGCCGGATCAGGCGCACGGTGGCGATGAGCGCGCCATCCTCGCCGCGCCAGCGGAACCATTCGCCGCGGGCGATCTCGGCGGCGATCGCCTCGGCCGGGTACTCGCCCGGCCTCCATTGCCGGATGTCGTTGGCGAGCATCCAGCGCGCGAGTTCGTCGCGGAGGTCGGCAATGTCCGGGGCGTCCGCAGCCGTAGCCGGGATCATCGGTGCGGGTTTGCTCATCCGACGACATCCGAACAGCGATCCGATCGGTGTGCAACTGTCACGCGATCAGGGTCCGGCAGGTTCTGGAGGCGCCGTCGATTCCGCATTGCTGTCGTACCCGAGGCGTGCGCGCTGGTTCCCGGAGTCATGCGGGGTGGTTTGTCGGTATGCGCAGGCATGGGACGACTACCGCCTGGTCGCGTCGGCGGGGGTGAGGTCGATGCCTGCGGGTGGGCGCAGGCGACGGAGTGTGCCGTCCATGCTGGTGATGAACAGGGACCAGGAGCCCCCGTCGCGGGCGATGCGCACGGAGGTGGTGCCGTCGGGTGGGGTGCGGATCGGATCGGGACGTTTGATGAGCCCGGAGATGATCGCGCAGCTCGATCCGGTGGCGGTGTCGACGCGGTAGATGGCGCCGACGCCGTGGTCGGCGACATAGAGGTCGCCGTCGCGGGTGGCTTCCATATCGTCGGGCATCGAGACCAGCTCGGGCATGCCGGTGACGACGGTGGGGGAGTTGGGGGCATCGAGCGGGATCCGGAAGATCCGCATGGTCAGGTTGTCGGTATAGATCGACTTCCCGTCGGCGGCCAGCGCCAGCCCATTGGTCCACGGCAGGTTCGACCAGGTTTCGGTGTACTCACCGGTCGACGGCCGATAACGGGCGATGCCGGTGGGCGCGCGGCCCATTCCCAGCGTGCTGAACAGCAGATCACCATCGGGTAGCAGGAGCAGGCCGTTCGGCCCGTTCAGGCCGGTGAGCAGGACCGTCGACGTGCCGGTGTCGATGTCGTAGCGCTGGAGAGTGCCCGGCGCGGCATCGATGCCGTCACCGGTGAGGAAGTACACCGATCGCCCGGCCACCCGGACGCCCGCCGGCTTGACGAGTCCGGTGATCAGCTTGTCGAACCGCCCGTCCGCCGAGACGTGGGCGAGGAACCCGTCGGCGATCCCGGTGACGTAGAAGCCGCCTGCCCCGTCCGAGTCCAGGTTCTCCAGGTTCCCGACGCCCTCGACGATCGTGGCGGCTTCCCAGCCGTCGGCGCACATCTTCGGAAACGGTTGCGCGTCGGCAGGCCCCGCCACGGCCACGCCGGCCGCGACCGTTGCCGCGAGCAGCGCCGCCCAGGTGCGCGCCGTCCGCATCCCGAATGTCATGCCGCACAAACTAACAGCCCGCATACGCGGTTGCCCGTCGGTGATCCGGGCTCGTGTGCCGTCGGTCGGCGTCGGCCGATCACGGCAATCCGGTGGACGGGCAGGCTCGGACCTGGGGTTGTGCCGAACCCGGCGGCACCGGCTGCCCAGTGTGCGCCGCCCGGGTGAGTCCCCTCGAGCGACAAGTTATCCACATGTGCACAACTTCCGACTCCGCCGAGGTGGCGGCCGCGCACGCCCCTCGGCTGTCGTGCCGTCCTCGTAGGATGGGCCGCGTGGAAACCCCCGACGCCCTCGCCGCCGCACACCGCATCGTCACCGGTGCCGAACCCGATGCGGCACAACAGGTTCTACGTCGGGTGTTCGGTTACGACAGCTTCCGCGGTGACCAGGGCGCCATCGTCGATCATGTGGTGGCGGGCGGTGATGCGCTGGTCCTGATGCCCACCGGCGGCGGCAAATCCCTCTGCTATCAGGTCCCCGCGCTGGTGCGGCCCGGAGTCGGTGTGGTGGTGTCGCCGCTCATCGCGCTCATGCAGGACCAGGTCGACGCGCTCAGCGCATTGGGCGTTCGCGCCGGATTTCTCAACTCGACGCAGAATCCCGACGAGCGACGCATGGTCGAGGCGCAGTACGTGGCGGGTGAGCTCGACCTGCTGTACCTGGCGCCGGAGCGGCTCCGCCTGGAATCCACGGCCAGGCTGCTCGAGCGCGGCAAGATCGCCTTGTTCGCGATCGACGAGGCCCACTGCGTCTCGCAGTGGGGTCATGATTTCCGCCCCGACTACCTGGCCCTTTCGCTGCTACACGAACGCTGGCCCGAGGTTCCCCGGATCGCACTCACCGCGACGGCCACCGAGAAGACCCGCGACGAGATCATCGAGCGCCTCGACCTCGGCGGCGCCCGCCGGTTCGTGGCCAGCTTCGACCGGCCCAATATCCAGTACCGGATCGAACCGAAGAATCGCCCGGAGCGTCAGCTGATCGATTTCATCCGCGCCGAACACGCAGGCGACGCGGGCATCGTCTACTGCCTGTCCCGCAATTCGGTGGAGAAGACGGCTGCCTTTCTCACCGAGAACGGCATCAGAGCCGTGCCGTACCACGCGGGTTTGGACAACCGCACCCGCGCCGAGAATCAGTCGCGGTTCCTGCGGGAAGACGGGCTCGTGGTGGTCGCGACGATTGCCTTCGGCATGGGTATCGACAAGCCGGACGTCAGGTTCGTCGCCCATCTCGACCTGCCCAAATCGGTGGAGGGCTACTACCAGGAAACCGGGAGGGCAGGCCGTGACGGGTTGGCCTCCACGGCCTGGATGGTCTACGGGCTCAACGATGTGGTGCAGCAGCGCAAACTCATCGACGCCTCCGACGGCGACGCCGCGCACCGCAGGCAGCTACAGCTACACCTGGACGCGATGCTGGCGCTGTGCGAGACGGTGAATTGCCGCCGCAGCCAGCTTCTGGCCTACTTCGGTCAGCGCGGCGAACCCTGCGGCAACTGCGATACCTGCCTCAACCCACCCGAATCCTGGGACGGCACGGTCGCGGCGCAGAAGCTGCTGTCGGCGGTGCTGCGATTGAAACGTGAACGTGGTCAGAGTTTCGGCGCCGGGCATCTGATCGACATCCTGCTCGGCAGGAAGAACCCGAAGGTGCTCCAGCACGACCACCACGAGCTCACCGTCTTCGGCGTCGGAACCGACCTGCGCGATACCGAGTGGCGTGGGGTCGTGCGGCAATGCCTGGCGCAGGGTCTGCTCGCGGTGCATGGCGAATACGGCGTGCTCACTCTCACCGAAGCCGGTAACGCGGTGCTGTTCGACGGCCAGAAGGTCATGCTGCGCCGTGAACCCGAACGGCCCGCACCCACTCGCGCCGCCCGTGCTGCGAAATCGGCGAAAACCCCGCCGGTGGATCTCGCGCCCGAGGACCTCGCGCTGTTCGAGAAGCTGCGTGAATGGCGTGCGGCGACGGCCAAGGAGCAGGGCGTTCCGGCCTACGTCGTCTTCCACGACGCCACCCTGCGCGATATCGCCGCCCGCAAACCGGCCGATCTGCGCGGACTCGGTGCGGTCGGGGGAGTGGGTGAGAACAAGCTGGCCAAGTACGGCGAGCAGGTGCTCGAGGTTCTGGCCGCGCACTGATCGCGCGACCGGAGACCGAACACCAGGCCGACGGAATGTGAAATCTCGACCCCTCAGATCGACCGATCGGATCGTGTAGTTCAGGATGACTGCGAAGCGGCATCGAAGCATCCCGAGGAGTGGACGGAGGCAGGCATGAGCGGGTCGGAGCCCGGAGGTGGGAGCTGGCGTGGTCACGGGGACCGCGGTCATGGCGTATCCGGGATCGGCCGCCGTGAGCTGCTGACCGGCGCGGCCGCTGCGGCGGCCGGGCTGACGCTCGCCGGCCTCACCCCTGCTCAGGCCGTTCCGGTGGCCGAGGGTGTCGGAAAATTCCCCTTCCCCGTGGGCGGCGACAGCATCCGGGTGCTGGTCACCGGTGATGCGGGCACCGGCACCCGATCCCAATGGGCGGTCGCCGACGCCCTCCGCGCGTTCCATCGGCGCGAACCGTTCGCCATGGCGCTCGGCCTCGGCGACAACATTTACGAAAGCGGCCCGAACAGCAACGACGATCCCCAGTTCGCGGCCAAGTTCGAAGATCCGAACACCGGCCTGGACTTTCCGTGGGCGATGGTGCTCGGCAATCACGACACCAGCTCGGTCTTCCCCGGAGACGGCGGGTGGCTGCTGCGCGGTGACCACGAAGTCCGCTACCACGCGCATTCGCGGCGCTGGTGGATGCCGAGCCGCTACTACTCGGTGCGAGTCCCTGAACGCAATCCGGTGGTAGAGTTCTTCGTGCTCGACCTCAACCCGCTCGCGGCCTACCTGCCCCCACTGTTCGCCCCGTACTGGGCGGTCGACGGCCAGTTCATGAACGAGCAGCGCGCCTGGCTCGATCGTGCCATCGCCGAATCGCCGGCCACCTGGAAGATCGCCTGCACTCACCACCCGTACCTGAACAACGGGCCGCACGGAGACGCCGGGCACTACGAAGGTCTGCCCGTCGAGCCCATCAATGGCGTGCATGTGAAGCCGTTCTTCGACAACCATGTGAACGGTCGCTGCCACCTGATCCTGTCCGGCCATGATCATTCGCTGCAGGTCCTGGAGCAGACAGCCGACATGAAGGGCACCCGTCAGATCGTCTCGGGTGCGGCCGCGAAGACCGTCGGCGCCCAGCCCCGGGTGCTGCCGGACACCGCGCACGCGGCCCAGTTCCAGAGCTTCCATCAGCTCGGATTCATGGTTATGGAGCTGACCCGAGGCTCGATCGTTCTACGGGTGCACACCGTCGATCCGGCATCCGGTACGTCCACCGAGGAGTTCCGTCGCCGAATCGCCTAATAGACCGCCGGATCGCCATAGGTCAACAGCCGAGTCGCGTCCGATGACGTTCGGTCGGCACAGCGCTCCGTCTGCCCCTTCCCGGTGGCCGCGCGACTCGGCGCCAGCGCAGACGCGCCGCCGATAGCCCGAATTCCGGCGCGCTGGGACCGGGCAGGTTACCGTCACGCCATGGCATCCGGTGACGGCTCCGACAATGGCGAAGTCTCGGGCGGCTCGCCGAACTCCGAGGCGCCCGACCTGGGCCTGGCGCGCGAGCACCGAGTGGACCCTGTGGTCGAGACTGTCTGGTTGAGCGGGCGCCGGGCGGCCCCACGCCATCCGGGCCGGCCTCGCCTGTCCACCATCGCGCTGACGCTGCTGTTCATAGCCCTTCTCGTGCTCTATGTGGTGCTGCGCCCCAACTGAGGACTGAGCCTCCGAAGCTGCTCGAAAGCCCCAGGCACACCGCATCGTCCTCTCAGAGGGTCCATCGGGGGTGCCTCGTACCCAAGCGGCTTTCCCTCGCCTGCGACCGAGCCCGAACGAAAAACTAGTTGATTAGCGAAAGCAACCAATATATAGTTGCTTACTGCAAGCAATCATTCTCGGTTTGGAGACCGGCATGGCAGTGTCACGCGATACCGCCCAGGATCTGACCAGGGAGCTCTATCTCATGGGCCGCGCGATCCGCGTAGCCATCGCCCACCCGGAAGAGGGTCAGCTCCTCCCTGGTGGCATCGGCGTCCTGGTGGTGCTGGAGGGAGCAGGGCTCATTCGTCAGGTCGACCTCGCATCGCACCTGTGCATCAGCCCTTCGGCGCTGAGCCGGCACGTCACCGACCTGGTCGCGGAAGGTTATGTCACCAGGCAGGCCGATCCGCACGACGGTCGCGCGACGCTGCTGCAGGTCACCGACGCGGGCCACGACCTACTGCGGCGCATCCGGATCTCCCGGGCCAAGCGCATGCAGGAGGCACTCGCCGACTGGGACGAAGCCGAGGCCGCCCAGGCCTGCGCCGCCATCGAGAAACT
>NZ_BAFY01000190.1 GCF_000308555.1 Nocardia cyriacigeorgica NBRC 100375 | reverse complement strand
AGCAGAACGTGCATTTCTCGGCTTTGCCGGTCTTGTGGTTGAAGTAGATCTTCTTGTACGGGCAGCCGGTGATGCACTGGCGCCAACCGCGGCACTTATCCTGGTCGACGAGCACGATGCCGTCCTCGGCGCGCTTGTAGATCGCACCCGACGGGCACGACGCGGCACACGAAGGGTTGAGGCAATGCTCGCAGATGCGCGGCAGGTAGAACATGAAGGTCTCTTCGAACTCCAGTTTCACCTTGTCTTCGAGCTTGCCGAGCAGCGGGTCCTTACCGACCTGCGCGGGCCCACTGCCCAGGTCGTCGTCCCAGTTGGCGCCCCAGGTGACCTTGGTGTCCTCGCCGGTGATCAGCGATTTCGGCCGGGCCACCGGGGTGGTGTCGGTGGGCGGTGAGGACAGCAGGTTGTCGTAGTCATAGCTCCACGGTTCGTAGTAGTCCTCGACCGTCGGCAGGTCCGGGTTGGCGAAGATGTTGAGCAGCCGCTTCATTCGCGAACCGGACTTCAGGGTCAGCTTGCCGCGCTTGTTCAGCGCCCAGCCGCCCTTCCACTTCTCCTGGTCCTGATATTGGCGCGGGTAGCCCTGACCGGGCCGGGTCTCCACATTGTTGAACCAGACGTACTCGGTGCCGCCGCGGTTGGTCCAGGCCTGCTTGCAGGTGACCGAACAGGTGTGGCAGCCGATGCATTTGTCGAGGTTCATGACCATCGCCAGCTGTGCCATGACGCGCATAGTTAGTACTCCACTTCCTGGCTGCGCCGACGAATGGTGGTGACTTCGTCGCGCTGGTTTCCGGTCGGCCCGTGGTAGTTCAGGGCGAACGACTGCTGGGCGTAGCCGCCGATGAGGTGGGAGGGCTTGATCATGATCCGGGTAAGCGCATTGTGGATACCGCCGCGCTTGCCCTTGCCGTTGAAGGGCTTTCCGGAGGCCGCGCTGTCGTCGGGGCCCTCGATCCGCGGCACGTCCACCGCCCGGTCCTGGGCGTGGTACATGAACACGGTGCCCTCGGGCATCCGGTGGCTGACGATGGCGCGGGCCACGACCACACCGTTGCGGTTGATCGCCTCGATCCAATCATTGTCGGCCACACCGATTTTCGCGGCGTCCTTCTCCGACATCCAGATCGTCTGGCCGCCGCGCGAGAGCGTGAGCATGTGCAGGTTGTCCTGGTAGGCGGAGTGGATCGACCACTTCGAATGCGGGGTCAGGTAGCGCACCGTCACGCCGCGTTCGCCGACCTCGCCGACGTTCGGTTCGCGGAACAGCGCCGTCATGTCCAGCGGGGGCCGGAAGATCGGCAGCTGTTCGCCGAGTTCGATCATCCAGTCGTGGTCGAGGTAGAAGTGCTGGCGCCCGGTGAGGGTGTGCCAGGGCTTGAGCCGTTCTTTGTTGATGGTGAACGGGGAGTAGCGGCGGCCGCCGGTCTCACTGCCGGACCATTCCGGGGAGGTGATGACCGGCACGGGGCGGGCCTGGGTGTCGGCGAAGGTGATCCGCTTGCCCTCGTGTTCGGCGGCCAGATCGGCCATTTCGGTGCCGGTGCGCCGTTCCAGCGCCTCGAAACCTTCGACGGCGAGGCGGCCGTTGGTGGTGCCCGACAGCGCGAGGATGGCCTCGGCGGCGTGGGTGTCCTTGGCCAGCGACGGCCGTCCCTGCGCGACGCCCGACACCACCGTGCCGTTCATGCCCGCCAGGTATTCGACTTCCTGATCGGGCAGTGTGGTGACGCCCTTGGTGGTCAGGCCGAGCGTCTCCACCAGCGGCCCGAGCGCGGCCATCTTCTCCGCGATCTTGCCGTAGTCGCGTTCGACCACCACCAGTTTCGGCATGGTCTTACCCGGAATCGGTTCGCATTCAACGGCTTTCCAGTCCAGCACGCGCCCGCCCGCCTGCGCCATCGCGTCGGGCGAATCGTGCTGCAACGGCACCGCGACGATGTCCTTGCGCACACCGAGATGCTTTTCCGCCATCCAGGAGAAGCCGCGCGCGATCCGGTGGAAGGCGTCGAAATCGGTCTTGGCCTCCCACGGCGGGGAGATGGCGGGGGAGAAGGCGTGCACGAACGGGTGCATGTCGGTGGAGGACAGATCGTGCTTCTCGTACCAGGTGGCGGCGGGCAGCACGATATCGGAGAACAGTGTGGTGCTGGTCATCCGGAAGTCCAGCGACAGCAGCAGATCCAGCTTGCCGGTGGGCGCATCCTCGCGCCAGTTCAGCTCCTGCGGCCGCACGCCGGTGGCGTCGGTGGTCTGTAGGTTGGAGCCGCAGCCCAGTAGATGCTTCTGGAAATACTCGTTGCCCTTACCGGAGGAGCCGAGCAGGTTGGCCCGCCACACGGTGAGGACGCGAGGGAAATTCTCCGGTGCGTCCGGGTCCTCGCAGGCGAAATTCAGGTCGCCGGATTTCAGGCCGTCGACCACGTGCTCGGCCGGCGTTTTGCCCGCCTGCTCGGCCTCGTCGGCCAGGTCGAGCGGGTTGCGGTCGAAGGTCGGATAGGTCGGCATCCAGCCGAGACGGCTGGCGAGGGCGATATTGTCGGCGGCCGTCCGTCCGGCGAACCGGCCCTCGCCCAGCGGGGAGGCGAAGGTGTCGGAGGTGAACGGGTCGTAGCGCCACTGATCGTTGGTCAGGTACCAGAACACGGTGCCCTGCATCTGGCGCGGCGGACGCTGCCAGTCGGTGGCGAAGGCCAGGGTGGACCAGCCGGTCACCGGACGGCACTTCTCCTGGCCGACGTAATGGGCCCAGCCGCCGCCGTTGACACCCTGGCAGCCGGTCAGCAGCGTCAGGGTGAAGAACGCGCGGTAGATCTGATCGGAGTGGAACCAGTGGTTGGTGCCCGCGCCCATCAGGATCATCGAACGGCCGCCGGAACGGTCGGCGTTATCGGCGAATTCGCGGGAGATGCGGGCGGCCTGCTTGGCGGGCACGCCGGTGATCGACTCCTGCCAAGCCGGGGTGTACGGCTCGGAGGCATCGTCGAAACCGGTGGGCCAGCTGCCCGGCAGACCGCTGCGGGCCACACCGTACTGCGCCAGCAGCAGATCGAAAACGGTGGTAACGCGCTTGCCCGCGAGGAACATCGTCGGCACGCCGCGGGTCAGCACATCCGGGGTGTCGGTGTCGAAGCGAGGGAACTGCACGGCCGCAGCGTCGTCGGTGCGGCCGTGCAGGGTCAGCAGGGGATCGACGTCCCCGAGATCCAGATTCCAGCGTCCGGTGCCGTCCTCGCCGAAACGGTCGCCCAGAGATCCGTTGGGTACCACCGGATTTCCGTCGGCATCCAGCAGCACGGTGCGGAACTCCGCGGCCTCGGCGTCGCTGCCGAGGTCTGCGGAGGTGAGGAACTTGCCGGGGACGAAGACGCCGTCGCGTTCGTCGAGGGTGATCAGGTACGGCAGATCGGTGAAGCGCTTGATGTAGTCGAGGAAGCGCGGGGTGGACTTCTCGACGAAGAACTCCTTCAACACCACGTGACCCATGGCCATGGCCAGCGCGGCATCGGTGCCGGGGCGGGCGGGCACCCATTCGTCGGCGAACTTGGTGTTGTCGGCGTAGTCGGGGGAGACCACGACGACCTTCTGGCCGCGGTAGCGGGCCTCGGTCATGTAGTGCGCGTCCGGGGTTCGGGTCACCGGGACGTTGGAGCCCCACATGATGAGGTAGCCGGCGTCGAACCAGTCGGCCGATTCCGGCACGTCGGTCTGGTCGCCGAACACCTGCGGTGAGGCCACCGGCAGGTCGGCGTACCAGTCGTAGAACGACAGCATGGAGCCGCCGAGCAGCGAGATGAATCGCGCGCCCACCGCATGGCTGACCATCGACATGGCCGGAATCGGCGAGAACCCCGCCACCCGGTCGGGCCCGTACTGCTTGATCGTGTAGACATGCGCGGCGGCCGCGATCTCGGCGGCCTCCCACCATTCCGCGCGGACGAAGCCGCCCTTACCGCGAGCCGCCTTGTACGCCTTGGCTTTCTCGGGGTCTTCGACGATCTCGCCCCACGCCAGCACCGGGTCCTTGAGCCGGGCCTTGGCCTCGCGGTACAGCTCGAGCAAGGTGCCGCGCACATACGGGTAGCGCACCCGGGCGGGGGAGTAGGTGTACCAGGAGAACGATGCGCCACGCGGGCAGCCGCGCGGCTCGTATTCGGGCTTATCGGATCCGACCGAGGGGTAGTCGGTCTGCTGCGACTCCCAGGTGATCACGCCGTCCTTGACGTAGATCTTCCAGGAACACGAGCCGGTGCAGTTGACGCCGTGAGTGGAGCGCACCACCTTGTCGTGGGACCAGCGATCGCGGTAGAACTCGTCGGCGCTACGGCCGCCGGTCTTGTGCACGGTGCGGTGGTCGGCCGAGATTTCGCCGCGATGGAAGTATTTGCCCAGCCGCAGGAGAGCGTCGCCGGCGTCGGGCCGGTGAGCCGGATCGGAGGGCGCGGAACCCTGAGTGCGTGAATTAACCACGACGCCCCCTTCGAGCGGTGAAATCGGGCTGATGCCCCGACTGTAAGGAGGCGGCGACCGGCGTCCAAACGAATCTCTCACAGCGCTCAATGCGTTCAGGTGAGCTGTGAGGTGAGCGCAACCCGGTTGTCATTCCGCCGGGTAGGTTCGGTACCTCGTTAGCGGGCTCGACCTGGGAAAACAGGTCATCGAGCGCCGGTGGGCGGCAGTGCGACGGCCGGTTTCCGGCCCGTCGGTGAAGCTTTGGAAACCGCGGCTTCTCGGTCGCTTTACATTTGTTAACACAGCGGAAGTGGCGGGCACCACTCCTATTCACGCATTAATTGCCGGATATCGAGCGCGGTCGCGATATTCTGCGGCCATGGCCGAGTTCCGGGCACGAATCCAATCCGCGGTCGGCGGCGGCGCGTATGTCGCCGTGCCCGAGGAGATCATCGCCGAGCTCGGCGGGGGCGGCCGGATACCCGTGCGCGCCCGCTTCGACGACGTCGACTACATCGGATCGATCGTTTCGATGGGCGCCGGCCCATGCCTCGGCATGCTGAAAGCGATCCGTGCCGAGCTCGGTAAGGAGCCCGGCGACCTCGTCACCGTCACCGTCGAACGCGACACCTCCGAACGCACGGTCGAGGTACCCGAGGATCTGGCCGCCGCACTGGACACCGCCGGCCTGCGCACGCGATTCGACGAGCTGCCCTATTCCAGACGCCACGACGCCGTCCGCCGGGTCACCGAGGCCAAACGCGAGCAGACCCGGATCAATCGCATCGAAGCCATCGTGGGTGAGCTGAGCTGAACTCGATGGCCGCACCATGGAACGGACGGCCGTTGCTCGGACCGGCCCGGTGCTGATCAGCCCGGCAGCGGCATGAACTCCACCAGCGCGCCGTCACGGGCATCGGCAGCCACGATGACGAGGCCGTCGTGACCGAGTAGCCCACCGAGGTGGGCGGTGCGGACCGCGGCTTCGCCGCGCCAGCCGCCGCTCGGGTCTGCCATCGCGGGGACGATGCGCGGAACCGGGCCTGCAATCTCGCTCGCGTTGTGCAGCGGTCCGAGGATCGGTCGCGCCGGATGTGCGCCGGTGCGACCCTCGACCACCGCACCGGCCAGGGCGGTGAGCACCGCGACGGCGGCGAACGGGTTTCCCGGCAAGCCGAGGACCGTCGCACCCGAGTTCAGCTCCGCGACGACGGTGGAGCCGCCCGGACGCAGCCGCAAACGATGGACCAGGATGCGGGCGTCGGCGCGGCTGAGGGCGGACCGGAGTTGATCGGCGGCGCCGGAGCCGGTCGCCCCCACCACGACCAGCAGATCGAAACCGTCGGTGCCGGTGAGCACTTCGTCGAAGCCGTGCGGCGTGTCGCGCAGATGGACCCGGTCGACGGTGCGAATACCGTGCCGGGCCAGCAGATGCGGCAGGATCGGTCCGATGGAATCGCGGGTCTGCCCGCCATGTAGCGGGCCGGAGGCGCGGATCTCGTCGCCGGTCATGATGATTCGGGCTCGCACCGGCCCACGCACGGCGGCTTCCGGGATCTCCACCGCGGCGGCGGTGGAGATCAGCGCGGGCGTGACCGGCGTGCCCTCCTCGGCGATGAGGTCACCGCGCTCCAGATCCTCGCCGCGGCGTCGGATATCGCCGCGGATCGGGGTGTCGGGCAGCCTGCGCAGATGATGGTCGTCGCCGACGTCGGCGAACTCGTCGCGCAGCACGGCCGTGGTGCCGTCGGGGACGTGCGCGCCGGTCGCCACGCGCACCGCCTCACCGGGGAGCAGCCCGACCGGGCGCTGCCCACCCGCGAAACCGATGTCGGCGCGCAGACGCCACGGCCCGTCACCGGCGACGGCGTAACCGTCCATGGCCGAGACGTCGAAACGCGGCAGCGGCCCGGCCGCCCGGATCGGCGCCGCCAGCGTCGCGCCGGTGACCTCGAACAGTTCGGTGTGGTAGGACGTCAGCCTGGACAGGTTGTCGCGCAACGTTTGTCGCGCCGCATCGAGCGTCGACGGCGGCGGCTGATGTCGCGGGTCATGACCGGCGTCGATGGCGGCTCGGGCCGCACGCACCTCCTCGTCGGTGTCGCAGTCGGTGATGCCGTTCAACCGCACCATCACCGTGTCGTCCGGGACGAGGGCCTTCATCGGTTGGTTGACCAGCGAGTCCAGCCGGCTGAGCCGGGCGGTCAGCGCGTCGCGGCGCCACACGCCGATCAGGTATTGCGGGCGGCCGGACTCGTCGGCCGCGAACACCGCGTCGGCCCCGGATTGATCGCTGCGCCGCAGGAGATCGGCCACCGCCCACTCGGTCAGGAACGGCAGATCCGCGGCGAGTACGACGATGCGCGGTGCGGCCTCGGCGCCGAGTGCGCGCAGCCCGGCGCCGATCGCGGCGACCGGTCCAGCGCCCGGCGGCACCTCGCGCACCTGGCGGACGGCCGGATCCAGTTCCGGCCTCCGGGGCCCGACGACGACGGTCTGTCCGCACGCCGCGACCGCGTCGAGCGCGACATTCAGCATCGACCGCCCGCCGATGACGATCGCCGGTTTGTCGACACCACCCATCCGGCTCGCCCGGCCTCCGGCGAGCACGATCGCGTCAGCGGCCGTCACCGGCCGCGGCCCTCGCTGTGGTTCGACATGGGTCCATGCTAGTTCGGCGACCTCCGGCGACCGCGCGGCGCGCGCCGCCTACTGCGCGCGCACCGTGGGACGGTTTCAGAGCGCCGAGCCGTCGTAGTCGGGTGCGAGCAGGTAGAACTCATTGGTTTCGGGGTCGGCCAGCGGCAGCCCCGGTTCGGCGCCGGACGGTTCGATCGTGCGCGCACCCGCGGCCCTCAGCCGGGCGACCTCGGCGGTCGGGTCGTCGGCGGGAAATGCGGCGACATCCAGGCGCAGCCGGTTGCGGCCCTGTTTCGCCTCGGAGGTCTCGACGAATTCCAGCCAGCTACCCAGACCGGTCGGTGAGCGCAGGCCGGTCACCGGCGACCCGGCCCGCGAGATCGGCCACCCGGAGGCGACCGACCAGAACTGCGCGAGCCGCTGCGGATCGAAGGTGTCGACCACGATCGCCGCCACCGCGCCGGTATCCACATATTCCTCGCGCGGCTCGAGCACACAGAATTCGTTGCCCTCCGGGTCGGCGAGCACCGTCCACGGGACGGCACCCTGCCCGATATCGACCGCGCGTGCGCCGAGCGCCATCGCGCGATCGACCTGCATGCGCTGATGGTCGGTGGAGCGGCTGGCCACATCGAGATGGATCCGGTTCTTGCCGGTCTTGGCACGGGATGCGGGAATGAAGGTCAGCGCGAGATCGGAGCCCGCGGCGTCCGGCCCCGCGACGTCGACTTCACCCGGACGGTCCAGCGTCACCGTCCAGCCGAGCAACCGCGCCCAGAAATCCGCCACCATACGTGGCTGGTCCGCATCGAATACCACACACGCCAGACGGGTGGTCATGACTCAACGGTAACCGCAGATTCGCTCGACAGGGGTGGATTGCGTGTTACCCGGCGTGCTGTTCGCCCGTCCAAGGACGGTCAGCGGGGGTCATCGGGAAAGACGAAGCGAGTGGCACGCAGATCCACCCGGCCGTCACGGACCGGGACACCCTCGGCCGCGAGCAGCCGCAGCTGCTTGTCGGCCAGGTGCGCCGCGGGGCGGCCGGCGGCGCCGAGCACCCGATGCCAGGGCAGATCGGCGGAATCGGTGCGCATGATCCAGCCGACGGTGCGTGGGGTCGACAGACCCGCCGCCGCGGCGATATCGCCGTAGGTGGCCACCCGCCCACACGGGATCGAGGCGACCAGCTCGCGGACCCGCTCGATCTCGGCGTCGCTGGTCGGCATCAGAGCACGGAACGGATGAGTTCGGCGGTCCGCTCGGGCAGGGCCTGGGCCACCATGTGGTCGCAATCCCATTCGTGCACGGTCAGGTTCGGGCCCATATGCGTGGTGAGCGCCTCCCGGAACTCCGGGGTGACGAACGGCGGATCCACCTTCATGGCCTGCACCAGCACCGTCGGCAGCTGCTGCGGTGGCAGCACGTAGTGGCGGGCGAGCTGGCCCCAATAGGAGTTGATCGCGGGCAGACTCATCCGCCAGCCCACCCGACCGTTCGCGGTGGGCATCAGGTGTTCGTCGAGCTCGGCCTGCAACAGCTCCGGCGCGACATCACCCCAGCCGGTGTGCAGTTTGTCCATCCTGGCCTGTTCGACGTCGTCGTAGTCCTGGGAGGCCAGCGTCGACATGGCGATCTCGTGCAGGCGCGTCGGGTCCAGTGCGATGGCCGGATCGAGCAGCACCAGGTTGCGGGCCAGTTGCGGATGGTTGTGCACCAGATGCAGGGCACAGGCGCCGCCGAAGGAATGCGCGACCAGTACGACGGGTTCGTCGGTCTCCTCGGCCAGCAGCTCGACCAGATCGTGCACGATCGTCTCGAAATTCCAGGGCGGAAGCGACGTGGAACGACCGTGTCCGCGCAGGTCGGGGGCGACGATGCGGACATCGGGCAGCAGCCGTTCGGCCAGGTCGGCCCACCGCCTGCCGTGGCCGGTCACCCCGTGCAGGGCGAGCACGACCGGGCCGGTGCGTGGTCCGAAACGGTGAACGTGGAGTGGGGACACGATGACATTTTGACCGTTGACCAGATCCGTCGCAGCACCAGGCGGCGCGGCGCCGCCGACGGGAGTGTCGGCCTCGTCTGTTGCAATAGCCCCCGTGGTGCGATCGGATAACGCCGTGCGGCTGGTTCGCCGGAAAGTGGCGGCGCCCGGACCCAGGGTCTGGAGCGCCGAGGTCCGCGCGCTGTTCGCCACCGCCGCCGACCCGGGATCGCTTCGCCCCGGCACCGGTGTGTGGCAAGTCCTCGGCGGCCCGGGCACCGGCAAGACCGCGCTGCTGGTCGACCTCGCCGCCGACCGCATCGCCGCGGGCGCCGACCCGGAGTCGGTGCTCTTGCTCACCCACTCCAAGAACGCGGCCGCCGTGGTGCGCGATGCGATCACCGCGCGGTTGTCGGCGCCGGTCGAGGTCGGGCCGGCACCAGCCTCGCCGCCGGATGATCCCGGACCCGGCGACAGCCTGTTCGAACCGCCGCCGGACCCGGAAGCGCCGTGGGACGAGGCGGGACTCTTTGCCCTCGACGAGCTGGACGCCGTGTTGGACAGCGGCGACGGGTCGAGGCGAGACAGCCCGACCGGTCCGGAAACCGGGGCCCGGCCCAATACCGGCGCGATGCGGGCATCGACCAGCATGCGGGCGAAGTCTGTCGATGCGGGGCCGGCGGCGGACGCTGCGTCGCCGTTCGAGGAAGCCGGCGATTCGCTCGATGCGGCGCCGGCTCCCGAGCCCCGCGATGCCGCGACCGATGCGGCGCACTTCGCCGGAGTCCCCGGTGCGACGCGCGAACCGCTGGTGCGCACGATCCACTCCTATGCCTTCTCCGTGCTGCGCCGACATGCTGTCACGCACGGCAATCCGCCGCCGAGGTTGTTGACCGGATCCGAGCAGGATGCGGTGCTGCGGGAGATGTTGCGTGGCGACCTGATCGATATCGCCGAGGGCGCGACCCACCTGTGGCCGCAGCGGCTGCATCCCGCGCTCGGACTGGCCGGGTTCGCCGATCAGCTGCGGGATCTGATGCTGCGGGCCACCGAGCGAGGTCTGGGTCCCGAGGATCTGATCCGGCTGGGTCGTGAGCGGGACAAGCCCGAATGGGTGGCGGCGGGCCGGTTCGCAGCGCGCTACGAGCAGGCGATGCTGCTGCGCTGGTCGGTGGGCGTGGCCGCGCCGGAGGCGTCGGCGCCGGCCTTGAATGCGGCCGAACTCGTCGGTGCGGCGCTGGACGCCTTGGCCACCGATGAGAAGCTGCTGGCCGCCGAACGGGATCGGTTGCGGTATCTGCTGGTCGACGACGCCCAGCATCTGGACCCGCAGGCTGCGATGCTGGTGCGGGTGCTGAGCGCGGGTGCGGCCGTCACCGTGGTCGCCGGTGATCCCGATCAGGGTGTGTTCGCCTTCCGCGGCGCGGATCCGCGTTTCCTGCTCGACCTCGACGTACCCGACCGTCAGCGCATCGTGCTGCGCGAGAACCATCGTTCGGTGCCAGCGGTGCGGTTGGCGGTGGCCAGGGTCGCGGCCAGATTGCCCGGCAGCGCACCGCAACGCCCGAAGGTGGGCGAGCGAGCGAATACCGCGTCCGAGTCCGGTGCCGACGTTCGCGTCCGGGTGCTCGCCACGCCTGCCAAAGAGGCGGCGCTGATCGCCGACCATCTGCGCCGCGCCCACCTCACCGAGGGGGTGCCGTGGTCGCAGATGGCGGTCGTGGTGCGGTCGGTCCCGCTGTCGTTGCCGCCATTGCGCCGCGCCCTGTTGGCCGCGGGTGTCCCCGTACGTCAGCCCGCCCTCGACACGCCGTTGGCCCGGCGACGCGGCGCGGCCTGGATGCTGTCCTCACTGCGCGCGATCCTCGCCTCCGAAGCCGCGACGAGCGCCGACGCGGCCGCGACCCCGCACCGTCATGAAGCGCTGTTCACCCCCGAGGACGCCCTCGACCTGCTGTCCGGCCCGCTCGGCGCCGCCGATCAGATCGCCCTGCGCCGCCTGCGCCGCGGCATCCGCCGCACGGCACTCGGCCTGGAACGCGCCGCCGCTCGCCATAGCGACACGCTGTCGCCGTTCGACATCGAAACCCCCTCGGCCCCCGGCGATCCCGGCGCTGAGCTGGACGATTTTCTCCCGCCGCCGGACCCGGCCGACGCCGCTCTCCACATCCCGGCCGACCCTCTCGTGCCGGAACCGCCCGACCTTCTCCCGCCGTCGGACCCGGCCGACGCCGACATCACCCCCGAGTGGACGATCGAGCAGGCCGCACGCCTGTCCGCCGACACCGACTGGTACGGCATCGACCTCGATCCTTTCGATCGCGAAGAGGATCGGTACGGACTCACCCTCACTCCGGAAGGACTCCACGCCGAAGCTTCAGCCGAGCCTGCCGCCAACGACAGCGCCGACGCCGCGCCGGCGAACACCGAGCAGGACCCGGCGCGCATCGCGCTCGACCATACCGACGGCACTGTCGATCCGCGCGAGCCGATATCCGGCACACCGGCCGGCTCTCCGGACGAACCGCTGCTGCGCGACCGGCGCACTTCCGCACCCTCCGAGCAGTCCTCCGCCGAGGTCCTGCGCGATCTGCTGCTCGGTGTCGGCGACCAGCGGATTCTCACCGGCCTCACCGAGGTCGAATCCGCGCCGCTGCGGCGGGCGCTGACCGCGTTGGACCGGGCGCGCAAGATGCGGCAGCGTGGCGGTGGCCTCGAGGATGTGCTGTGGGCGTTGTGGACGGGGTCGCGGTTGGAGCGGCGCTGGGTCGCCCAGTCCGAGCGCGGCGGCGCCGCCGGCGCCCAGGCCGATCGCGATCTGGATGCGGCGGTCGCGCTGTTCGACGCCGCCGCGGCCTACGTCGACCGGCTGCCGCGCGCAGGCATCGAGGGCTTCGTGGAATACCTGCTGCATCAGGAGATTCCGCACGATACGTCGGTGCGAACCAGTCCCGTCGAGGCGGTCGAGCTGCTCAGCGCGCACGCGGCCGCCGGCCGGGAATGGGAGGTGGTGGCGGTCGCGGGCGTGCAGGAAGGGATCTGGCCGGATCCGCGTCCGCGCGGGACCCTGCTGCACACCGAGGATCTGGTCGACGTCGCCGCTGGCGTGCTCACCGAGGGCGAACGGATGAGCCGGGCCGCCCCGATCCTGGCCGAGGAGCGCAGGCTGCTGCTGGTCGCGTGCAGCCGCGCGCGGCGATCGCTGCTGGTCACCGCGGTGGAATCGGTGACGGGCGACCGTGATCTGGTGCCTTCGCGGTTCCTGGCCGAGCTGCTGGGCCACGACGATGACGGCGAACCGGGCGCGCTGCCGGTCGAAGATCCCGGTCGCGCGTTGGTGATGGGTTCGCTGGTCGCCGAATTGCGCGGCGTGGTCTGCGATCCCGAGGCCGATCCGCAGCGCCGACGCCGGGCCGCACGCCATCTCGCCCGGCTCGCGGACGCGGGTGTGCGCGGCACCGCCCCCGACGATTGGTACGGCACCGCCGAACTCAGTTCCGAACGCCCGCTGTGGGAGGACGACGAATCCGCGGTCGCGCTCTCACCGTCGACGGTCGAACTGCTGCGCACCTGCCCGCTGCGCTGGGCGCTGGAACGCCACGGCGGCACCGATGGCGACAATCCGCACGCGGTCAAGGGCAACTTGGTGCACACGCTGGTCCAGGCGCTGGCCGGGAAAGTGCCGACCAGCCAGGTGCGGGCCGCGCTTCAGGCGGTCTGGCAGTCGGTCGAGACCGATCAGGGCTGGCATTCCCGGCAGGAGCGCCGCCGCACCGAAGCCATGCTGGAAACCTTCCTGGCCTGGGTGGACAACACCCGAGGCGAACTCACCCAGGTCGGCATCGAGGTGCCGGTCGACTGTGTGCTGCCGCCGCGCTCCGAGGACGAGCCGCCGGTGCGGATCCGCGGCCGGGTGGACCGCCTCGAACGGGACGCGCAGGGCCGCTTCGTCATCGTCGATGTGAAGACCGGCAAGAACCCCGTCTCCGTCAAGGCCGCCGAGGACCACGCCCAGCTGGCCACCTATCAGGTCGCCGCCGCGTTCGGCGCCCTGGATGCGCTCTACGACGAATCCGGGAGTACGCGAAGCGATCTCGGGCAGGCATCGACGGAGCCGGACGGGACCGGGGATCCCGACAGGCGCGGCGCTATCGACGAGCGCCGCGATGGCGGCGAGCCCGGCGACGTCGACGGGCGTAGCGATACCGAAGATTCCGGTGATCCCGACGAGCCCGGCGATCTTGCTCGCGGTTCCGCCGACGAGCAGGTCGGGACACACGATTCCACCGCACCGAGCGCTCCCCACGTCGAGCTCGGCGAACCCGGTGGCGCCCGCCTGGTCTACGTCGCCAAACCGCACACCCGCGACGGCGCAACCCAGCGCACCCAGCAACCCCTCGACGCCGAGTCCCTGCACACCTGGCGCGGCACCATCCACGAGGCGGCCGCCGCCACCAAGGGTCCGAGCTATCTCGCCATGCGCAATGACGGCTGCCGGCACTGCGCCGTGGCGGGTAGCTGCCCGGTTCAGGACACCGGACGCCAGGTGACCGACGAATGAGTGCGCGGGTCACGCCGTGGCAGCTCGCCGAGGCTCTCGGCCTACCGCCACCCACCGACGAGCAGGCGGCGGTGATCGCGGCCCCGCCCGGGCCGACGCTGGTCGTGGCGGGTGCGGGCGCCGGCAAGACCGAGACGATGGCCGCGCGCGTGGTCTGGATGGTGGCCAATCGCCTGGTGCTGCCCGATGAAGTGCTCGGCCTGACCTTCACCCGGAAAGCGGCCCAGCAGTTGACCACCCGCATCCGCACCCGGCTGGCCCGGCTCGCCGGAGCACCGCTGCTGCGCGAACTCGATCCCAGCGGCGGTTTGCGGGCCGCGCTGGCCGGCGCGGAACCGGAGATCAGCACCTACCACTCGTACGCGGGCAGACTGCTGACCGAACACGGCCTGCTGCTGCCGGTCGAGCCCTCGGCGACGCTGCTCACCGAAACCCAGTTGTGGCAGCTGGCCCATCAGGTGGTGCGCAGCTGGGACGGCGATCTGGACACCGAACGCACGCCGGTATCGGTCACCGAGGCGGTACTCGCGCTGTCCGGGCAACTGGCCGAACATCTGGTGGAGCCCGAGGAACTGGCCGAGGCGCATACCGAACTCGAGAAACTGGTGCACACCCTGCCCGCCGGCCCGCGGCAGCGCGGCGGGCCGAGTCAGGAACTGTTGAAGATCCTGAAGGTGCAGCGTGAGCGGGTGGCGCTGCTGCCGCTGGTGCGGCAATTGGGTGAGGCGTTGCGCCGGCGCGGCGCCTTGGACTTCGGGGCGCAGATGTCGCTGGCGGCGCGGCTGTCGGCCGAGCACGCGGAGGTGGGTGCCGCCGAACGGGCGCGTTTCCGGCTGGTCCTGCTCGACGAATACCAGGACACCGGCCACGCCCAGCGCATCCTGCTGGCGGCGTTGTTCGGCGGCGACGGAACCGGCGATCGCCCCGCGGTGACCGCGGTGGGCGATCCCATGCAGTCCATCTACGGTTGGCGCGGCGCCTCCGCGGCCAACCTCCCGCGTTTCGCCACCGACTTTCCGGCCGCACCCGGTGTGCCGGCGCCGACGCTGTCGTTGCTGACCAGCTGGCGCAACCCGCCCGAGGCGCTGGCACTGGCCAATCTGGTGGCAGAACCCTTGCGCCGCAAGGCGATCGAGGGCGGTGGTGTCACCGTCGACGCGCTGCGCGCCAAACCCGCCGCCGAACCAGGCACCGTCGCGCTCGCCCTCACCGACACCGTGGCCGCCGAACGCGAGTGGTTCGCCAGCAGGATCGCCGCCGATTGGCAGGCCCGCCACGACGCCGGTGCGCAGCCGCCGACCTCCGCGGTGCTGGTGCGCCGCAACGCCGATGCCGCACCGATCGCCGAAGCCCTGCGCGAACAGGGATTGCCGGTGGAGATCGTCGGACTCGGCGGCCTGCTGGCCACCCCCGAGGTGGCCGATGTCGTCGCCACCCTGCGGTTGATCGCCGAACCCGGCGCGGGCAGCGCGGCCGTGCGCATCCTGACCGGGGCGCGCTGGCGCATCGGGGTCGCTGATCTGTCGGCACTGGCCCAGCGGGCCAGGGAGTTGTCGATCGGACGCGGCAGCGCCGCCACCGGCGATATCACCGACGGCGCGGCCCTGGCCGTCGCGCTGCGCGAGGTCGCCCCGGAGCCGGCCGAACAAGCCGGGCTCGCCGACGCCATCGCCGATCCCGGTCCCGCCGAACAGTATTCGCCCGACGGATACCGGCGCATCGTCGCGCTGGGTCGTGAACTCGCGGCCCTGCGCGAACGCAGCGGGCAGCCATTGACCGAGCTGGTCGCCGACGTGGAACGCACCATCGGCGTCGGCGTCGAAACCCAGGCCAGGCGCGCCATGTCCGGTGCGGGCGCGGGCCGCGAACATCTGGACGCCTTCGCCGAGGTGGTCGCGGGCTACGCCGGGGACAGTGGTGCCTCGCTGAGCGGCCTGCTCGCGTTCCTCACCGCCGCCGAATCGGTGGAGAACGGCCTGGAACCGGGCGAGGTGGAGGTGGCCAAGGACCGCGTGCAGGTGCTCACGGTGCACGCGGCCAAGGGGTTGGAGTGGGAGATCGTCGCGGTACCGCATGTGGTGCGCGATGTGTTCCCCTCCGGCAAGGCCTCCGGCAGCTGGCTCGGCGCCCTCGCCGAACTGCCCACCGCGCTGCGCGGCGACCGCGCCCGCGACGACGACGGCGCCGACGGTGTGCCCGTCCTCGACCTGAGCGAACTCTACGACCGTGCCGATCTGGACCGCGCCATCAAGGAGCACAAGGCCGCGCTCGACCGCCGCCGCCTCGACGAGGACCGCAGGCTGTTCTACGTCGCGCTCACCAGAACCGAACGGATGCTGCTGGTTTCGGGCCACTACTGGTCGGATTCGAGTCCGTCGGTCAAGGGGCCCTCGGACTTCCTGCTCGAACTGAAGCAGGCCGTCGAAGACCCGGACAGTCCCGCCCATGGTGCCGCCGAACTGGCCCGCTGGGACGATCCGCCGGAACCCGAGGCCGTCAACCCGTTCACCGACAACCCGCCCACCGCGCACTGGCCCCGCGATCCGCTCGGCCGCCGCCGCGCGCCGATCGAACAGGGCGCGCAGCTGGTACGTGCCGCGATGACGGAACTGTCGGCAGATCCGGCGCAGCCACCATCCGAGGACGAGGACGACCCCGACGGCTGGGCCGCCGACGTGGAAGCCCTACTGGCCGAACATCGCAGCGCCACCGGCGTCGTCGAAGAAGTGGAGCTGCCCAGCAGCCTGCCGGCGACGGCGCTGGTGGAGCTGCGCGCGGACCCGGCTCGGCTGGCGGCCCGGCTGCGTCGTCCGCTGCCGTATCCGCCGAACCCATTGGCCCGGCGCGGCACCGCCTTCCACGCCTGGGTGCAACGCTGGTTCGCCGCCGGCCGGCTGCTCGGCCTGGACGAACTACCCGGCGCCGCCGACACCGCCGACAGCGCCGACGCCGAACTCGCGCGCATGCAGGAGGCGTTCCTGTCCTCGCGCTGGGCGCACCGCAGCCCCATCGAGGTGGAAGTGCCGTTCGAAACCACCATCGCGGGCACCGTCATCCGCGGCCGGATGGATGCGGTCTTCGCCGAACCGGACGGCCGCTGGACCGTCGTGGACTGGAAGACCGGCGCCGAGCCGAACGCCGCCGACGAACCGGCGGTCGCGGTGCAGCTCGCCGTCTATCGCCTGGCCTGGGCCCGGTTGACGGCAGCGCGCACCGGCGCCGACCCCGACGAGCTGCTCGGCCGGATCGGCGCCGCGTTCCACTATGTGCGCAGCGGCCGCACCGTCGCGCCGGTCGACCTGCCCGGCGCGAGCGAGTTGACCGGGCTGATCAGGCGCGCGGCGCCCGACGGCTGATCGACAACGCCGTGGTGATCATCGGAACCTGGAACGGCAGCCGCAGCACGGAAATCAGCTTGATCGGCCACCCCGCCTTCGAACTGCTCATCGAATCGACCGCGAACTGGATGTTCGCCGGGAAGACCGCGATGAACAGCGCGGCGGCCAGCCGGCCGCCCAGGCGCCGGGTGCGCGGCACCGCGAGCGCGCTCGCCACGCCGATCTCGGCCACACCGGAGGCATAGGTGTAGGTGCGCGCACGGCCCGGCAGCTTGGGCGGCACGATCGAATCGAACGGCTTGGGAACCACGAAATGCAGCACACCCATCCCGAACAGCGCCGCTGCCATGAGCAGCGCCGGCTTGCGGCTGGTATCGGGTGCGGTGGACTCGGAAACTGCCATGCCGCCCACTCTAAGCGGGTGTCCGGTGCCGCGGCAGCCTCGCCTCGTCGCGTCGAGGCGCTCGACCGGCGCGGTGACGGGGTAGGCTCCCGTGCTGTGCCGGAGGGAGAAACAATGCCGGAACCGGTGACATCGACCGGGATCGGCGCCGGGGAAACAGGGACCGGTGAGTGCGTTGCTCGATGATCTGGGTGATCGCGCGCGCAGCGGATTGGGGCGGCTGACCGACCGGCCGGACTTCGCTCTCGTGGGTGTGCTGCGCATTCCCGAAGCCCAAACCAGCCCGTGGATCTCGCTGACGCGCCGGGTGCTGTTCGCGATCGGGTTGCTGTTCACCGCGGCGCTGGTGGTGTACGTCGGCCGCGACGGCTACCGGGACGCCTCCGAGAATCCGCTGTCGTTCCTGGACGCGCTGTACTACGCGACGGTGTCGCTGTCGACCACCGGATACGGCGACATCTCGCCGGTCACCCCGCTGGCCAGGCTGGTCAACATCATCGTCATCACCCCGCTGCGCGTGCTGTTCCTCATCGTGCTCGTCGGCACCACGCTCAGCGTGCTGACCGAACGGTCCCGCCAGGCATTCAAGATTCAGCGTTGGAGGCACAGCGTGCGCAATCACACCGTCGTCATCGGCTACGGCACCAAGGGCCGCACCGCGATCGACGCCATGCTCGGCGACGGCGCGTCACCGAGTGAGATCGTCGTGGTCGACACCGACTCCGTCGCATTGGAGGCCGCCGCCAACGCCGGCCTGGTCACCGTGCACGGTTCGGCCTCGCAGTCGGATGTGCTTCGGCTGGCCGGTGTGCAGAACGCCTCATCGATCGTGGTCGCCACCAACCGCGACGACACCGCGGTGCTGGTCACGCTGACCGCTCGCGAACTCACCAAGAGCGCCAAGATCGTCGCCTCCATCCGCGAGGCCGAGAACACCCATCTGCTGCGCCAGTCCGGCGCCGATTCGGTGGTGGTGTCCTCGGAGACCGCGGGCAGGCTGCTCGGCATCGCGACCACCAAACCGACGGTGGTGGAGATGATCGAGGATCTGCTGACCCCGGAGCAGGGCTTCGCGGTCGCCGAACGCGAGGTCGAGCCCGGTGAGGTCGGCGGATCGCCGCGCCACCTCAGCGACATCGTGCTCGGCGTGGTGCGCGCGGGCGAGCTGATCCGCGTCGGCGAACCGGAGGTCGACGCCCTCGACCACGGCGACAAGCTGCTGTATCTGCGCCGCGCCGGGCGTTGATCGGCCTCATCCGGCCTCCACTAAGCTCGGCGTTGTGGCATTCCAGCTCAACAGCGTTCCGCTGCTGTCCCGTTCCGCCCTCGACCGCGCCGAGGAGGTGCGCGCCGACCCGCAGGCGTTGAAGGAGGGCTGGTCCACCGCGAAGCTGCTGCGGATCAATCGACGTGGCCAGGTGCGTTTCGATGACGGCGCCCTGGTCTTCGATCTGGCGGTCGAGCTGGCCGCCGAACCGGATCCGGCCGCGGTGTTCCTCGGCGTCGCCGACGGTGTGCACCTGTGGGCGGTCCGCGACCACGAACTCACCGGCTCGCTGCTGGATCTGCGCGCGATGGCCGCCACCGTCGACGATTTCACCGCCGGGCTGCTGTCCACCGCGCTCGCCCTGCTGAACTGGCACGACAAGGCCGGTTTCCATGCCGCCGACGGCACCGCGACCATCGCGGTCAAGGGCGGCTGGTCACGCACCACGGAGACCGGGCTCGAAGAGTTCCCGCGCATCGATCCGGCGGTGATCTGCCTGATCCACGACGGCGGCGACCGGGTGCTGTTGGCCCGCCAGCACAGCTGGCCGGAGACGCTGTTCTCGCTGCTGGCCGGGTTCGTCGAGGCCGGCGAATCGCTCGAGCGCTGCGTCGAGCGTGAGATGCGCGAAGAGGTCGGGCTCGACGTCAGCGAGATCCACTATCTCGGCAGTCAGCCGTGGCCGTTCCCGCGCTCGCTGATGCTGGGTTTCAGCGCCGTCGCCGATCCCGCGCAGCCACTGGTGTTCTCCGATGGCGAGATCGCCGACGCGCACTGGTTCACCCGCGCCGAGGTGCGCGACGCGCTGGCGGCGGGCGACTGGTCGAACCGCTCGGACGAGGCCAGGTTGCTGTTGCCCGGTTCGATCTCGATCGCCCGCACCATCGTGGAATCCTGGGCCGCGCTCGACTGAGCGCGGGGTGGGTCAGGTGGTGCGTGTGGTCAGGAGATGGCGGCCAGCGCCTGCTTGACCTGGGCCAGCGACGGGTTGGTCGCGGTCGAGCCGTCGGAGTACTTCACCGTCGGGACCACATGGTTGCCGCCGTTGACGCTGCCGACGAACTCGGCGGATGCGGGGTCCTGCTCGATGTCGATCTCGACATAGCTGATGCCCGCCTCGTCCAGCTGCTTCTTGAGCCTGCGGCAGTAGCCGCACCAGGTGGTCGAGTACATCGTCAGGTCAGGAGTCTGCTCGGTCACGGACAATGCAACGCCCGGTGGCGCGTTCCTGTTCCTGACCGCCGGTGCCGCGCCCATCACAGATGCTCGCGTCCGTCGGCCGCGGCATGGCCCGGCAGCCGCCCCGTTGTCGGTGGGCGCTGTCATGATGGAGCGCGTGCCCGCACTCGATCTCTCCGCCCTCGACCCCGAGCAGGCCGCCGCCGTGCGGGCGCCGCGCGGGCCGGTGTGCGTGCTCGCGGGTGCGGGAACAGGCAAGACCAGGACCATCACCTACCGGATCGCGCATCTGGTCGCGGCCGGGCAGGTCAAGGCCGACCAGGTGCTCGCGGTCACCTTCACCGCGCGCGCGGCGGGGGAGCTGCGCGGACGGTTACGCGCGCTCGGCCTCGGCGGTGAGGCGAACCAGGTGCAGGCGCGCACCTTCCACGCGGCGGCGCTGCGTCAGCTGCGTTACTTCTGGCCGCAAGTCGTCGGCGATGTGCCGTGGCGGCTGCTCGACAGCAAGTTCCCGGTGGTGGCCCAGGCCGCGCACCGGGTGGGTCTGCCCTCGGGCACCGAGAGCGTGCGCGATCTGCTCAGCGAGATCGAATGGGCCAAATCCTCGCTCATCGCACCCGAGGACTACCCGGCCGCCGCCGCCCGCCGGCACCGCGATCTCCCGTTCGACGCCCAGCGGATCGCGCAGGTCTACACCGGTTACGAAGCGCTCAAGACCTCACCGGACGGTCTGCTGCTCGACTTCGACGATCTGCTGCTGCACACCGCCGCGGCGCTCGAGGACTATCCGGCCGTCGCCGACGAATTCCGCGGCCGCTACCGCTGTTTCGTCGTCGACGAATACCAGGACGTCACGCCCTTGCAGCAGCGAGTGCTCGACGCCTGGCTCGGCGATCGCGACGACCTGACCGTCGTCGGCGACGCCAACCAGACGATCTACTCCTTCACCGGCGCCAGCCCCGCCCACCTGCTGGATTTCTCGCGGCGCTTCCCCGACGCCACCGTCATCCGGCTCGAACGTGACTACCGCTCCACACCCCAGGTGGTGTCGCTGGCCAACCGGGTCATCGGGATGGCGCGCGGTCGCATCGCGGGCACCCGGTTGCAGCTGATCGGCCAGCGCCCCGACGGGCCGGAGCCGACGTTCACCGAATACGACGACGTGCCCGCCGAGGCGGCCGGCGTCGCCCGGGATATCGCCGAGCTGATCGCCGCGGGCACACCGGCCTCGGAGATCGCGGTGCTCTACCGGATCAACGCGCAATCGGAAACCTATGAGCAGGCCCTCACCGAGCGCGGCATCCCGTACCAGGTGCGCGGTGGTGAAGGATTCTTCCACCGCGCCGAGGTCCGCCAGGCCGTGCAGGCGCTGCGTCAGGCCGCGGCCCGCGACGACCTGCCCGATCAGGCTCGCACCGGCGCCGCGCTGGTCACTCTGGTGCGCGCGGTGCTGGCCCCGCTCGGGCTCACCGCCATCGAACCCGCGGGCGCGCAGGCCAGGGAGAAATGGTCATCGCTGATGGCGCTGGTGCAACTGACCGAGGAACTCACCACCCACGACGAGCAGCTCGACCTACCCGGCCTGCTGCGTGAGCTGGCCGCGCGCGCCGAGGCCAGGCACCCACCGACGGTCCAGGGCGTCACCCTGGCGTCGTTGCACGCGGCCAAGGGCCTGGAATGGGACGCCACCTTCCTGGTCGGCCTGTCCGACGGCACCCTGCCGATCGCGCACGTGCTCGCCGACGACGGCTCGGTCGCCGATCAGGCCGCGCTCGAGGAGGAACGCCGCCTGCTCTACGTCGGCGTCACCAGGGCACGCGAACATCTGCGGCTGTCGTGGGCACTGGCCCGCAACGAGGGCGGCCGTCGCACCCGGCGTCGTTCCCGCTTCCTCAACGGCCTGGTCCCCGACGATTCGCCGGCCTCGCGGATCGCCGCGCCGGCCACCGAGCGCGCCGCCGACGGCGCCCGCCCGCTGTGCCGCATCTGCGCCAAACCACTGATCGGCACCTACTCGACGATGCTGGGCCGCTGCCGTAAATGCCCCGCCGAACTCGACGCCGAACTGCTTGCCGCGCTGCAGGAATGGCGCGCCGAGAAGGCACAGGCTCAGCGGCTGCGCGAGTTCAGCGTGTTCACCGACACCACGCTCACCGCCATCGCCGAACAGCTGCCCACCGATGACGCTGCTCTGGCCGCGATTTCGGGAATCGGTGCCCGCAAGATCGAACAGTACGGCGCCGACGTCATCGCGCTCGTGCGCTCGCGGACCGGAAAGAATCACAAAACCGCAGGTAGAAAATAGGTTGTCGGTTCTTCCGAGATCGCATACGGTGGGTAGCACGCAACGGGAGGCCATCCCGGCGCGCACAGTTCAGACAGATTACGAGTACAGGAGGGAGGCAGACGAAATGAACAGCATCACCGCTTTCGATGTGATGGGCACCGACGCGACCACGTCGGCTGTTTCTGCCTCCCGGGGGATCCTCGCCATGCAGGGGATCGGTCTGTCCGGCGTCGGTGGGTTCGGCACGCACCTGGACTACGCGCCCACTCCGATTCTCATCGATCCGCAGGACAAGCCCCGCGCGGGCTGGCATCCGGCCGCTGCGTTCGCAGTCGCCGGCGCCTTTGCCGCCGAAGCCGGTAACGACCCGGTGCAGGCAGCACGCCTCCGCAACGCACACCCAGCGTCCGTGATCAGGACTCGACTCAGATGTCGACCTAGGTAGGGAACACTCCCCGCCTCCTGGCCACGGATCGCAAGAAGCGAAACCGTGGCCAGATTTCTCCGGCCCTTCAGCCGGCAGCTCCGGTTTCGCGGAATGAACGACACCGAACCGCTGCAAACGAGCTGAAGGAGAACGACGTGTTCACCGCAGAGAGCTGGCCGACGGCCACTGCTGACGTGACATGCCGAACCGTGGCAACCGCTCCCCGTGACCAGGAGGTCACCACCACCCTGCCGTGCCGGGCAGGGGACCCGGACCTGTGGTTCGCCGAGAGCCCGGTCCAGTTGGAGCAGGCCAAGGCGCTGTGCGCGTCCTGCCCCATCCGCAAGGGCTGCCTGAGCGCTGCCATCGATCGCCGTGAGCCGTGGGGCGTGTGGGGCGGGGAGATCTTCGACCAGGGTGTCGTGATCGCTCGCAAGCGGCCGCGTGGCCGTCCCCGTAAGGTCGCGACATGCGTCTGATGGCCGCGCCTACGGCCGCCGAACGACCAACCGCCCAGCCGATCCGGCTGGGCGGTTGTCTTATGTTGGGGGAGTAGGAATTTCGTGCTCTCGGTACGACCGCACCTTGCGGATATCTCAGTTCCTTGCTATATGAAATCTATGCCTTGAGTTTCAGGTTTTCCGCAGTGTGGGGTGGAGAACCGCAACCGTGTCCCGGAGGTTTCGCATGAATCACTCTTTCGGCCAGTCCGTTGCCACCATCGCCCCCAACGGTCGGGCCGCCGCACCCGCCCACCCAAACCTGCCTGCGAACCGATATGCCGCGCAGAACCCGCCGGTGCCGGCCGAATGGCCGAGCGAATGGCATCCAGGCATGCTGTGGTGGGATGCGCGCACCGTCCTGGTGACCCGGGCCGATCCGACGGGTCGCTGGACCACCACTACACATCTGGTGGTGCCGATCGATCGCGGCAGGCTCGCCTTCCGGACCTCGTCCTACTCGCTGGAGACCCAGCATCTGGCCCGTGATCGGCGCGTCATCGTGCAGGCGGGTGACTGGCGCGGCAGGGCCGCGGTCGGCTCCCGCCAGCATCAGGGCGTCGCCGAATTCGTCGGTGCGGGACCGCTGTTCGACAAGATCTGCACGGGTCTACGTGCGAAGTACGGGGTGCGTGCGGGATTGGCTCGGCTCTACCACGGCATCACCATGGGCTCTGCCCCGTACGGGGACACCGCCGTCGTGGTGAACCTCCACGAGACGCCCCAGCTGCCGCCTGCGGGCTGACCCCGGCAACACCCGGGGGCGCCGCCGGAGGGTGACAGGGCGCTACGCGCTGTTGCGCTGCTCCCGGAACCCGGGCATCCAGGTCGCGGCCAGCTGCATGAACGGCACCTCCGCATCGAGTTGAGCGGCGATACCGATCGAGCCGGCCAGCACCCGGAAGATCATGACGTGTTCGGCGGGCAGCATCAGGGCGCGCGCGGTCTTCATCTCCGGACTGTTGAAGTCCGAGGCGCGCCCGGCCACCCGCTGCATCCACTTGCGGGTGAAGTGGAACGAATCGGATTTGATCGGATCGGTGAAGGGGCGCAGGTAGTCTGCGATCTCCTGGTGGGTGATCACCCGCCCCGGAATCACCCAGCCGTTCTCGTGCAGCAGCGCGGTGAGTTCGGCGAATTCTTCGTCGACCGCCAGCGCCAGGATCCGGCCGAGCAGCTCGGGGAAACCATTGGGCAGCGGTGCGCAGGCACCGAAGTCGATGACGGCCAGCTTGCCTTCCGCGGTCATCATGAAGTTGCCCGGATGCGGGTCGGCGTGCAGCAGGCCCGCCAGTTCCGGTGCGGAGAAATGGAATCGGCCCATCAGGGTCGCCACCCGGTTGCGCAGTTCGCGGGTGCCTTCGGGATCGGCGTTGCCCGCGGCGATGATCGCGGAAACCGGTGTGCCGTCGAGCCATTCGGTGACGATCACCTTCGGCGCACTGGCCACCACCTTCGGTACGACGAACTCCGGATGCCCGTCGTAGGCCTTGGCGAAGGTGCGCTGATTGTTCGCCTCGTTGCGGTAGTCGAGTTCTTCCTCGGTGCGTTCGGTGATCTCGGCGAGGATCGGCTTCACGTCGGCGCCTGGGATGACCGAGGAGATCAGGCCGGTCATCCGCGACAGGGTCTTCAGATCCGCGCGCAGGGCGTCGTCGGCGCCGGGGTACTGCACCTTCACCGCCACCGTGCGCCCGTCCGACCACACCGCGCGGTGCACCTGGCCGATGCTGGCCGAGGCGGCGGGGGCGTCGTCGAAGGATTGGAACCTGGTCCGCCACTGGGTGCCGAGCTGCTGATCGAGCACCCGGTGCACGGTCTCGATGGGCATCGGCGGGGCGGCGGCCTGCAGCTTGGTCAGCGCCTCGCGGTAGTGCTCGCCGAACTCCTCGGGAACCGCGGCCTCCATGACGCTGAGCGCCTGGCCGAACTTCATCGCACCGCCCTTGAGCTCACCGAGGACGGTGAACAGCTGCTCGGCGGCCTTCTGATTCAGCTGCGCGTTGATCTCGCCCTTGTCACCCCCGGCCAGCTTCTTACCGAAACCGACAGCGGCTCGTCCGGCGATCCCGAGGGGAATCTTGGCTAACTTCGCGTTGCGGGAGGAGCTGCGGCGCACGATCTCGGACACGTACCCATCATGGCGGACCGGGCCGTCGCTGTGCCATCGAAATCCGCTGAGAATCGGCGTTGTGGAGTGGTACCCGTCACACCTGGGCGCCCTGATCGGTGTGTATGCGGCGGCACAGGCAGCGCTCGTGCGGCGTCCGGTGCCGGATCCGCAGCCGGTAGGAACCCGGGTCGAGCTCCAACTGGGCATGCAGAACGGCCGGGCGCCTGCGAACCGAACAGGCGATGATCGACTCCAGCTCACGCAGTGCCAGCGCCGCGGTGGCCTCGATCGCGGGCGGCGAACCATGGCCGACCCGGCCGAGCAGTTGTGCCGCCACCCGTGGCCATTCCGGGTCGTAGTCGGCGCGCAGCAGATCGGCACACCGCAGACAGCCGGTCTCGCCGGGCAGTACCAGCGGGCCCACTACACCGACACCGTCACGCATGTGCACCGGCAGGTGCGGGATCCGCTCCCGCAGCAACTGGTCGGTCAGCCGCGGGTCCGGCTGCAGGGTGTCGGTCAACAGGACCAGATCCGGCCGCGGCCGCAGATCGAGCCGTGCGCCGCGCGAACGCTGCGGCCGCAACCCCAGGCGGTGCAGACCGGCGGTGAGCGCGTCGGAGAGCGGACCGAGGCCGTGCACACGGATCCGGCGCACCTGCCCGGCCGGGGTGTCGGGATGGACCAGCAGCCCGGCGTCGTCGAGGGTGGCCAGCAGGTCACTCGCGCGCCGGGCGGTGAGGCCGAGTTCGGTGGCTCGCCAGATGATCTGCGGGCGGGTGCGCAGGCCGTCCAGCAGATCCAGGAATCGCCGCAGGGTATCGCTGTCGACGCCGGGAATCGCCAGCTGCCGCGCGGACTCGGGGTCCCACCCGAGCTGGAGCACACCGGACGGGCGAATCAGGACCAGCAGGCGCGGGTGCAGCATCGGCCCGCGCAGGCACAGGGATGTCATGGCGAGCAGTATGCGGATCGGCCCGGCGCGGAACCGGCGCGAAACAGCGAGTTATCCACAGGCCCACACCGCTGCGACATGCGCCTGCGGATCCGTTGACTACGCGGTGCCGCGCCTGCCTGCGACCGTGATCAGGACGAAGCCTCGCCTTGCTCGCCGGACTCCTCATCCGCCGCGCCCGACTTCTTACGCTCGTCGCGCTCGCGGGCCTCGGTCTCGGCCAGCTGGGCCAGCGGATCGTCGAAGGCGTTCGCGCCGCCGCCGATCACCGCATCGATGAAACCGGCGGGGGAGTCGAGGTCACTGGCGTCGGGCAGCAGATCCGGATGCGCCCAGACACCGTCGCGCGCCTCCATGCCCGCGTCGGTGGTCAGCCGCTGCCACAGTGCGGCCGCCTCACGCAGCTTGCGCGGCCGCAGCTCCAGCCCGACCAGCGTGGCGAAGGTCTGCTCGGCCGGACCGCCGGTGGCGCGGCGCCTGCGCAGCGTCTCGGCCAGCGCGCCCGCACCCGGCAGGCGTTCACCGACCGCCTCGGCCACCACCACCTGCACCCAGCCCTCGATCAGGGCCAGCAGCGTCTCCAGCCGTTCCAGCGCTTGCTTCTGTTCCGGCGTGGTCTGCGGTTCGAAGGTGCCCTGCGACAGGATCTCCTCGAGCTTGCCCGGATCGGTCAGCGACGTCGGGTCGATGTTCTGGGCCGCTTCCTCCAGCGCCGAGAAATCCATCTTGATGCCGCGCGCGTAGTCCTCGACCGCGCCGAGCACCTGCTGACGCAGCCACGGCACATGGCCGAACAGCCGCTGATGGGCGGCCTCACGGGCGGCGAGGAACACCATGATCTCGCTTTCGGGCTGCTCCAGCCCGGCGCTGAACTCGGAGATGGCGGCGGGCAGCAGCGCGGCGGTGCCCGCGGGACCCAGCGGCAGACCGATATCGGTGGAGGTCAGCACCTCCTTGGCCAGCTGGCCGAGCGCCTGGCCGAGCTGCGAACCGAACGCAAGTCCGCCCATCTGACCGAGCATGCCCATCATCGGGGCCGCGAACTGCTTGGCCTCCTCGGGCAGGTTCGCCGTCCACATGCCGGAGATCTGCTGGGCCACCGGATCGCACAAGCGCTGCCAGGTGGGCAGGGTCTGCTCGATCCAGTCGTTGGCCGTCCACGCGGCCGTCTTCGACGCGCCGGCGGGCAACGTCGTCGCGCCGTCGAGCCACACCTCGGCCAGGTGCGCGGCGTCGGCCACGGCACTGGCGGTGCCCGCGGACACCGGGGCCACGCTCGCGCCGAGCTGCTGGCGGGCCAGCCGTTTGGCGACTTCGTAGTTGACCGGACCGCTCTGCCCACCCGGGGCGGCCATGCCCTGTCCCATTCCGCTGAGCATCTGGCCCAGCGAGGTCAGCATCTGCCCCAGCTGGGCGGGATCGAATCCGCCGGCCCCGGAACCGGCCATGCCGAAGCCGAACGGGTCGCCCGCGCCGGAACCGCTCGGCTCGTCGCCTCGTTTGCGGTCATCGTCGTCGTCGCGGTTCGAGAATCCGAACGGATGGTCACTCATACCCATTACGTTACGCGGCGTGGACCGGCGACGATGTTCGCGCGCCGCGAAATCGCACCCGGCCGTGAACCCGCTCACGGCCGGCTCGCCTCGGCCCCCGCGAACCGCCAAACCTCCGCCGGTGCCGCCCCGCGACGGCGGCGCTCGCTACTGTTGGCCGCGTGAATCGTCGGATCATCACTCTGCTCGTCGCGCTGATCCCGGTGCTCGTGCTGGGCGTCGCGGGGAGCTGGTTCAACGTGCCCTTCGTCGCTCTCGGCCCTGGGCCCACGTTCAACACACTCGGCGAGGTGGACGGCAAGCAGGTCGTCGACGTCACCGGTGTCGAGGTGGATCCGACCACCGGCAACCTCAACATGACGACCGTCTCGGTGCGCGACGGCCTCAACATCTTCGAGGCGATCGGCTTCTGGGTCAGCGGCGAACACGGGCTGGTGCCGCGCTCGGAGGTCTACCCGCCCGGGGTGTCACGTGAGGAGATCGACAAGTCCAACCAGCAGGATTTCAAGGACTCCGAGAGCAACGCCGAAGTCGCCGCGATGAACTTCCTCGGCCTGCCGACCGTTGTGCTCGCGCGCACCGTCGCCGACAACGGCCCGGCCAAGGCGGTGCTGGAGGAAGGCGACCAGATCGTCAGCATCAACGGCGTGCCGATGAACGAGCCGAAGGACGTCGTCGACGCGATCGGGAAGCTGCCGCCGGGCGACAAGATCACCATGGTGATCCGCCGCGACGACGTCGAGCGGACCGTCGAGGTGACCCTCGGCGCCCGTGAGGACGATCCGAAGAAGGGCTACCTCGGCGTCACCCCGGGCGAAGGCGCCCGCCCGCCCATGGAGGTCACCTTCAACCTCGCCGACATCGGCGGACCGTCGGCGGGCCTGATGTTCAGCCTGGCACTGATCGACAAGCTCACTCCCGGCGAACTCGACGGCGGCAGCTTCGTCGCGGGCACCGGATCCATCGACCAGGACGGCAAGGTCGGCCCGATCGGCGGCATCCAGTACAAGATGATGGCCGCGCGCGAGGCGGGCGCGGAAACCTTCCTGGTGCCCGCCGCCAACTGCAATGAGGCCAGGCAGCGAACGCCGGACGGGCTGCGCCTGGTCAAGGTCGAAACGCTCGCCGGTGCGGTGCAGTCGCTGGAGGATCTCAGCGCCGGTCGCGAGACGGTGACCTGCGGGTAGTCACCGTATCCCGTCAGGCCACTGAACCCGCGCCGGATCAGTCCAGCGTGTGCTGCAACGCCTCGACCACATTCGACGCCAGATTCGGATAGGTCCGCAGCTCGAGATCGGCGAACTCGTCGGCATCGTCATCGGGGCGCACCTGCAGCAGGCACAGCGTGCTGCCCTCGCGCAACGCCGCCGCGAACAGCCGCGCCTCACGCCGCTCCGGATGCGCGTGCGCGGCGGCCCGGCCCGCGGCATCGGCGGCGTCGTCATCGGCGAGCAACGGCGTCAACGCATCGTCGAGCGTGCTCTCCGCCGTCGGCGGCAACACCACGATCTCCTGCACCAGCACACAGCCCGCGACCGCGGGCGGCCAGCTGGTGGTCGCAAGGACCTCTTCCAACGCGATCGACCCGCCGGTCACATCTTCCGGAAACGGCTCCTGCGCAATCGGAGTCAACTCGTCACCGGCGTCGACCTGATCGGCCAGACCCGGCTCGGCCGCCACCAGATCGGCCGTCGGCACCAGCGCGAACATCTGCGGCGGACGCCCCCACCCCTCGGCATCGACGAACTCGGCCACCTCACGGACCGACCGGGCCAAGACCATTTCAGCATGCAGATCAGCGCTCACTGTGTTTATTTTGCGCTGCCTCCGGCAGCGCGGGTTCGCGGCCCTGGGTGTCTCGCGTTTCCGCCGCCGCTGCTTGCCTTCGGCGTGCGCAGCGGCGGCGGAAACGCGAGACGGGCCGCGAACTTTGGGGCTCGGTCTCGCTTCGCTCGAAATCGGCGGTCTGACCGGCCGAGGTGCCTGGTTGCGAGCATTCGGGCTCGGTTCCGTGTTGTCCGGTTTCCGCCCTGCCGACGGTCCGGTGTCCGATTTCCGTAGAGTGGGCGCCAACGGTCCGAAATGGACCAATCGAACATCGGACTGCGGCGTGCAGGCGTTGGCGCCGCCGGACCCTGGAGAGTGGCATCGTGGGCATGCGGCCCCCCTCGGGCTTACCTTCGTTGTCCCGCCGCAGCCGTGTGCTGCTGGTGGCGGCCGTCGTGCTGGCGGCGCTACTGCTGGTGGGACCGCGCCTGGTCGACACCTATACGAACTGGTTGTGGTTCGGCGAGGTCGGATTCCGTGACGTCTACGTCACGGTGCTGTGGACCAGGATCGCGATCTTCGCCGTGGTGGGGCTGCTGGTCGGGCTGGTGGTGTGGGCGGCGCTGATGCTGGCCTACCGCTCCCGGCCGGTATTCGTCCCGACGGCCGGGCCCAACGACCCGATCGCGCGCTACCGCACCACCGTGATGAGCCGGCTGCGGCTGTTCGGCATCGGTATCCCGGTGCTGCTCGGCGTGCTGTCGGGGCTGGTGGCGCAATCGAATTGGGTCACCGTGCAGCTGTTCCTGCACGGCGGCTCGTTCGGCGAGACCGATCCGGAGTTCAACCTCGACGTCGGCTTCTACGCCTTCGATCTGCCGTTCTACCGGATGATCCTGAACTGGCTGTTCGTCGCGATCGTCATCGCGTTCTTCGCGAATCTGGTCACCCACTACATCTTCGGCGGGCTGCGTCTGTCCGGCCGCGAAGGCACCCTGACCAACGCCGCGCGGATCCAGCTCGCGGTGATCGCCGGTACCTTCGTGCTGCTCAAGGCCATCGCCTACTGGTTCGATCGGTACGAGCTGCTGATGAGCAGCCGTAAGGAACCCACCTTCAACGGCGCCTCGTTCACCGATATCAACTCGGTGCTGCCGGCCAAACTGATCCTGATGTCGATCGCGATCATCTGCGCCATCGCCTTCTTCGCCGGCATCGTGCTGCGCGATCTGCGCGTGCCCGCGATGGCGGCGGCGCTGCTGGTGCTGTCCTCGGTGCTGGTCGGCGCGGTCTGGCCGCTGATGGTCGAGCAGTTCTCGGTGCGCCCGAACGCCGCGGAGAAGGAAAGCGAGTACATCGAGCGCAATATCGCCGCTACCCGCAAGGCCTACGGGATCACCGACGACAAGATCGATTACGTCGCCTACTCGGGCGAGAGCAGCAAGAACCCCTCCAGCGTCCCGGTCGATCACGCCACCATCGCCAACGCGCGGCTGCTCGATCCGAACATCCTGTCGCCGACGTTCACCCAGCTGCGCCAGCTGAAGAACTTCTACGGCTTCCCCGAATCGCTCGATATCGACCGCTACACGATCAACGGCGAGGTCCAGGACTTCATCGTCGGCGCTCGTGAGCTGTCGCCGTCGTCGCTGACCGGCAACCAGACCGACTGGATCAACAAGCACACCGTCTACACCCACGGCAACGGTTTCGTGGCCGCCCCCGCCAACCGGGTCAACCGCCCGCAGTCCGACGATCCGAACGCCGCCGGCGGCAGCAGCGATTCCGGCTACCCGATCTTCATGGTCAGCGACCTGTCCACGAAGAAGGAGGACCAGCGCATCAAGGTCGATCAGCCGCGCATCTACTACGGCGAGCTGATCTCCCAGTCGAACCCGGACTACGCGATCGTCGGCGCCACCGAGGGCCAGACCCCTCGTGAATACGACACCGACAACGCCCGCTTCACCTACGACGGTTCCGGTGGCGTGCCGATCGGCAACTGGTTCAACCGGCTGGCCTTCGCCGCCAAGTACGCCGAGCGCAACATCCTGTTCTCCTCGGCCATCGGCGACGAGTCCAAGATTCTCTACAACCGCGATCCGCGCGACCGAGTGCAGAAGGTCGCGCCCTGGTTGACCACCGACGGCAACACCTACCCCTCGGTCGTCGACGGCCGCATCGTCTGGATCGTGGACGCCTACACCACGCTGGACAACTACCCCTACGCGCAGATCTCCTCGCTGGAGGGCGCGGTGGAGGACAGCATCGACCGCAAGACCGGCCGCCTGCTGCCACGCAAGGAGGTCAGCTACATCCGCAACTCGGTCAAGGCCACCGTCGACGCCTACGACGGCACGGTGACCCTGTACGAGGTGGACTCCTCCGACCCGGTGCTGAAGGCCTGGCGTGGGGTGTTCCCGGACGCGGTGAAGCCGGCCAGCGAGATCAGCCCCGAGCTGCGCGAACACTTCCGTTACCCGGAGGATCTGTTCAAGGTGCAGCGCGAGATGCTGACCAAGTACCACGTCGACGATCCCCGCGAGTTCTTCACCAACAACGCGTTCTGGTCGGTGCCCGCCGACCCGACCGTCGAGGGCGTGACGGCCAGCCAGCCGCCGTACTATGTGCTGCTCGGCGACCCGGAGACCGGTAAGCCGGTGTTCAACCTGACCAGCGCGATGGTCGGCTACAACCGGCAGTTCCTGTCGGCCTACATCTCGGTGCGCTCGGACCCGGACGGTTACGGCAAGTTCCGCATCCTGCAATTGCCGACCGACACCCAGACCCAGGGTCCGCAGCAGACGCAGAACACGATGACGACGGCGCCGCAGGTCTCCCAGGAGAAGACGCTGCTGTCGAACTCGAACAAGATCAGATACGGCAACCTGCTGACCCTGCCGGTCGCCGATGGCGGCATCCTCTATGTCGAGCCGTTCTACAACGAGCGCAACACCGGCCCCAACACCGCGACCTTCCCGCAGCTGCTGCGGGTGCTGGTCAGCTACCGCGATCAGGCGGGCAGTGTGAAGGTCGGCTACGCCTCGACCCTGGCGGAGGCGCTGAACCAGGTGCTGCCCGGTGCGGGTGCGCTGGCCACGCCGCCGGGCGGTGATCCGGCGATCCGGCCGCAGCCGGGCACGGCACCGCCGGCCGAGGGGTCGGCGCCGCCACCGGCGGAGAACGGCGCACCGCCGCCGGCCGAGGGCTCGACACCGCCACCGCCTGCCGGTTCCTCGGGAGCCAAGGATGCCGCGGCCGCCGAGCTGGACCGCAAGATCGAGGCCGTGCGGACCGCGATGCGGACGGGCAACTTCGCGGACTTCGGTAAGGCGCTCGACGAACTGGAAGCCGCGGTCAAGGCCTACCAGGACGCGGGACGCTGATCCGAAACGCAGAAACGGCGCTGTCATCCAGTGGATGACAGCGCCGTTTCGTTTGCGCTGCTGAGTCGGCGGTCAGCGGACGGGCCGCTCGCCGAGGAGACTCAGAGGTAGGCGCCGCACACCGGCCAGGCGCCGGGGCCCTGGGTGGCCAGCACGTTCTCGGCCACGCGGATCTGCTCTTCGCGGCTCGCGTTGTGCGCGTAGCCGGTGCCACCGTTGGCCTCCCAGGTGCTCTGCGAGAACTGCAGGCCGCCGTAGTAGCCGTTACCGGTGTTGATGGACCAGTCGCCGCCGCTCTCGCAGGCCGCGACAGCGTCCCAGTTGCCCGAGTAGGCCGAAGCGGTGGCGGTGGAAAGACCGAACGGGACGGCAACGAGAGCCCCAGCAATGGCGGTCAGGCCGAGGGCGCGGGTGCTGAACTTCCGGTTCTTAGTCATGTGGTTTCCCTCCCTGTGCCCACCAGCGCGGCGGATGTTCTCTCCGTCGGCCCCTGTCCCCAGGTGTGATGTCGGGGTACTCCGAACCGCGGGACAGGGTCTCCGGTGTTCTTCGGTTCGGGTTCGAGCCCATCTCGGTTTGATCCGGGCCGTGGCAACGACGGTAACGAACAAATCTCGTTCGATCACGTCTTGATAACTTCCAATTTATTGCCGGTGAATCCACGTGAATCGGTAGCATTAGAACGTATTCGCTGGTGAGAAACCGGATTCGCCCGTACCCAAAGGCGATTGTGATAACACCGTTATGTGTTCGGGATCACTCCGAAATCGTTGCGCCGGTCACATGATCGGCCCGCTTCGGAGGCTCGCTATCGACTGGCAACCGCGTCCAGGGGTTCATGGCCGGGGTGGCCGGCCGACGGGGGTGGCGGTCGGCTCGGGCTGTCGGCCAGTGCGTCGACCATGTCGCTTCGCGGTCGCCGGTCGTCGTCCGTCCGGGCACCGCCAGCGGCTAGATGAGGGCCCGGTTGACGCGGAAACCGTGTTTGACCTGCCAGTTTGCGATCGTCGGGAACCCGTGTGTAATGTTGTGTTCACCGACGCGGGGTGGAGCAGCTCGGTAGCTCGCTGGGCTCATAACCCAGAGGTCGCAGGTTCAAATCCTGTCCCCGCTACTATCGGCCCGGCCCGGAGACATCAGTCTCCGGGCCGGGCCTTTTTTCTATGTCCGCCCAGGAAGCGGCCGTGTGTCGTGCTGCTGTCCGGGTGTGCGCCGATGCGCGGGGCCCCGATCGGGGGCCGGCAAGCTTTCAGCAGTTCGGTCATATGACCGATTGCCGCTCACCGAGAGCTGATGCAGAGCTATTCGCCGCGACCGCCCACGCATAATCGAATGTCGCTGCGCTCACTCGCCAGGCACCACCACCGTGCCTTCCGCAATGCGGACATGCTTCTGTTGCGATCCGGCATCGGCACCGAGCTCGGCGCCGCGCTGACAGCTCTCCGGCCGGCCGGCAGGTGACGGCTCGAGTCGGTTCGCTCGATACACAACCATGCCGCATCGACTCATCACCGCCCGAGGCGATCCCAGTATCCGCACACCACGGTTGAGGCACCCGGCCTGACGAGCTCGGCGCGAACCGGAGCCCAGGCGGCACTCGGCCTGGCTCCGCCGCACCCTGCTGACCACCTGAAATGTCCCGGCGCCACAGTCGATTACGTTCTCGGGCCGCAGGTGTGTAAGCTGGTGTTTACCGACGCGGGGTGGAGCAGCTCGGTAGCTCGCTGGGCTCATAACCCAGAGGTCGCAGGTTCAAATCCTGTCCCCGCTACAACAGTGGCCCGGAACCCAGGTTCCGGGCCACACCCCTATTCGCCCCCAGCCGGCCGAGTTCTGCGAGCGACTGCCTGGCCTCGAGCCGAAGGGTGCTCGATCCCTGGGGCGAAGCGTTTCCCGCGATTCGGTAAAGACGCTTCTGCAACGCAAGAATTCGACGCCGGGTCGAAAGCGCCGATCAGCGCCGGTGCCCGATCTCAGTATCTGTCGCAGTCGGCAGAAGACCTGTGCCCGAAAAGGATTCGGCGATTCGAATTCGCCTCATTCGGTAAGACGAAAAGCGTCGCCTGGACTTCGCGGACATCGCCTGCTGTGAACCACCATCCCGGTGAGTGGGACACCGGCTGAGCCGGATACGGCGGTGGGTGTGAAATAGCCGCTCTCTCAGCAGATAACGCATACCTCTTCCGTGTATTCGGGGAGTTCGGGCGAGGTGCGGCCACGCCCGCCGGTTCGCTCCGGTCCGTACTTCCTAGCCGCGTCACCAGGGCGGTTCAGGAGAACGCAAGGGTTCGTTACGGCATCGTGACGATCGGTCGGTCGGCCGCCGTCCCCTCGCCTCCAGATGTGAAACACGAATTTTCCAGAACTCCTGGACAACGGTCCAGTCGCGTGCTTCCCTGTTTCCCAGGCGGATATCCGCCCGAGGGCGAACCACATTCGCCTGATGAGGATCGTGTAATCCCGGAGATCTTCCGGGAATTCTGGAGGAACAATGCTCCCTGGTATTCGGACGGGTGCCGTGATCGCTACCGCGACGCTGGCCGTCGCGGGATTCGGAGTCGCGGCCGGCGCGGGAACCGCGGCGGCCGACACCTGCTCGGTGCGCAGCCACGCTACCAAGCGAGACGCGAGCACGGTTGGCGTGACGCACGTCTATGACAAGATCGCCAGCAGCGAGTCGGTCGGCATCGGCACCACCGTGACCTACACGGTGATCGTCGGCACCACCGGTATCGGCAACCCCTACGTCAACACCATCACCGATTTCCCGCCGACCGGCTTCGCAGCGCCGGTCAAGGCGACGATCACCGCCTATCACGCGGTGGGCGGGCAGCGAACCGAAGCGGTGACGCCCGAGCCGAACGCCGGTGGGTGGAAGGTCACCAGCACGGGCTGGTTCGTCAACTCCGGTAACCCGGTCACCTTGAATATCACCTATCCGGTTCCCGGCGACCTGCGGGCCGGGCAGCAGGTCACCAGCGGTGGCGTCGGAGTCGCGGGCACGGTCGGGGTCGGTGCCGAATTCCCGAACCTGACCGCCTGTTTCACCGCTCGTAAGCCGAATCTGGGCGAGGGTGCGCTCGGCAGCATGGATGACAACGGTCTCGGATCCTCCGACGGCCAGCTGAGCTCCACCGGCTCGATCGCCGACATGCTCGGCGCGGTGCTGCGCAACATGCTCGGCAGCTAGCGCCCACCGGTGTCCGGGCGGGCGTTGCGCGGCGGCCGCCCGGGCCTCGGGCGCATGGCCACGGTGGCGGTGCCCGACTCGGTACACTGCCTGGCATGTCGGTGGTGTCGCCACAACCGCAGATGCCGGAGGCCGTCAGTGGCTATGAGGCTCGCTGGGAGCGGCACAACAGCGAGCGCCAGCTGACGATCCTGCGGGCCGCGGTCGAACTGCTCGAGGAGAGTCCGCCCGGGGCGGACATCGCGGTGCACCGCATCGCCAAACGCGCCGGTGTGGCCAAATCGGTCGTGTATCGGCAGTTCAGCGGACGAGAGGAACTGGACCGGCGCATCCGTTCCTATCTGATCGACGATTTCGCCGCCGAGCTCGACGAACAACTCGACATGTCCACCGGCTCGGTACGCGAGATCCTCACCCGCACCATCCGCGCGGTCGCGGACTGGATGTCGGACCATCCGCGGCTGACCGAATTCGCGCGGACCGGGCCGCCCTTCGGGGGCGAGGACACCGTCGACGCCGTCGCCAGCCTGAAACTGCGGATCGCGGCCCGCGGCAGCGAGCTGATCGCCACGGTCGCTCAGCTGATGGGCACCGACTCCGCCCCCTTCGAATCGGTGCCGTTCGCGGTCGTGACGATGGTCGAGGGGGTGCTGTCGGCCTGGGTGGCCGACCCGGCGCCGGACCGCACCAGAGCCCAGGTCGTCGACGAACTCGCCACCATCACTTGGTTCGTGCTCGACGGTGCGGCCAGGACCAGTGGTATCCAGGTCGACCCGGACCGCGAACTGGCCTCGATTCTGCGCGATTTCACCGAGTCCGGCGCGACCACGGGCTGACCCGGCCGTGGTGGTCGTGACCCGCGGGCGGCGGGCCACGACCGCGGCTCAGGCCGCGTGCCGGAGCCGGCGATCGGGCTCGCTGCGGTAGCGCGCGTAATCGCCGTCGATGCCGAGCGCTTTCCACAACCGCCGCGTGACCGGGTTCATCAGCCCGATCTCGTCGGCCAGTGCCCGCATATCGCCGAAATAGCCGGACAGGATCTTGCGTGATTGCGGGCTGCGCCAGAACGCTTCCTTGATCACCTCGCGGGGAATGTCGAACTTCTCCGCGAACGACCGCGGCGGCGCGATGATCTCACCGGCGAGCCAGCGCATGGCCAGCGGGAACGCGATCGCGCAGACCTGGGTGGTCACCGGGTTCATCTTCGCGATGTGCGCCTTGAGGAACTCACCGGCGAACGAGATGTGCCGTGCTTCCTCGGCGATGTGGATCTCCATGGTGCGCAACACCATCGGCGGCAGATTCGCGCCATCGCGGATCAGCGCCTTCTGGAAGTGGTCGATCGGTTCCTCGCCGCCGAGGATGCCGATGAACAAGATGACGTGCGCGTACCCGCCGGCCACGCCGATGAACGGCGACAGCGCCCGGAAGATCGGCCGCATGCCCGGCACATCCACGCCGATCCGGTTGACCAGCTCCTGGAACATCTGGATGTGGTTGCACTCTTCGGTCATCTCGTGCAGGCAGTAGCGGAACTCCGGCGACCCGTTGGGCAGCTTCATGATGTACTGCATCATTCCGCGAATCAGGATCGTCTCGAACGCGGCGCCGACCTTGATGGAGTTGGCGATGCGCCAGCGACCGATCTCGATCTGCCGTTCGAGCGGCTGGCTCCGATACCACGCGGTGGCGCCGAGCGGATCGATCTCGGGCGAGAGAACCCAGCGCGGGTCTTTCGGGTCCAGGGCCAGTTCCGGCGAATCCCAGTCGATGTCCAGATACGGGTCGAAGCGCCGGTTGACCGACCCCTCCGACAGCGTTTGCAGGGCATCCCGGTAGTCCTTACCGACTTCCTGGGTGAGCGGCACAGTCGACGACGTCATCGGAGTCTCCTCGTGCGTGTGGTGTGGGTCTCGCTATAGACCAATTTACTGAGACTTGGCGTCCCAGTAAACCCCACATACAGGCCGGTATGAAATTGATGCCGCGGTCAGTGATGGGAAGCCGTCTGATCAGGAGGAACGTGCCAGCAGTGCGGTCCGTGGTTCGCCTTCGCTCACGACACGGCCGCCGCGCAGGTGTACGCAGTGGTCGGCGCGCAAGGCATCGTCCAGGTCATGGGTCGCGTGCACCACGGTCACGCCCGCTGCGCTGACCTCGGCGATCGCGCGGGTGATCTGTTCGCGGGCCTCGAGGTCGAGTCCGGTGGTCGGCTCGTCGAGCAGAAGCAGCCGAGATTGCTGGGCCAAGGCCTGGGCCAGCAGTGCGCGTTGGCGTTGCCCGCCGGAGAGGGTGTCGAGGCGCCGGTCGGCCAAGCCGGCGATGGCGAGGCGATCGAGGCACTCGTCGATGATCGCGTGGTCGGCGCCGGTGAGCCGCCGCCATGGCCCGCGATGGGCCCATCGTCCCATGGCCACCGTTTCCCGGACGGTGATCGGCAGGGTCGCGGGCACCGCGCTCTGCTGCACGACCAGTGCGGGCCGCAGACCGTCGCGTCCGGTGATGGTTCCGGCCAGCAGGGGCACCACGCCGGCGAGTGCGGCCAGCAGTGTCGATTTGCCGGACCCGTTGGGGCCGAGTAGTGCGGTGACCTTGCCGTTCGGGAGCGTCGCGGTGACCTCGTGCAGTACCCGGTTGCCCTGGTAGCCCGCGCTGAGTCCTGCCAGCCGGATGTCCGGTGGTTGCACGATGCGACTCCCGTCACTTAACTTATAATGAAAATCGTTTCCATTCTAGGGTGTCGCATCATGGATTGGCTATTCGCCCCGTTCGAGGTGTCTTTCGTGCAACGGGCGGTGTGGGGCGGATTGCTGGTCTCCTGCCTGTGCGCGATCGCGGGCACGTGGGTTGTGGTGCGCGGCATGGCCTTTCTCAGCGATGCGATGGCCCACGGCATGCTGCCGGGTATCGCGATCGCCTCGCTGCTCGGCGGGAACCTGCTACTGGGTGCGGCGGTCAGCGCGACCGCGATGGCAGCGGGAGTGACTGTGCTGAGCCGCGATCGGCGCAGATCGGCCGACACCGGCATCGGTCTACTGTTCGTCGGCATGCTGGCCATCGGCGTGATCATCGTGTCGCGGTCGCAGTCTTTCGCGGTGGACCTCACCGGATTCCTGTTCGGTGACGTCTTGGCGACGCGGCAGCGCGACCTGCTGTTCCTGCTGGCCGCCTTGCTGATCGCACTGGTGGTGGCCGTGCTCGGGCATCGCGCCTTCCTCGCGCTCACCTTCGACCCGCGCACCGCGCAGACCCTCGGCTTGGCGCCGCGGCGCGCTCAGTTCGTGCTCGTCGGGTTGCTCACCCTTGCCATCGTGGCGTCGTTCCATATCGTCGGGACACTGCTGGTGTTCGGCTTGCTCATCGCGCCGCCGGCCGCGGCGATGCTGTTCGCCCACCGGATCCCGATGGTGATGGCGCTGGCGGCGGCGTTCGGTTCGGTCGCGACAGTGGTCGGGCTGCTCATCTCCTGGCATGCCGGGACTGCCGCGGGTGCGACCATCGCCGGGACCGCGGTCACGCTGTTCTTCCTGTCCGCGCTGGTCTCCCGGCTGCGGGAACGTCTGAACCTGCGTGCGGCCACCGCGCCGGTGACGGTGGCCGCGGCGCTGACGCTGGCCTTCCCTCTCATCGGGTGTGGTGCCGACACCGAACCCGCCGCTGCTGAGCCGACGCCGCACGGTTATGTCGCCGGTGCGGAGGAGACCGCCGAGGCGCAGCCGAGACTCGTTGTCGCCGAACGTGCTACCGGAGCGGTGCGCGTGCTCGATCTGATCACCGAGGAGGTGATCGAACTCGGTTCCGTCCCCGGCGTCACCGCGATCGCGGGCGACGGTCGCTACGGGTACCTGTCGACCCCGGCATCGACACATGTGGTCGACAGCGGCAGCTGGATGGTCGATCACGGCGATCACGTGCACTATTACCGCGCTTCCGCGCGGGAGGTCGGCCGATTCGACGCCGTTCCGGTCACGGCCGCCCACAGCGACAAGACGGTCGCGACCGTCAACCACGCAGCCGGGACCACCGTGCTGGATCGCACTGCCCTGGACCAGGGAGCGGTGCGGGAACAGGGCGCCATCCCGAACGCGTCCGTTGTGCCGTATGCGGGGAGGCTGGTGGTCGCGTCGCGTTCCGGCCGCGTCGAGGTGCGCTCCCGCGACGGCGCCGAGGTGACCGCGGTGGACGCCACGTGCCCCGATCCACATGGACAGGCCGTCACCCGCCGCGGCGTGGTGATCGGATGTGCCGACGGGGCGGTCTTGGTGGCCGAGCAGGATGCGCGCTTCGTCGCCACCAGGATCCCGTTCGCCGACGGCATGAGCGTGCCCGCGGATACCTTCTTCCATCGCCCCTCGAGCACCACCCTGGTGACGCGCTCGGGCTCCGACGGCGTCGGAGTACTAGATGTGAGTGCCCGGCGATGGACGCACATTCCCACAGGGCCGGTGGTCGCCACCAACACCGCAGGCGCGGGTACGCCGATCATCGCGCTCACCGCCGACGGCATCCTGCGCGGATACGACCCGGTCAGCGGCGCCGAGACCGCGCAGACGAAGGTGCTCGCCGCGCCGCTCGCGCCCGGTGCCGCGGCGCCGGTGATCGTGGTCGATGCCAACCGCGCCTACGTCAACGATCCGGCGGCGCGGGTCGTGCACGAGATCGATTACAACGACAACCTGCGGATCGCACGGACTTTCACCCTCGATATCGCACCGGAGCTGATGGTGGAGACCGGCCGATGAGCGTGCTCGCCCGAATGATCGTCGCGTTGCTCGCCGCGATGATGGCTCTCACCGGATGTGCCGATTCCGAACCGGACCGCGGCGCCGTCGTGGTGACCACCGACATCCTCGGCGATATCACCCAGGCGATCGTCGGTGACGCCGCGCCGGTGTCGGTGCTCATGCCGCGTGCGGGCGACCCGCATTCGTTCGCCGTTTCGGCGCAGCAGGCTGCCGGGCTGGAGCGGGCCGGGCTGATCGTGGCCAACGGCCTCGGACTGGAAGAGGGCGTGCTCCGCAATGTCGAGGCGGCCGCTGACGCCGGGGTGGCCACGGTGTACGTCGGGGCCGAGATCGACCCGATCGCCTTCGATTCCGGAGCCACGGCCGGGCAGCCCGATCCACATTTCTGGACCGATCCGCAGCGGGTGCGGCGTGCGGTCGAGGTCATCCGGGATCGGGTCATCGAGCAGGTGCCGGGAGTCGACGCCGACGTCGTCCGCGCGAACGCCGACCGCTATCTGGCCGAGCTGGACGGGCTCGCGGCCTGGATGACCCAGCGCTTCGCGAGCGTGCCGGCCGAGCGCCGCAAGCTCGTCACCAATCATCACGTCTTCGGCTATCTGGCACAGCGTTTCGGGTTCCAGGTGGTGGGTGCGGTGATCCCGAGTGGCACCACCCTCGCCTCCCCGAGCCCCTCGGATCTGGCGGAGTTGGCCGCCACCATCCGCGCGGCGGGTGTGCCGACGGTCTTCGCGGACTCCGCGCAACCGGACCGGCTCGCGCGGGTGCTCGCCGAGCAGGCCGGCGTGCAGGTCCGGGTGGTCGGGCTGCATTCGGAATCGCTGACTCCGCCGGGCGAGGGCGCGGGCAGCTACCTGGAGATGATGCGCGCCAATACCGACGCCATCGTCGCCGGGCTGGCCCCGTGAACCCCGCCGGTGCGCTCGCGCCGAGAACTTCAGCAGTACAACGGAAACGGAGCAACATGCGTACTCGGACCCGCACCACAACGGTGGCGCTCTCGGCCCTGCTCACCGCGACGGTCGCGCTCAGCGGCTGCGGCAGCGACGAGGCAGAGCAGGCGGCAGCGCCCGTCACCGCCCCGCTCGCGGCCACCTACGACGGCGGCATCTACCTGCTCGACCCGGACACCCTCGCGACCACCGGTGAGATCGCGCTAGCGGGCTTCAACCGGCTCAACCCGGCCGGCGACGACCGGCACATGCTGGTCTCCACCGCGGACGCCTTCCGGGTGCTCGACGCCGTCGACGGCCGGTTCACCGGGGTCGATTTCCCCGCCGCGAAGCCGGGACACGTCGTCGGTCATGCCGGGCGGACCGTGCTGTTCGCGGACGGTAGCGGTGAGGTGACCTCCTTCGATCCCGATCAGCTCGGCGAGGACAAGCCCGAGACCGAGGTGTTTCAGGCGCCCGCACCGCATCACGGTGTCGCTGTCGAAATGGCCAACGGTGACCTGGTGCTGACGGTCGGTACCGAGGAATCGCGCACCGGAATCGTGGTGCTCGACGCCGACCGCAAGGAGATCGCCCGCAACGAGGACTGCCCCGGCGTACACGGTGAGGCGACCGCACAGGGTGAGGCCGTGGTCGTCGGCTGCCAGACCGGCGCGCTGATCTACCGCGGCGGCACCATCACCAAGGTCACCAGCCCGACGCCGTACGGGCGCATCGGTAACCAGGCGGGCAGTGACGTCTCGCCCATCGTGCTCGGCGACTACAAGCAGGACAAGGACGCCGAACTCGTACGCCCGCAGCAGATTTCCCTGATCGACACGGCCACCGGCACATTGCGGCTGGTCGATCTCGGCACCAGCTACACCTTCCGGTCGCTGGCGCGTGGTCCGCGGGGTGAAGCGCTCGTGCTCGGCACCGACGGGAAGATCCACGTCATCGACCCGGTCGCGGGCACGGTCACCACGACGATCCCGGTGCTCGACCCGTGGCAGGAGCCGCTGGAATGGCAGCAGCCGCGGCCGGCGATCTTCGTGCGCGACGGCATCGCCTACGTCACCGATACGGCGACGAAGTCGGTGCACCGGGTCGATCTGGCCACCGGCACGGTGACGGCCTCGGCAAGCCTGCCGGAGACCCCGAACGAGCTCAGCGGCGTGCGTTCCTGACACCCGCGCATCGTGGTCGCGGGCCGTCGGTGGTTTCGACCGCCGACGGCCCGGCCGCATATCGAGGAACCCCACCGCGACCGTTTCGTGGTTAGGCTACCCATACCGAGCTATCCCTCCTGGTTACGGCCGTCGCGGCGGCAGGAAGAGGTGGATCTGATGAGCGGTGACGTCGAGCTCAGCGGTATCCCGCTGACGATGCTGTGGACGCTGCACAACCGGGCCGGTGAGTCGTTGCGCGCCGACGCGGTGCTGCGCGACCCGGAGTGCGTGCGCATCTACGAATCGATCGACTTCGACTACGAGGCGGCCTTCGGCACACCCGACGGCACCCACGCCGTCCGCTCGTTGCGCTTCGACGAGGCACTGCGTCCCTGGCTCGCCGCCCATCCGGGTGGTTCCGTGGTGGAACTGGCGGCCGGGCTGGAAACCCAGTTTCAGCGCTGCGACGACGGCAAGGTGCGGTGGCTGTGTGTCGACGTGCCCGAGGCGATCGAGATCCGCGAGCGCTACCTGCCCGCGACCGACCGCTGCCGTCATCTGCCGGTCAGCGCGCTGGACCTGTCCTGGCTCGACCACGTCGAGGATCCGCGGCGTGGTGTGTTCGTCTCGGCGCAGGGCCTTTTCATGTACTTCGAGCCCGACGACGTGCGCCGGCTCTGTGTCGCGATCGTCGATCGGTTCCCCGGCGTCGAGCTGATGTTCGACACGATTCCGCCCTGGTTCTCCGACAAGACCATGAAGGGCTACCGCAGGACACCCGCCTATACGGCCCCGCCCATGCCCTGGGGCGTCGAGCGCAGCCGCATCGAAGGTCTGCTGCGGCAGTGGAGTCCGAAGTTCGCCGACATCCGGGTGTCGTCCTACGGCCCGTCCCACGGTGTGCTCGCCGTGCTCGCGCCGATCTTCGACCGGCTGCCGGTACTGCGCGATATTCCGCCGAGCATCGTCTGGGCGCGGGCGCAGGGGTAGACGGCGCCGGCCGGCGCGCGGATTCCGGTAGGGAGCGCGTGCCGATATCCGGGCGAGCGTGCGCGCGAAGCGGTTCTCAGGACCGTTGCGGAACCCGTTCGCTGAACACGACGACCTGATGGATCCGGGGTGCGTCCGAGTCGAATTCCAGCGCGACCACAGCCCGCGCGCTGCCGAGCTCCACGCTCGTCGTGACCGACCGCCCTGCCGCGATCATCTTGCCGGCCCGCAGGCCCGCACCCGCCCATGCGGTGAACTCGTCGGCGGAAACGACCGTGCCCGCGGGACATTCGATGACCGTGCCGGCGCCGAGCAGTCTGCGTACGTGCGCGGTGTCGCCTGTGTTCGCCGCGTCGAACAGCTCCGTCGCCACGCGCTTGCCCGCCCGGCCGACGCCGGTGAATCCGCGCGCCATCCCCGCCGCACCGGCCAGGCCTTGATTGCGTACCAGCGCCGCGCCGAGCTTCATCCCGGCGCCGAAACCCCGTGCGCCGGTGCGTAGTAGCTGCGCCACCATCGCCGCCAGCTCCCAGTGCGCGGCGAGGTGGGTGATCCGCAGTTCGCCGTCGATCTCGGTCAGGTCGTAGCGCAGATGCATCGGCACCAGCACCTGCGCGCCGGTGGACATGGTGGTCAGGATGCTCAGATCGCGGACCACGACGGCCGGTCCGGTGAAGTCGTGGTCGACCCGGAACTCGATGGCATTGGGTGCGATGAAGGTGTCGTAGAAGCGTTCGATGGCCGCACGACCGGTATGCGGGCGGGCACCGACCGGGTCGCGCACTGTCGCATCGGCGGTGAACAGGCCGACCCACGCCTGCCGGTCATGGGCGGCGACCGCGCGAGGGGAGGCCTGTACTGCGGCGAGCAGGCTCGCACCGGATGCGTCCAAGGGCACGGCAACTCCTTCGTCGAACGAGCCGCGGATACGCGGCCCATCCCATGGTAGAACGAGTTCTAATTTCATGGCGTCGATGACCCGTTCCACCGCGCCGGTGCCCAGGTGAACAGGGGCTTTCCGCGCCGCCATGCTCTGTCACACTGGAGTAGTACCGAACCGCTCCCGTTCGGGAGTGCGTCGGCCGGACGAATGGAGGCCGGGCATGGGCAGCGCCGAAATCCAGCAGAACCTGAACCGTCTTTTCCAGACCATCCAGGCAGCGCTCTTCCTGCTGATCGTCTCGCTGTAGCCGGGCGGTTACGGCTCGAGGCCCGCGCGGATGACCTTCCCGGTGGCATTGCGCGGGAGCGCGGTGGTGGTGAGCCGCCACCGGGCCGGGACCTTGTAATAGGCCAGACGCTCGGCGGCGAACGCGCGCAACTCGTCTTCATCGGTGGCGGTGAGGTTCTCGACGACCACCACCGCGGCCACCGCCTGCCCCAGATCCGGATCCGGCACGCCGAGTACCGCGCTCTCCACCACCGCCGGATGCTCGTCGAGGCACTGCTCGATCTCGGTGGGGTAGACGTTCTCGCCGCCGCGCAGGATCAGATCCGAGCGTCGACCGGACAGGCGCAACCGGCCGTCCTCTAGCACGCCGATATCGCCGGTGCGCAGCTTGCGATCGGGGGTGATCGCGGCCGCCGTCGCGGCGAGGTCGTTCCAGTACCCGAGCATCACGTACGGTCCGTGCACCCAGATCTCGCCCTCCTCGCCGTCGGGCAGCTGAGCGCCGGTCTCGTCGTGGATCTCCACCGAGACCCCGAGCACCGGGCGCCCGACGGTGTCCGGGAACGCGGCGAGCTCGGCCGGTGCGGCCAAGGTTGCCGCCGTACTGCATTCGGTGAGGCCATAACTGGTGACCAGCGCGGTGCGGGCCACGGGCAGCTGCGCGCGCAGCCGCTGCTGCAATGCCGCCGATGACGGCGCCGAGTTCAGCGAGAACGCGCGCAGCGACGACAGGTCGTAGGCACCGAGATCGCATTCCAGCATCCGCGTCGCCATGGTCGGCATCGCGCCCCAATTGCTGACCCGCTCGCGCTCGATCAGCCGCAGCACCCGGTCGGCGTCGAACGAGCCCTGATGGATGACCGCCGTATCCCCGCTGACCAGGCGCGGGACGACCAGATTGTGCAGGCTGGCGATATGGAACAGCGGTGAGGTGAGCAGGAACCGCCTGCCGCCGTTGTCGGGGGTCCCGGTCAGTTCCGCCGCGAGCGCGTCGTTGAACCGGTGATAGCCGATGACGGCGATGAGGTTGCGGTGCGAATGCGTCACCCCCTTGGGGCGGCCGCTGGTGCCGCTGGTGTACAGGATGACGGCGGGATCGTCCTCGGCCACCGCTGTTCTCGGCAGCTCGCCGCCGGCGAACTCCGCGATCAACGCCGCGACGTCGTCTTCCATGGTGAGGACGGGGACGTCGATGCCCAGTTCGGCGACCCGGGCGGCGCGCTTGGCATCGGCGATCAGCACCGACGGCGTGGTGTGGCCGAGACCGTAGGAGATCTCCGGTGGCGCCCACCACGCGTTGTACCCGACCGCGATCGCGCCCAGGCACTGCGCGGCCCAGAACGCCACCACCCATTCCGGGGTGTTCGCGGCCAGGATGCCGACCCGATCTCCCTTGCCGACGCCGTAGCGATCGCGCAGCGCTCGAGCCAGCGCGCCCGCGGCGGCCGCGTGCTCGGTGAACGACAGTCGGGTCTGCTCGGTGACCAGGTAATCGCGATCGCCCCAGCGGGTCGACGCCGCGAGCACGTCGGCCAGGCTGCGTTCGCGGTGCACGAGCAACGGTGTCGGCGCGCCGAGCACCTGCTGCACCGTCATCTCGAACGGCCCACCGGGGCCGGTGAGCTTGCCGATGGCGGCCATGGTGAGCGCCTGCTGATCGACGGTTTCGGTCATCGCGGTTCCTGCCGTTCGTTTCTCCCGGACGCCTCGCCGACGCGTCCGGGCTTGCCTGTTCCGAGTCCGCACACCGGCGCACCCATTCCTAGAACGTGTTCTATTCTTATCGCAACCGGCGTGCCGTGGAAGCGGGATCGGCGCGATCGATACGGATCGGCCGAGCCTGTCCTCGCGTGCCCGCGGCGGGTGGATTCGCCGGGTTCGGGGAGAACCTGTCGGTGGGGTGCGGCATCATCTGTGCACGCAGGCCCCTTCACGAAACGCGAGAATTGCCCGGAGAGCCCCATGTCGTCGCCGCGAACAAAGTCCAAGAACACACCGCAACCCTTGTCGGACACCGAGATTGCGCAGATCGCCACCGAGATCGCTGCCGGTCGCCCGCCCATGGTGTGGTTCACCGCCGCGGCTGTGGGAATACCGGAAGGGCGCTCGGGCAAGGTCATCGCCCTCGGTGAGCCGTCCGACGGCGACTTCCTGCAGATCCGGCCCACCGGTTCCAAAGATGTGCTGTCCTTTT
>NZ_BAFY01000191.1 GCF_000308555.1 Nocardia cyriacigeorgica NBRC 100375 | reverse complement strand
AACAGAAGGTGCACTTCTCGGCTTTGCCGGTCTTGTGGTTGAAATACACCTTCTTGTAGGGACATCCGGACACACACATCCGCCAGCCACGGCATTTGTCCTGATCGATCAGCACGATGCCGTCCTCGGTGCGTTTGTACATCGCACCGGACGGGCACGAGGCCACACACGCCGGATTGAGGCAGTGTTCGCAGATCCGGGGCAGATAGAACATGAAGGTCTGCTCCAGCTCCAGCCGGATCTTCTCGCTGACCTGCGCGAGGACCGGATCATCCGGCACTATCTCGGGCGAACCGCCGAGGTCGTCGTCCCAGTTCGCCGACCAGCCCACCTTCATCGGCTTGCCGGTGAGCAGGCTGCGCGGTGGAGCCACCGGCATCTGCGCGCCGAGCGGTGCGTTGGTGAGGTTGTCGTAGTCGTAGGTCCACGGCTCGTAGTAGTCGTGCATGGCCGGCATCTTCGGGTTGGCGAAGATGCGGGCGAGCTTGGCGAGCCTGCCGCCGTCGCGCAAGCGCAGCCTGCCCTTCCGGTCGAGGACCCAACCGCCGCGCCAGCGTTGCTGATCCTCGTAGGTGCGCGGATAGCCTTGCCCCGGACGGGTTTCCACATTGTTGAACCACACGTATTCGGTGCCCGAGCGGTTGGTCCAGGCCTGTTTGCAGGTCACCGAACAGGTATGGCAGCCGATGCATTTGTCGAGGTTCATCACCATCGCCAGCTGCGCCATCACCTTCATCAGTACCTCACCTGCTGGCTGCGGCGCCGCACCACGGTCACCTCATCGCGTTGATTGCCGGTCGGGCCCAGATAGTTGAAAGCGAACGAGGTCTGCGCGTAACCGCCGGCCAGATGGGACGGTTTGATCAGCAGCCGGGTCAGCGAATTGTGGATGCCGCCACGGTTTCCGGTGGTCTCGGTGAGTGGTACGTCGATGGTGCGTTCCTGGGCGTGGTGCACGTAGACCACCCCCTCGGGCATCCGATGGGAGACGATGGCGCGGCACACCAGCACACCATTGCGGTTGACCGCCTCCACCCAGTCGTTGTCGGCGACCGCGATCTTCGCCGCGTCGGCCGGGCTCATCCACATCGTCGGCCCACCCCGCGACAACGACAGCATCAGCAGGTTGTCCTGGTATTCGGAGTGGATCGACCATTTGGAGTGCGGGGTCAGATAGCGCACCGTCAGACCGACACCGTCGCGGCCGGTTCCCAGCCGCGGTTCTTGGAACAACTGCGCCATATCCAGCGGCGGCCGGTAGATCGGCAGCTGCTCGCCCAGCTCTTCGATCCAGTCGTGGTCGAGATAGAAATGCATGCGGCCGGTGAGCGTGTGAAACGGTTTGAGCTGTTCGATATTCACGGTGAACGGGGCGTAGCGCCGACCGCCGGTCTCGCTGCCCGACCACTCCGGACTGGTGATCACCGGCACCGGACGGGCTTGGGTGTCGGCGAAGGTGATCCGGCGTTCCTCGCTGCCCTCGGCCAGATGGGCGAGCCGGCGTCCGGTGCGTTTCTCCAGCTCGCGAAATCCTTTCACGGCGAGCCGGCCATTCGACGTACCCGAGAGCGCGAGTATCGTCTCGGCCATCTTCTCCGCACTGTCCAAGGCCGGACGGCCCGCCGCCACGCCGGAGTCCATCACGCCGTGCTTGCGGGCGAGTTCGGTGACCTCCTGATCCGGGTGCACCGTGACGCCTTTGGTGGTCAGGCCCGCCGATTCGACGAGCGGGCCCAGCGCCGACCACTTCTGTGCGAGCGCGGGATAGTCGCGTTCGACGGCGACCAGCGGCCCCATCGTCGCCCCTGGCACCGGCGCCACTCGCGTCGTCCGCCAATCTTTTTCGGTACCACCGGGATAGGCCATCGCGCCGGGCGTATCGTGCTGCATGGTCCCGAGCACGAGGTCGGTGCGCTTGCCGAGGTGTTTCTCGGCCAGGACGGAGAACCGGCGGGCGATCGCGGCGAAGGCGTCGAAATCCGAGCGGGCCTCCCATGGCGGATCGATGGCCGGCGTGAAGGCGTGAATGTAGGGATGCATATCGGTGCTGGACAGGTCGGATTTCTCGTACCAGGTGGCGGCGGGCAGCACCACATCCGACAGCATCGTGGTCGAGGTCATCCGGAAGTCGATCGACATCAGCAGATCGAGTTTGCCCTCGGGCGCCTGCTCCCGCCAGATCACCTCGGCGGGCCGCAACTGCGGCCCGGCCTCCTCGGCCTGCACATTCGACGTCGTTCCGAGCAGATGCCGCAGGAAATACTCATTGCCTTTACTGGACGATCCGAGCAGATTGGCGCGCCAGACGCTCAATACCCGCGGCCAGTTCTGCGGGGCATCCGGGTCGGCGAGGGCGAACTTCAGCTCGCCGTCGGCCAGTTTCTCGGTCACATACCTCACCGGGTCGGCGCCCGCCTCGCGCGCCTCGTCGGCCAACTCCAAGGTGGAGCGGTCGAATTGGGGGTAGAACGGGGTCCAGCCCATCGCGGCCGCCGAGGCCAGCACATCCATGGTGTGCTTACCGCGGAACCGGCCGCGCGCGGTCGGTGCGGCCAGGGCATCGGCGCGGTAACCGTCGTAGCGCCACTGGTCGGTGTGCACGTACCAGTACGAGGTGCCTGCCATCTGACGCGGCGGTCGATGCCAGTCGGTGCCCATGGCCACGGTCGCCCACCCCGTCACCGGCCGGCATTTCTCCTGCCCGACGTAATGGGCCCAGCCGCCGCCGTTGCGGCCCATCGAGCCGGTCAGCATCAGCAGGCTCAGAATCGCGCGGTAGGTGGCGTCGCCGTGGAACCACTGACAGATGCCCGCACCCATGATGATCATCGACCGGCCACCGGATTCGATGGCGTTGTCGGCGAATTCGCGCGCGATCCGGATCACCTGGGCGGCGGAGACGCCGGTGATCTGCTCCTGCCACGCGGGGGTGCAGGGTGAGTCCGGGTCGTCGTAGCCGCTGGGCCAGCGACCCGGCAGCCCCCTTCGCGCCACACCGTATTGAGCGAGCAGCAGATCGAAGACCGTGCAGACCCGATGCCCGGCCACGGTGCGGACGGGAACGCCGCGTTCGATGGTGCTGCCGCGGCCGTCGAGGCTGTCGAAGCGCGGCAACGTGATGACGGCGGTGCCGCCGTCCCTTGACACGACTGTCAGCGCCGGGACCAGGTCGCCGAGGTCGAGGTTCCATTTACCCACGCCCTCGGCACCGAACCGGAATCCCAGCGATCCGGGTGGTACGGCGGGTTCGCCGGTGGCGCCGTCCAGCAGGACCGGTTTGAAGGCGGCGTTCTCCGAGCTCTCCCCCAGGTCCGCGGCGGTCAGGTTCTTGCCGGGCACCAGCAGGCCGTCGCGTTCCTCGAGCTTGATCAGGAACGGCAGATCGGTGTAGCGGCGGACGTAATCGACGAAGAACGGTTCACGCCGCCGCACGAAGTACTCGGTCGCGATGACATGCCCCATCGCCATGGCCATCGCACCATCGGTGCCCGCCGCGCATGGCATCCATTCATCGGCGAACTTAGTGTTGTCGGCGTAATCGGGGCTGACGCTGACCACCTTGGTGCCGCGGTAGCGCACCTCCGCCATCCAATGCGCGTCCGGGGTGCGGGTGACGGGCACATTGGAGCCCCACATCATCAGATACGCCGCGTCCCACCAGTCCCCGGATTCCGGGACATCGGTCTGGTCGCCGAAGACCTGCGGGGAGGCGACCGGCAGGTCGGCGTACCAGTCGTAGAACGAGGTCATCACCCCGCCCAGCAGCTCCACGAACCGCGAACCCGCCGCGAACGACACCATGGACATGGCCGGGATCGGGGAGAATCCGGCGATCCGGTCCGGGCCGTAGGTTGTGATGGTGTGCACGTGCGCGGCGGCGATGATCTCGGTGGCTTCGTCCCAGTTCACCCGGACCAGACCGCCCTTGCCGCGCACCTGCTGATAGCTGCGGCGCCGGGCGGGGTCGGCCTGGATGGCGGCCCAGGCCGTCACCGGGTCGCCGTGCTCGGCTTTCGCGGCGCGGTAGAGGTCGAGCAGGACGCCACGCACGTAGGGGTAGCGCACCCGGGTCGGTGAATAGGTGTACCAGGAGAACGCCGCGCCGCGCGGGCAGCCGCGTGGTTCGTATTCGGGGCGATCCGGGCCCACCGAGGGGTAATCGGTTTCCTGGGTTTCCCAGGTGATGATGTCGTCTTTGACGTAGATCTTCCACGAGCAGGAGCCGGTGCAGTTGACGCCGTGGGTGGAGCGGACGACCTTGTCGTGGCTCCAGCGGTCACGGTAGAAGACGTCGCCTTCGCGACCGCCTGCTCTGGCGACGGTGCGGCGGTCCGGGGAGATGTCGCCGGGAGTGAAGAATCGCCCGCTGCGCACCAGCAGGTCTTCGATGGAGCCACCGGTGTGTTCGTTCGACGCCACGTGGTCTGCCTCTCGTCCGCTGTACGGTTTCGCCGCAACGTCCGTTCAGGGGCAGGGGCCGCGTGGAGCGGCGGCGCGGGCTCGCGCCGGGATGTGCGTTTCAGTGGGAACTGACGACACCGTCTCAGCAGACCATGCCCGCGGTGGTTCAGCGGGACCGAAACAGTCGAGGCAGGTTACGTTTCGGCCACAATGGGGTCGCGATCTCCGGTGCGTAGGTGATGGCGATATGCGGGCAGCCACGCACTGCGTGAACACCCGCATATCGGCACGGGCGCGGCCCCCTATCAGGCGCCGATCACCGCGTTCATGATGGTGCCCGCGCTGGTGGCGACCACACCACCGGCCATGGCGCCCGCCACCATCTTCGGTGATTGCAGGCCGCCGCCGCTCCACTTCTCCCAGGCGAATCGGCCGCCGCCGTAGGTGATGGCGGCGACGCCGGACAGCAGGACGAACCAGGTGAGGTACCGGGTCATCTGCATGATCTTGTCCGCCAACGGCGGTGCTTCCGGGGTGGGGTTGCCGATCTGTGCTACCACCGCGCCGTAGCTGTCGTGCAGCGCAACGAGAATCATGCTCACGTTCGTGCTCCTTTTCGGATGCTGAGTGATGCTGGAGATTTCCGTATCAGGACTCCGTGGCATCGCGGCATGTGCAGAAACGACCGACCGCGACGCCGCGAAATCATCTGCGGCTGACGATGCAGTCCGCCCGGTGCCCGACGTTCATCGGGGGCCGTGCCATGTCGTCTCCTAGTGCGCTCGTCGCTGGAAACACGCTGACCGCATCAATTGAACAGCACGCCTTCGCGATCCGAGGGAAGACACACGATCCCCCGGCGCGTCACGGCGTGGCGCTCGGCGAGTCGCCGTAGACGACGAGCCAGATCGCGCGTCCCAGCGTCTCGGCAAGGACGTCGTCGGAGATGCCGGTATCGGCGGAGAACGCCACCACGATGGAGCGTTCCACCATCGAGGTCAGCACCACGGCCGTCGCCGTCGGGTCGATGGCGGAGCTGATCTTGCCGGCCTCACGGTCGGTGTCGAGGCGGGCCCGGACCATGGCGGCGAAGGTGGCCACCCGCGAACGCCAATAGGCGCCGACATCACGGTCGTAGGCGGAGACCTCGGTGAGCGCAAGCAGCAGGTACCGGTGTTTGCGGAAGCCTGCGATCATGCTCCGGATCGCTTGCACGACACCGTCGACGCCGTCGCTGTGCTCGGCGGTCCACCACTGTTCGGCGGCATCGAACAGGTCGGTGGTGGCCAGGTCCGCCATCCGGATCAGCAGCCGGCTCTTGTCCGGAAAGTACCGGTAGAAGGTCGATCTCGCCGAGTGCGAAGCGGCGGCGATCTTCTGCACGGCCAGTTCGGTGTAGGGCGTGCCGTCGGCGAGCAGATCTTCGACGGCGGCCAGCACGCGCCGTTCGAATTCGGCGCGGCGGTCGTCGGGCGGTTTGCGGGCGCCGCGCGGCACGCGCGTCAGCGACGGCATCGGCTGCTCACTCGCTCGGAGGGCTCCATGCGGCCATTGTGCCTGGCCCCCGGAAGGCCGGGCCGAACCGCCGGGAACCGTTGACAGCGGCGCGGCCGGGGTTCACCATCAATCGGACATAGTGTCCGAGACGCGATGACCGAGGCGTGAGAATGGCCGATTCCTCCAGTACGGCGGTCGAATACACCGACGTCATCGTGGTGGGCGCGCGTTGCGCGGGCTCCGCCGTCGCCATGACGATGGCACGGGCCGGGCGCCGGGTGATCGTGCTCGACAGCGCCCAGTTCCCGTCCGACACGCTCTCGACCCATCTGCTGTGGCCGGGCGGCCTCGCCGAACTGGACGCACTCGGAGTGCTCGATCAGGTCGAGGAACTCGGCGCACCACGGTTGACCTCCGCCTTCGCCGCCGGTGCCGGGTACCGGGTGCCCTCGGAATTCGCACCGGCCGATGGCATCGACTACGCCATGTGTGTGCGCCGCACCGGCTTGGACGCGGTGCTCGTCGGCGCCGCGCGCACCGCAGGCGCCGAGGTACGCGAGCGCTGTCGTGTGTTGGAGCTGGTGTGGGCGGACGATCGCTGCGCCGGTGTGCGGTATCGCGATCGCGCGGACGCCGTCGTCGAGCTGCGGGCGCCGCTGGTGGTCGGCGCCGACGGCAGGCGCAGCACGGTGGCCCGGCTGTGCGGCGCGATCGAGCCGTTCCTGCACACGCCGAGCGGACGCGAGTGCTACTACGCGTATTGGCGTGAGGGCAGCCCGTCGTGGCGTCATATCGCCGCCCAGTGGCGGGCCGGCCGCGATCTCGGCACCGCGTTTCCCTGCGATGACGGGCTCGTCCTTTCGCTGGTCCAACCGCCCGTCAGCGCGGAGCCCGCGCTCGGCCCCGGTCGCGCCGAACAGCGCTACGCCGAGGCGATCGCCCGGATTCCTGGCCTCGCCGAGCGGCTGCGCGATTGCGAGCGGGTCGGCCGAGTCCGGGCCGCGACCGGCATCGCCTCCTACTTCCGGCGCTCGAGCGGACCGGGATGGGCGTTGGCCGGCGACGGCGGCCACTTCAAGGATCCGGTCACGGCGCAAGGTATTCGCGACGCCCTGCGCTACGGCAGACTGCTCGCCGAGACCGCGGCCCCGCTGCTGGAACACCCCAAGGCCCTCGATCTGGCGCTGACCCACTGGGCCGATCGGCGGCTACGCGAATGCCTGCCGATCTATCAGTGGACCAATCGGCTCGCGCGCGCGGAAGACATGCACCCGTTGGAGATCGAGCTCTATCGCACCGCGACCCGCGATCGAGCCCTGGCCGCCGCGGTGACCGGCATCTTCTCCCGCACCACCGAACCCGGTGCGGTCTTCACCCCGCGCCGTGCGGTCGGGTTGGCCGCCGGCGCGCTGCGGCACACCCCGACCGCCGCGGGCGCGGTCCTTGCGGATGTGACCCGTGAGCTGCGCGAGGCCGCTGCCGACTGGCACGAGGCCCGTACCGCGCTGCGCGCCCATCGCCACCATTCCACGCTCCCCCATACACCTTCACCCGTCGATCACCCTTCCCGCGCTGGAGACGAAGATGTCTGAATCGCAATCGAATACGGCCGTAGCATGGTCCCGTCGCGATGTGTTGCGCGGCGCCGTTGTCGCGGGAGCGGGCGCGGCCCTGTCACTCGGCAGCGCGGCCGCCACCGGCGCGACACCTGTGCGCCGCTCCCCCGGCGGGCGCGGCAACCGCACGGTAGCGATTCTCGGCGGCGGGGTGGCCGGATTGTCGGCCGCGCACGAGCTGATCGAACGCGGCTACACGGTGACGGTGTACGAACCGGCCTACCTCGGCGGCAAGGCCCGCAGCCTCGGCGTGCCGGGCACCGCCACCGGCGGACGGCTGGACCTGCCCGGTGAGCACGGCTTCCGATTCTTCCCCGGCTGTTATCAGAATCTGCCGGACACCATGCGCCGCATACCCTTTCCCGGCAATCCGGACGGCGTCGCGGGCAACCTGGTGCGCGTGGAAGGCACCGTCGCCGGATTCCGCGGCAGGCCACCGGTTTTCCTGCCGGTCGAGTCGGCCGCGATCGGTCAGCTCACCCCGGAACTGTTGCAGAACACCCTCATCACCGCGTTCGGCTTCATCCCCGAACTGCCGCCCGCCGAGCTGGCGTTCTTCGCCAAACAGATGACGATGTGGTTCACCTCCTCCACCGAACGGCGCTTCGGCCAGTGGGAGTACCTGACCTGGGAACAGATCCTGCGTGCGGAGGGGAAATCGCAGGCCTACCGCGACTACCTGGTCTCCGCGCTGACCCGGATCACGGTAGCCGCCAAACCGCATATGAGCTCGGCGCGCACCATCGGCACGATCGGCGAGGCGCTGGTGCTGGCGGGCACCGGGTTGATCCCGCAGTACGCGGCGGGGATCGACCGCATTCTCAACCGCCCGACCAATGAGGCGTGGATCGATCCGTGGGTGGCGTATCTGCGTGGGCGCGGGGTGCGGTTCGTGATGGGGCAGCGGGCGACCGCACTCGAGCTGCGAGGTGGGCGCATCACCGGTGCGACGGTCGTCGATTCCGGCGGCGCCGCCTCGCGGGTGGAGGCGGATTGGTTCGTCTGCGCGATGCCGGTGGAGCGCACGGTGCCGCTGCTGAGCCCGGCGATCCTGGCCGCCGACCCGCGGCTGGCGGGGATGGCCGAGCTGGTGACCGACTGGATGGTGGGCATCCAGTACTACCTGACCCGGCCCACCGAGATCCCGGAGGGACACATCGCCGCGCTCGGCTCGCCATGGGCCATCACCGCGCTGCGCCAGGCGCCGATGTGGGTCGGCGATTTCGCCCAGCGCTACGGCGACGGCCGCGCGGTCGAATGCCTGTCGGTCGATGTCTCCGACTGGGACACCCCCGGCATCCTCTACGGCAAAACCGCCAAAGAGTGCACCAAGGACGAGATCGCGGCCGAGGTGTGGGCCCAGCTCGAGCAGTGGCTCAATACCGGCACCGGCTGGCTGCACGCCGACGCCATCCACTCCTGGCATCTCGACCCGGGGATCAGCTGGTCCGGCGGCACCACCCATAACGAGACGCCGCTGCTGGTCAACACCGTCGGCTCCTACCAGCACCGGCCCGACGCGCACTGCGCCATCCCGAATCTGTTCTTCGGCGGCGACCATGTGCGCACCAATATCGACCTGGCGACGATGGAAGGTGCCAACGAGGCCGGGCGCGCCGCCGCCAACGCCATCCTCGACGCGGCCGGCGACCCCGCCCCGCGCGCCGTCATCCATCCGCTGGTCGAGCTGCCGATCTTCGCGGCCGCGAAGCGGCTGGATGCCGACCGGTTCCGGGCGGGGTTGCCGCATGTGCTCGACATGTGAGCTTCTGGGTCCCGGGCAGGCATCGCAGGCAGCGACCGCACCCGACTCGGGCAGGTCGAAACCTTTCTATGAGCGAATTCATAGTCCAGCGGCCGATGTGCGTCCAGAACACCCAGAACCGTTCGGTCTCTGTCCCTTTCACCGCGCGAGGCAGATCGTCCGCGGTGTCCGCATCCCTCGTCCGACCGGGCAGCGCTCACCTCGGTGACGTCGTGAACTGCGAATACGGCCTACCCTCGGGCCGCGGAACCGCCCACTACGGCCGCCCGGACCCGCGCGGCCGGAAGGATACGCACCGATGCCCTGTTCGAGCCTCGATCGCCAGACCGCCGATATCGCGCTCAACCTGGCGGTCCGCGCCCCGTCGATCCACAACACCCAGCCCTGGCGGTGGCGGATCGGTCGCCGCGGGATCGATCTGTTCGCGGATACCAGCCGCGCACTCGGCGTCACCGATCCGCACCAGCGCGCGCTGGTCGTCAGCTGCGGCGTCGTGCTCCATCACCTGCGGGTGGCGTTCGCGGCGCTGGGGTGGGCGACGAGCGTCGCGCGCGGACCGGATCCGCGCGACCCGGACCATCTGGCCCATATCGACATCACCCGCCGGCCGCCGAGCGACGCCGATATCGAACTCGCCGCGGCGATTCTGATGCGCCAGACCGATCGGCGCCATTACCTGCACCGCCCGGTTCCGGCCAGGCTGATCCGCGCGCTCACCCAGCGAGCCGCCGACTGCGGCGCTGCGGTCCGGCAGGTCCCCGAACCGTGGCTGCCGCGGCTGACCCGGCCCATGCGCCGCGCCGCCGCCTCGCATGCCGCCGACCCCGGCTACCAGGCCGAACTCGCTCGATGGAGTGGTGGGGAACGCAGCACAGACGGCGTGCCCGGCCGTAACGCGCCGCCGCCGCGCCCCACCGGCGAGATTCCGGTCCGTACCTTCACCGACGCCACGCTGACCGACCCGGCCGACCAGCCCGATGCGGCGGTCTGGCTGGTCGTCGCGACCTTGCACGACGACCGGCAGGCCCAGTTGCGCGCCGGTGAGGCCACCAGCGCCCTGCTGCTCACCGCGACCCACCTGGGGCTGGCCACGAGCTTGCAAACCGAACCGCTCGGCATGAGCGACCCGCGCCAGGAGATCCGGGTAGGGCTGCTGCACGACTGCGCCTATCCGCAAGCGATGGTCCGGGTCGGCTGGATGCCGCACACCGCCGCGCCGCTCAGCGCGACGCCGCGGCGCCCCGTCGCCGACGTCCTGGAAAGCTGATCACCCAACTCGCGCACACCGTGGTGTGACAGGTGCCACACTCATCGCATGAGTGATCACGTCTATCGCGTTATCGAGGTGGTCGGTTCCTCTCCAGACGGCGTCGACGCCGCGATCGCCAACGCGGTCGCCCGGGCCGGTGAGACCGTGCGCAATCTCGAATGGTTCGAGATGGTGAGCGTGCGCGGTCACATCGTCGACGGCGCCATCGCCCACACCCAGGTCACGGTCAAGATCGGGTTCCGGATCGACCCGCCGGACTGAGCGCGTCCGGTGCGATCGCGCCGCGCGGACCGGCGCGGCGAGACGACGGCCACGCTAACGGCCACCGTCAACGGGCCGATAGGGCTGGAGAGCATTCGGGGATGCCACACGTCCACATCTGCCTAAGGAGAACGTCGATGCACTCGACCGTTACCCGTGTCCTGGCCGGTGCTGCCGTCGCGGGCGCGCTCACCCTCGCCTTCGCTCCGCAGGCCGCCGCCTACCCCGTCGGGCCGTGGGGCGTGGAGGGCCCGTGCGCCGGGGTGGAACCGAGCCAGTGCCCCTGGAGCCACTCCGACGACGGCCTGACGTGGAGCTATAAGGGCCACTCCTCGCATTACGACAAGACCGGCAAGTACGTGTGCAACACCAACCAGTGGGAGCCGCTGCCCTCGGCCTACTGCGACGCCGTGATGGCCGCCGTCCGCGCGCTGCCGCCCATGCCGATCGGCGGATGGCTCAACCCCGGCAACTGACCCGCATCCGACCGCGCACCACCTGACCCAGGAGGCTCACTTGGCACGCCGAAAGATCACCACCGCCACCGCACTGGCCGCCACCGGCCTGGCCCTCACCACCGCGTTCGCCACCACCGCAGGCGCCCGCCCCATCGGCCCCTTCGACGTCGGCGGCGCCATCGAGGTCAAATACGACCAGGCCGGCGGCTACAACACCTTCGGCAACCCGATCACCCCCGAACTCGACGCCAACGGCGGAAAGTTCCAGGCCTTCGAACGCAACAACTCCATCTACTGGTCCCTGGGCACCGCCGCCCACCAGATCGGCGGCGCCATCCGCGACAAATGGGGCACCGTCGGCTGGGAGAACAGCCCGCTCGGCTTCCCCATCACCGACGAAGCCGTCGCCAAGAACAACGGCCGCTACAACCGCTTCAACGGCGGCGACATCTACTGGTCGGCCGCCACCGGCGCCCACATCATCTGGGGCTCCATCCGTGACACCTGGCTCGCCGCCGGCGCCGAAAACGGGCGCTACGGGTATCCGACCAGCGACGAATACGACCATCAGGGCGGTAAGGCCCAGGACTTCCAGGGTGGGCGGATCACCTGGAAGCCGTGAGCCGGACTCGCAACTCCCCCTGCGGTCGATGGTCTGGTCGTGAACTTCTGACCAGCCGAAACTCCGCACGTCGGTGATCGGTCGGCGTTAGAGTCGACGAAGAACCGGGTCGGGGCCGACAGAACGGGATCTCCCATGCCGTCCGCCGCACCACCTACAACCGTCCTCTCCCGACTTGCCGGGGCAATCTTCGGTGCCGCCCTCATCGCGGCATCCGCTGGAGCTGTGGCCGCCGCACCCCCGGTGGACAGTGGCTCCGCCGGTGCGGTCGCGGGCCAAGAGGTCAATCTGAACGCCTACTGCGATGATCACGGTGCGGTAGCTCAGCTCGCCGACGGCAGGACCGTCTACTGCACGCGTGTGTCCCAAACGGACGCCTACGTGTGGTCACTGTCGCGGGATCTCATGCCACACGACCCCAACCTGCGCGACTACACCTGCGACGACTCCGGTTGCCACTACCCCGACGGTTCGGACGTGCCCGGCTACAAGCGCTGCGGGCTGCTCTGCGGTGAACCACCCACTTCCGGGGACGTTCAGAGCGGGCTCTACGACTGCGTCCAGTCCGGCGTGCCGTTCGAAGAATGCCAAGCCCGTAGGCCACGCTGATAGTGCGAAACCTGGCCGGAGGCTTCGATGGCAGCAGACCGGCCTGGGCAAATTCGCGCCCCGGTCCGCGTGGATGTGGGGCGATCGACTTCGCCAACCCCGAACGTCGCTGAACGATCCAACCGACATGACGAGGAACGCATGCTCCCTGGTGGAAAAACCGTCCGATCCCTCTTCGCGGCCGCTGTGGTCGCGGTTCCGCTGCTCGCGCTGGCGCCCGCGGCGACCGCCGACAGCGACCCCTTCAACGATGCCATCACCACGACCAGCAGTGGGTTCTGCGTCGGGCATATCGACTTCGAGCTGATCTATGGCCCCGACACGCCCTACTTCGGTCTGGTCAGCGCACTGCACGGGATCGGGCCGTGTTCGGTGGAAGTGGCGGTGAACTGGCGCAATCTCGATACCGGTGCCGCCGGGACCGTCCGGCAACAGATCTACGGCACCGGCGGCACCCAGATCCGCTTCGACCCGGGTCCGGGCCGGATCACCGGAACACTCACCACAAATGCGCTACACAAACCGGGTTCTTTCGAATTCCAGCGGACCGCAAGGTAACTCGGCCGCGAAACGATGTGCAACGGCCCTGGCGCTGAGCCGCCACAGCGCCGAGAGACCAGCCGCGCTCGACAGTCATCTCGCCCGGGGCTACATGGCCGGTTTTGCAGTCCGCGATCGCGGGATGGCGCGGATTTCCTGCGCGATGAGCTGCGACAGTGCCTCGTGCGAATCGTCGCTGAGATGGACGCCGTCCGCTCCCGGGCACGCAACCGTGGCCGCGTCTGCGAACAATGCCTTGCGCCTGGCTGCGACCCGACGTATCGCCGCGGCTAGTTCGTGCGACTTGCGGACGGATTCGGCGTCATATTCGGAACTCTGCTCGGCGAATGCGGGTTGGTCGGCATCGAGGTGTATAGGGCTCACCAGCAATACAGCGGGCAGGCCACCGGTGCGGGTCCAAGCAGTGCGCTCGACCTCGCCGACATAGCCTTCGAGGGCGGCAGCGACGGCGTCTGTCTCTCGACCGAACTTCGTCTTGAGATCGTTGTTGCCGAGCATGATGACGACCATATCCAACGGTGAGTGGCTGCGCAGGCATGGCCGAAAGTAGGAGCGGCCGTTTCGATCATCGCGATCAGGATCGTCCAAGTCTGTTGTTCGACCGCCGAGGCCTTCCTCGATAATCGCGTAGTCATCACCCAGAAGTTGCTGGAGACGCCCGGTCCATCGCACATCCGACGGCAGTCGGCCGCGACCACCGGAGGGTTGACCGAAGGTATTGGAATCGCCGTAGCACAGGATGGTCAGTGCGGAAGGGTTGACTATCAAGGTCACGCCCCGACCGGTCGGACTGAATGACCCAGATGTTCAGCGATATCGGCCAGCCCGTCCGACCAGCGTCCATGTCGACGGCTGATCAGCTCGTTGGTCAGCGTGCGTGCCAGAGGTATGTGCCCGATGAACTCCGGTGCCGTAGACCATGCCAGTCGAATGGTACCGGCGGCTCCTGCATCGTCGCGGCTGTAGATCTGGGCTTGTGCAACGTTGATGAGCCAGCGGCTGCGTAGCGTGGGCGGGATTCCGTTCTTCCGGTCGCTGATAACGGCAGCGAACTTCAGGGCCTCACCTGGGCGCCCGGCGCCGATTTCATTCACAACCCCGAAGCCGGCGACCGAGGTATAACCGAACACATTGGAAGGCTCCGGTCTACGGACGTAGTCACCCTCCAATTGAGTGGCGGCGGATTCAGCTAACCGGAGATACCGTCGTGCCTCGCGATGGTCCCCCGCTCGGGAGGCTGCAAATGCGGCATAGCAGAGCAGTTCGCCCCAGATGGCGATATGACGCGGGGTTGCCGTAGACAAGCGGGGTTCAACGCATGTGGCTGCTCGGTCGGCATAGGCGGCCGCATCGTCGTACATGCCGTTCCTCGCCAGTAACCAGGCCTTCGAGCCCTTGACGGCAGCAATCGTCAACTCGTCTCCGCTCTCGGCCGCCAGTGCCTCCGCGCGATGAAGCGCCAGCGCGGCGAGGTCCTCATGGTCGATGTAACCGAGAAGGTTCGATGCGACGTGCAGCAGTTGCGCCAGCGCTCCAGTGGCCTGGCTCAGTGGCTCGCCTGCGGCCGAATCCGCCACGCTGTACGCACTCGCCAATGCGGCAGGAAGCTCTCGATTCAATTCGTTGAATCGAGCGGAGAAGAACAAGTCCCAGGCGCGGTCGACCATTGCAGCCAGTTCCACCAGCCCACTCTGGGGCGGATCGAAAATGCATCCCATCAGCATTCGTCGCAGATGGAAAATGCTGTCATCGCCTGAACCGATATCCGACTCCTCGAGCGTGGCAAAACCCCCTGAGTCGACCATCGATGCACTAGGTCTCAGCGGCGGGTAGGTGGCCGCAGCCCTCGAAGAGCCTCGCTCTACGGTGGCGGAACTGCTTCGCTGGTTTGTGACTGCGGCCTCGAAGCGCGCGTGCTGCTCGTCATCGAGCCTCCGGTGAGCGGTATCCATGCACTCGGAGTACTTCGCACCGAGGATGATGTCCGTACCTCGGCGTTCCCACTTGCCGACCGCCTCGAGCGAGCAACCGATGCGGTTGGCGAACTGAACCTGCGTGTCCCGCAATGCTGCTCGCAGTGCCGCGACCTCGCGCCCCGTCCACGTAACGATCGCCATCTCTCGCACTTCCTCCCCTCAGCTGTAGTACCGCCAGCGTACGGGCTCAGTGCGGGTTCGGTGAGTTCTTCGGACGCCACACAAGCGCAAGGCTGGAGGCGATCGTCACCGCCTTTGCGAAGGCACCTGCGCTACGTCCGACCCAACAGAATCCCGGAGCCGACCTATGCCAACAACCTCGACCGGCGCCAGCTCGCGCAAGCCGACCGTAAATTCGACACCGGTGGTTGCCACCGCGGCCGCCGAGCTCACCCCTCCGCCAAGGCAAACGCAATTCATCGAGGGCTCCCAGTGATCACCGTCCTGATATCCGGCCCATCGGCCATGAAATACCTGTATACGGAGGAGCGCGAGCGTTGACTGAATACGACAAGCGGACACGCGCGATCGCGTTGCTACACAGCCGACACGATCCAGTTGTCTTCGAGGCACTGATGCGAAGGCACCGCCTGAGGATCGTCTACACCGTGTACACCGATGTTGCCGCCGTTCTAGCTGCGCTTATCGCCGTGCAGCACGCCCTGGACCACCTCGCAGACGCGGTAGCAGTCCCCCATCTCGGCGCCCTCGAGCCCGACACTCCCTGGTGGGTGATCACCGAAGCAGCCGACCTGATCACCGGCGCAGGGCAGTATCCACGGCGGTCAGCGGT
>NZ_BAFY01000192.1 GCF_000308555.1 Nocardia cyriacigeorgica NBRC 100375 | reverse complement strand
CTACAGCGCGGTCCGCTGGTGCCCGGCCAGCCTGCTCATGGCTCGGCTCGGTCTACCGGCCGGCACCGCAACCTGCGCGGCCCGAGTCGACTGAATCCTTCACCCGAGATCCGATATCCAGGAAAGCGAGTCTGCTCATGACCACCGAAACCGGCCTCGGCTTGTCCGCGACTGTCACCACCAGCTTCGACGACGCCGTGGTACGCACGCGCACGGCGCTCGCCGAGCAGGGCTTCGGGATCCTCACCGAAATAGACATGCGCGCAACTCTCAAAGCCAAACTCGGCCACGATATGGAGGACTACCTCATCCTCGGAGCCTGCAACCCGCCACTGGCCCACCGCGCGGTCGAGATCAACCGGCAGATCGGGCTGCTGCTCCCGTGCAATGTCGTGGTGCGCCGCTCTCGCGACAACGACGACAAGGTCATCGTCGAGGCAATGAACCCCCAACTGATGGTGCAGGTCACCGACGAACCCGCGCTGTCACCCGTCGCCGCCGACGCCGCCACCAGACTGCGCGCCGCTATCGACTCGCTGCAACAGGCGGGCTGACCAAACGCGATCGGCGCGAATCGAGCAGAGTCGGCAGGTCGGGCGCGCTGCAGGGTCGCCGGCCAGCGGGTCGCCGACGTCGACGGTGCGTGCCGTCCCGGCGGGATTATGGTCGATACCGGCGCTGTCCAACGGAGGGGTGGTGGCGGCACCGGAGCCACCTGTGACATACCCGGTTTCACAAGGCACCCCCACCATGCGGTTCATCCTGTTCGGGTGAGGCGCGATCACCCAGCACCCCCGAAGCTTGTCCTGATGCTGGCAGGGCCTTATCGCCCGCAACCCGTGCCAACAGTTGCGTCAGCCGAGTCGAGAGGGAAAGTCGATGACCACCGAGGAACCGTCCGAGCTTGCCGCCCGCGCATACATCTATGGCTTCCCGCTGGTGTTCAACCTCGATCAGGTCGGACGTTATGTCCGCGACGGCGTCGGGGCGAACCCGGCAGCACCCTGGAACACCTTTTCCCATGCTCGCACTCTGGCCGGTCCCGCCGATACATTCGTCACGATCAATAACGACACGGTGTACTCGATGGCCCAGATCGACCTGTCGATCGGACCCGTGTCCCTGCACGTCCCCGACACCGCAGGTCGCTATTACGTGCTGCAATTCGTCGACGCCTGGACCGATAACTTCGCCTACGTCGGGCACCGCGCCACCGGTACTGGCGCCGGAGACTATCTACTCGTACCTCCGGGCTGGACCGGACAGGCCCCACACCAGCACACCGTCATCACCTTCCCCACCACGATCGCCTCGATCGTGGGTCGGTGGGCATGCGCCGATGATGCGGACTTGCCCGCCGTGCACGCATTGCAGGACGCGATGACGCTGACACCGCTGGATCTCGAGGCCCGGCCGGCCGGGCTGCCGGAACCCGACCCTGCCGTCGACGCGGACCTACTTTTCTGGGAAAAGATGCGGTTATGGTCACAGGCGTTTCCCCCTGCGCCGCGAGACCGTGAGCTCCAGCGATCCCTTGGACCGCTCGGAATCAGCGAGGTCGGCAGGTCGCCGTATATCGATGCAGATACCGAGACCGCGGATGCACTTCGGGCAGGGTCGAAGACCGGGTCGGTCGCCATCGATGCCGAGCTGACGCATGGGTCCACTCCGGAGGTCAACGGCTGGAAGCTGGCGTTGCACGCCTTCGACTACAACCTCGATTACTTCGAGGTGGGGGCCCTCGACGACCCCCGATTCAAGACCAGCCCCCAGCGACGGATCATCGAACGCGCAGCTTCGGCCAAGGGCGGCCTGTGGGGCAACCACGCCTACGAAGCCGCCTATATCGTGACCTACGTCGATAACCAGGGCGAACAGCTCACAGGTGGACGCACCTACACCCTGCGCCTGGATCCGACCCCTCCGGTCGGGGCGTTCTGGTCGATCACTATGTACTCGGTTCCCGACTTCTATCTCGTCGACAACCCGATCGCCCGGTACTCGATCGGCGACCGGACCCCCGGGATCGTCTACGACGACGGCGCGCTCACCATCACGATCAGTCACACCCCTCCCAGCGATCCCACCGCCCTCGCGAACTGGCTGCCCGCCCCCGCCGGGGACTTCCGACCGGTGCTGCGCATGTATGAACCCTCCGTCGAGGTGCTGGACCAAACGTATGTGGTCGCGGCAATCACCCGGCATCGGTAGCCGCAGACCCGACGGATCGACTCGCCATGAGGCGCGGCCGACGAGATCCGGCATTGGCTTGGCCGCCCACGGCACGGGTACCACGTCGGCAGATCACCGCACATTCCCGGGAATGTGCGGTGATCGAGAACTCGCCGGTTCAGCCATCCCGGTAGCCGTGCGCCTTGGCGACCAGGCGCGGCCACGAGGTGGTGCGATCTACACCGGCCGCTGCATACCCCCTGGGGTATTATTGCTGCGCACGGCGCGTCGACAAGGAGCGATGCGCGGTGTCGAAGCCCATGCGAAGGAGCCCTGATGTCCGATATCACGCTGTTCGTCGATCCGGTGTGCCCATTTGCGTGGGTCAGCGCGAACTGGTTGCTCGATACCGCCGGTGACCAGCACGCCGTCGCTCTGGCGCAGATGAGCTTGGCCGTGCTGAACGAAGGGCACACCGTCGATGCCGGGCACGCACCGATGATCGCCCGGTCACGTCGTGTGGGCCGGGTTTTCGCTGCGGCTACGGCGGCTTCAGCTGCGTTCACGCCGCTGTACCGGGCATTGGGCTCCCGGCTCCATCCCCGTGGCGCCGGCACCGATGACGACGCGGTCGTTGTCGCGGCGCTCGACGCGGCCGGCCTCGATCCGGCCTTGGCAGCTGCTCTCGACGATCCGCGCTACGACCCCGATGTCGCCGTAGCTCACCAGGCCAGCCAAGACGCTCTCGGGGCACGAGGCGGTAGCCCGATCATCTCGGTCGACGGTCACGGTTTCTCCGGCCCGGTACTCACCGCGCGGCCTCCGGCCGACCGAGCACACCAACTGCTCGACGCAGTTGTCGCTGCTGCGACCACCCCGGGCTTTGCTGCCCTGCATCGCCCCTATCAGGGTCCTCCCAGCTTCACCGCAACCGAGGACGATCGCTGATGTGCTACCCCGTCACCTGCCGCACCTGTGGCAAAACAACTTGGGCCGGCTGTGGTGCCCACGTCGATGCCGTTCGCGCCGCCACTCCCGCTCAGCGATGGTGCGGCGGCCACACCGATCCCAGCGGAACAACCGACCCGACGGTCACCAGCCACGCCGTCGCGGCTGAGAACCCACCAGCTGGCCGGGAGCTGCCTTCTCCCGACTCCGGTAGACGACGTATGGGCGGAAGAGGTATCCGATGGGGGCGCTGAACGCATGGACGAGCCGAGTGAACGGCCACAACGCGAACAACACCAGCGCGATCACCGCGTGGAGCTGAAAGGACAGCGGTGCCTGAACCATCAGGTCACCGCGAGGCCGCAGGATCCAGATGGACCGGAACCATGGCGAGACCGTTTCTCGGTAGTTGTGCTCCTCCCCCACCACACCCGACCCGATCAACGTGGTGGCCAATCCCGCGACGAGCGCCGCGACCAGAACCACATACATGAGTTTGTCGTTGGCGGTGGTTGACATGAAGACCGGGCCGCGGGTTCGCCTGCGATAGATCAGCAGCCCTATGCCGACCAGCGTGGCGACTCCGGCGATCGTGCCCAGAGTGATCGCCTGCACATGGTAGGCATGCTGACTCAAACCCACAGCGTCTGTCCAGGATTGCGGAATGATCAGGCCGATGACGTGCCCGATGATCACGACGAGGATGCCGAAGTGGAACATCGGGCTGGCGATGCGCAGCAGCCTGTTCTCGTAGAGCTGTGATGAGCGGGTGGTCCAGCCGAACTTGTCGTAGCGGTAGCGCCACCAGGTGCCCACCACCACGATCGCGAGCGTCACATAGGGGACGACGTCCCAGAAGATCTCACCTGCGGCCATGCCATCCGGCTCCTTCATGTCTGGTCGGTTCCGGCGCGGTGCGACGTGGTGGCACTGTCAGAGTGAATGGTTGCAGCCCGATCGCCTCTGCGGGCGGGCCGGCTGCGGCAAGTCGTTGCGCGCGGCGTTCTTCCTGATCGGTGACCGGCGGCAGGGTCGCGCAGACCGCGTCGATCGCAGGGGCATAGCGTGACCCACGTTCGGTCAAGGCAGCTCGCAGGACATCGAGCGGGATCCTGTGCTCGGTGAGCAGACGCTCACCAGCCACGGGGTCGACGGTAGCTGCGAATTCGAGCACAACGGGCAAATGATCGGGTGCTTCGTTTCCCAGCGTCTGTACGCCGGCGTCCCGGTACGTTTGCAGGAACGCGTGCATGGCCGCACCGCGGTTTCTTGTGTCGCCGTCTGTCCAGTAGGTCAAATACATTGTCGCTCGTCGGCGCAGGTCGAAGGTTTCGACGTATTCGGTCTGCAGCGTCAGCAGGTCGGTGGCTCGCAACGCATCCAAGGTCTGCCCGAGCAGATGACGCGGCTCTGCGATCACGTGATCAATCAACGCTTGAACGATTTCGAGACGGTCGGTGAGGTGCTCGTCGGGGTAAGAAATCAGCAGCGAGGCCGCCTGCCGGATCAGTCGGTGCTGCGTCTGCGCGCGGTGGGCCCGTGCGCGACCACTGAACAGCGGCCTCATCGGTCACCTCCGTCCTCCACCGCGCTCGGGCCTGGGAACATCCCTTCCGGAACGCCTTTGCCGTCCCAGTTGAGGAGGTTCACCCGCGATGGGCGCGTTCGATTCGCGGCCAGACCTTCCGTGGTCTGTCGCTGTTTCAGTGCATGGAAGGTTTCGACCGCGACAGGTACCGGACCGCCGCTGGCCTCTCCGAACGGGCCGGAGTCATACATCCCGGGCCCTCCTTCATACGACAGTGAGCACTCGGTGGCGGTCTCTTCGAGCCGGTGCGCTTCGGCCGCATAGACCGTCGGTATCACGTACCGCTGCTCGTATTTGGCGAGTGCGAGCAGCCGGTACATCTCATACATCTGTTCCTCGGTGAGGCCGACCGACTGCGGGATATGAGGCTGAGTCTCGCGGCCGAGGTTGATGTCACGCATATATGACCGCATGGCGGCCAGCCGGCGCAGGACATCCCCTACGGCATCGACATCACCCGCGGTGAACAATTCGGCCAGGTATCGAATCGGGATACGCAGCGCTTCGAGAGCCCCGAACAGGTTTCCGACGTCTTCGCCGTCGTGACCGTCACGGCTGACCGCGTCGACGACCGGAGACAAGGGCGGGACGTACCAGACCATGGGCATGGTCCGATACTCCGGGTGTAGCGGTAGAGCCACCTTGTAGGTGTGGATGAGCGCGTAGACCGGCGATCGCTGGGCCGCTTCGATCCATTCGTCGGAGATGCCTGCGGTTCGCGCGCCGGCGATTACCTCGGGATCACGGGGATCGAGCAGGATTTCACGTTGCGCCTCATACAGATCGGTGTCCTTCTCCACCGAGGCGGCCGCGGTGACGCGGTCGACGTCGTAGAGCACGAGGCCGATGTAGCGCAGGCGTCCCACGCAGGTTTCCGAGCACACCGTCGGCAGGCCGACCTCGACGCGGGGGTAGCAGAAGGTGCATTTCTCGGCTTTGCCGGTCTTGTGGTTGAAATACACCTTCTTGTAAGGACATCCGGACACACACATGCGCCAACCGCGACAGCGGTCCTGGTCCACCAGCACGATGCCGTCTTCGGTGCGTTTGTACATGGCCCCGGACGGACACGAGGACACACACGACGGATTGAGGCAATGCTCGCAGATCCGAGGCAAATAGAACATGAAAGTCTGCTCGAGCTCGAGCCGAACCTGCTCGCCCACCTTCTTCAAGATCGGATCATCGGGCAGGATTTCCGGCGAACCGCCCAGGTCATCGTCCCAGTTCGCGGACCATTCGACCTTCACCGGCTTACCGCTGATCAGACTGCGGGGCGCAGCGACAGGCATCTGGTCACCGAGCGGGGCCGAGATGAGGTTGTCGTAGTCGTATGTCCACGGCTCGTAGTAATCCGACAGCGCCGGCATTTTCGGGTTGGAGAAGATGCGGGCGAGTTTGCTGAGCCGACCGCCATCACGCAGCCGAAGCCGTCCCTTCTTGTCGCGGACCCATCCCCCGCGCCAGCGTTGCTGATCCTCGTAGGTGCGTGGGTAGCCTTGCCCGGGTCTGGTCTCGACATTGTTGAACCACACGTATTCGGTGCCGGAACGATTGGTCCAGGCCTGTTTGCAGGTCACCGAGCAGGTGTGGCATCCGATGCACTTGTCGAGGTTCATCACCATCGCCAGCTGCGCCATCACCTTCATGACAGTGTCCCCTGGTTCACATCGCGTCGGCTGCAGTCGCTTGTGTGCTCCATCAGTAGGTCACCTCCTGGGACCGACGACGGACGACGGTCACCTCGTCGCGCTGGTTCCCGGTCGGCCCGAGATAGTTGAACGCCCAGGCTGTCTGCGCATAACCACCGGCCAGATGACTGGGTTTGACGAGCAGTCTGGTCAACGAGTTGTGGATGCCGCCGCGGCGACCGGTCGTCTCCGTCAGCGGCACGTCGACGACACGCTCCTGAGCGTGATACACGAAGACCACACCCTCTGGCATGCGATGCGAGACGGTGGCGCGGCAGACCAGGACACCGTTGCGGTTGACTGCCTCGACCCAGTCGTTGTCGCGCACCGAGATCTTCGCAGCGTCGACCGCGCTCATCCACATCGTCGGGCCGCCTCGCGACAGCGACAGCATGAACAGGTTGTCTTGGTATTCGGAATGAATCGACCACTTCGAATGCGGCGTCACATAGCGGACGGTCAAGCCGATGCCGTCACGCCCCGGTGCCCCGAGCGCCGGTTCGTCGAACAGCCGCGCCATGTCCAGCGGGGGCCGGTAGGTCGGCAACTGTTCGCCCAGTTCTTCGATCCAGTCGTGATCTACGTAGAAGTGCATCCTGCCGGTGAGAGTGTGGAAAGGCTTGAGTTCCTCGATGTTCACCGTGAACGGTGCGTAGCGGCGCCCGCCGGTCTCGCTGCCCGACCATTCCGGGCTCGTGATCACCGGCACCGGCCGGGATTGGGCATCCGCGTAGGTGATGCGGCGTTCCTCGCTGCCTTCGGCGAGGTGAACGAGGCGGCGGCCGGTCCGTTTCTCGAGTTCGCGGAATCCTTCGACGGAGAGGCGACCGTTGGAGGTTCCGGATAATGCGAGGATCGTGTCGGCCATACGCTCGGCGGTGTTGATGGCGGGTCGGCCGGCAGCCGGCCCGGAGTTCATCACCCCGAACTTGCGGGCAAGTTCGTCGACTTCCTGGACCGGCTTGGTGACCACGCCTTTGGTGTTCAATCCCACTGTGTCGACCAGTGGCCCGAGCGCGGCCCACTTGTCGGCGACCGCGGTGAAGTCGCGTTCGACAACCGCGAGGGGGCCCATCGTCGTGCCCGGTTCCGGCACCTCACCGCCGGACCGCCAATCATGTTCCGTGCCATTCGGATAGGCCATGGCAGCGGGTGTGTCGTGCTGGAGCGTGGTCATGACGACATCGGTGCGGGTGCCCAGGTGAGTCCGGGCCATCGCGCTGAAGGTTCTTGCGATCGCACCGAATGCCTCGTAATCCGAGCGCGTCTCCCACGGCGGATCGATGGCGGGCGTGAAGGCATGCACGTACGGGTGCATGTCCGTACTCGACAGGTCGGCCTTTTCGTACCAGGTCGCGGCGGGCAACACCACGTCGGAGAGCAAGGTGGTCGAGGTCATGCGAAAGTCGATAGACATCAGCAGGTCGAGTTTGCCCTCGGGGATGTCGCCCGTGGCGTTCACCTCGCGCGGAACCATCCCGGAATCTGCTGGGTCGGCCTGCAAATTCGAGGAGGTCCCGAGCAGATGCTGCAGAAAGTACTCGTTGCCCTTGCTCGATGAGCCCAGCAGGTTCGCCCGCCACACGCTCAGCACCCGCGGCCAGTTGTTCGGGTTGTCCGGGTCGGTGACGGCGAGTTCGATGCTGCCCTCGGCCAACCCTTCGGCAACGTAGCGCGGGATCTCTTTTCCCGCGGCGCGCGCTTCGTCGGCTATGTCGAGGCTCGAGCGGTCGAACTGCGGATAGAACGGTGTCCATCCCATGGCGACAGCGGATGCGAGGACGTCCATCGTGTGTTTGTCCCGGAATCTGCCGCGACCGAGCGGGCTTGCCAGAGCATCGGCGCGGTAGCCGTCGTATCGCCACTGGTCGGTGTGCACATACCAGTACGAGGTGCCGGCCATTTGGCGTGGTGGGCGTGACCAGTCGGTACCCATCGCCATCGCTGCCCAGCCGGTGACCGGACGGCATTTCTCTTGCCCGACGTAGTGGGCCCAGCCGCCGCCGTTGCGGCCCATCGAGCCGGTGAGGATCAGCAGCGCGAGGATGGCACGGTAGGTGGCGTCGCCGTGGAACCACTGACAGATACCAGCACCCATGATGATCATGGATCTGCCACCGGATTCCTCGGCGTTGGCGGCGAACTCCTTGGCGATGCGGATGGCCTGCCCGGTAGCGACTCCCGTGATCGGTTCCTGCCAGGCCGGGGTGTACGGCTGGGACGGATCGTCATAGCCGCTCGGCCACTGCCCCGGTAGGCCGGGGCGCGACACGCCGTATTGGGCGAGCATCAGGTCGAACACGGTGCACACGCGGTGCGGCCCTACACGGCGCACCGGGGACGCCGCGAGCGATGCTGTCGCCGTGTCCGTCCACGGTGTCGAAGCTCGGCAGATGGATCAGCGCGGTTTCCCCCGGATCAGCGCCCGGCTGTTGCACGGTCAGCGCAGGCACGAGATCGCCCAAGTCGAGGTTCCACTTACCGATGCCGGTGTCGCCGTACCGGTACCCCAGGGAGCCCTGGGGTACGGCAACCGAGTCCGTCACTCCGTCGATGACAGCGGGTTTGAATGCTGCGTTCTCCACCTCGTACCCGAGGTCCGCGGCCGTCAGGTTCTTGCCGGGAACGAGTTTGCCGTCGCGATCTTCGAGTTTGATCAGGAACGGCAGGTCGGTGTACTGTCGGACATAGTCGACGAAGAACGGGACGCGCCGGCGGACGAAGCACTCGGTGAGCACGACATGTCCCATTGCCATAGCCAGGGCGCCGTCGGTGCCCGCCGCGCATGGCATCCATTCATCGGCGAACTTGGTGTTGTCGGCGTAATCAGGGCTGACGCTGACCACCTTGGTGCCGCGGTAGCGCACCTCCGCCATCCAATGCGCGTCCGGGGTACGGGTGACAGGCACATTGGAGCCCCAAATCATCAGATACGCCGCGTCCCACCAGTCCCCGGATTCCGGGACATCGGTCTGGTCGCCGAACACCTGCGGGGAAGCGACCGGCAGATCGGCGTACCAATCGTAGAACGAGGTCATCACCCCGCCGAGCAGCTCGATAAACCGCGATCCTGCGGCGAACGACACCATCGACATCGCGGGGATGGGAGAAAAGCCTGCGATGCGGTCGGGCCCGTACTGCTTGATAGTGTGCACGTGGGCCGCCGCGATGATCTCGGTGGCTTCCGCCCAGCTGATCCTGATCAGCCCGCCCTTGCCGCGGGCGCGTTGGTATCGGCGACGACGCTCCGGATCGCTCTGGATGTCTGCCCAGGCCAGTACTGGATCACCGAGACGGGTCTTCGCCTCCCGGTACATCTCGATCAGCAGCCCACGCGCATACGGATAGCGCACCCGGGTCGGTGAATAGGTGTACCAGGAGAACGCCGCTCCGCGAGGGCAGCCGCGTGGTTCGTATTCGGGACGATCCGGGCCCACCGACGGGTAATCGGTTTCCTGGGTTTCCCAGGTGATGATGTCGTCTTTGACGTAGATCTTCCACGAGCAGGAGCCGGTGCAGTTGACCCCGTGGGTGGAGCGGACGACCTTGTCGTGGCTCCAGCGCTCACGATAGAAGATATCGCCTTCGCGGCCGCCCTCCCGAGTGACGGTGCGCCCGTCATCGGAGATCTGCCCCGACGTGAAGAACCGGCCGCTGCGGCGCAGCAATTCTTCGACCGGGCCGCCGGTGTGCTGTGTTGTCACGGATCCTCCTTCGGGCGGGGGCCGCTATCGCGCGTCGGCTGGAACAGGCTCCCGGGCATGCAGTTTCATTGCCGTGTAGGCCAGGGCGATGAGTGCCGTCACGACAAGCAACAGCAGGCCCACGGTGTAGTCGTTATCGACGGGGTCGTAGGTCGCGCCCATGACCAGCGGAGGGAAGTAGCCGCCCAGGCCGCCGGCAGCCGCGACGACACCGGTCACGGATCCGACCGATGTCGCCGGCGCGCGGCGAGCAACCCACGCAAACACGCCGCCGGTCCCGACACCGAGGAATATCGCCAGCAGGATGAAGTCTGTCGCCGACCACACGTCCGGGGGTGGCTGGAACACCGCTATCGATGCCATCACCGCAGTGCCTGCCAGCGAGGCCAGCACCACGTACTTGGGTGCGATCCGATCGGCGAGCGCCCCGCCGATCGGGCGCGCGATCACGGCGGCGAGCGCGAAGGCGGCGGTGCGCGCGCCGGCATCGACGGCGGAGAACCCGTAGATCGTCTTGATGTAGGTGGGTAGATAGTTGCTGAACGCGACGAAGCCACCGAATACGATCGCGTAGAGGAATGCCATCTCCCACGTCACTCGTAGTTTCAGCGCGGCTTTGAGTTTCGGCACAACCGGGTCGGTGTTCGGATGGAACTCCGGCGAGTTGCGCATTACCACCATGCAGACCACCGCGGTGACCGCGAGTGCTCCGGCCACGATCACGTGGGTGGGAAACAGGCCGAACCAGTTGGTGAACCGCGGAGTGAAGAACGCCGACAGTGCCGTGCCGACCATTCCGGCACCGAAGACACCGGTCGCGAAGCCGCGCCGAGCGGGCTCGTACCAGTTGTTGGCGAACGGAATGCCCACCGCGAAGATCGTGCCGGCGATGCCGAGGAAGAACCCGAACGTCAGCAGCAGCGGATAGGAATCCGCGGCCCCGGCAGCGCCGACGGCAAGAACCGGCAGGATCGAGGCCAGCGAGATGGCGATGAACATGATCCGGCCGCCGAACCGGTCGGTGAGCGCGCCCACCGCGATACGGCCCAGCGAGCCGACCAGAATCGGCGTGGCAACCAGCATCGATGTCTCGGTGCTGCTCAGTGACAGGTCACCGGCATACGTTGTGGAGAGCGGGCCGATCATGTTCCAGGCCCAGAAGTTGATCGCAGACACCCAGGTCGCGAGCGCTAGGTTCGACCCCCGTTGCTTACCGAGGTCGGTAACGGAAACGGTCACCGTCCCAGGAAACCACGCCGGATCCGGTCTTGCAGCGTTTCTATGATCGGCTGACTCGCCGCGTGTTGCGCCGGCGCGCCTGGCTGTTGACGAGTTCGACGACCTGCCTCTCGTCTCAGCGCGGATGGTCGGTGGGCGGCAAGACTACAACAGGGTTCGTCGACCTGGCACCGATCGGTCACCGCACGCTGTGCTGCCGACAAAGGTCCTCGCCCTTGTGCCCTTCGGCACTGACGAGGACAGTACCGCCGGTCATACCGTCATAGGTGAAACGCTGACCCCACGATGAAGGAGGTCGTCATGCGAGCACGCGTCGTCTACGAATCCATGTACGGCAATACCGCGGCTGTCGCTCGAGCTATCGCTGACGGATTGGCCGAACATGCCTCGGTCGAGGTCCTCGATGTCGCTACCGCGGACATCGCGCCCCTGCCTCCGGTCGACCTTGTCGTCGTCGGCGGGCCGACTCACGCGTTCGGGTTGAGCAGACCCAATACCCGTGCCGACGCCGCGACACGCACCGATGCGCGGGTCACCGTCGACATCGGGATTCGCGAATGGCTCGACGATCTCCCGCCCGTGTCGGCCGGTAGCCGGGCCGCGGCGTTCGGCACCAAAGTGGCGAAACCACCATGGCTCCCGGGTTCATCTGCACGCGGCGCCGCCAAGCGACTCCGCAGACTCGGGTACCAACTCGTGGGCGAGCCCGCCGACTTCGTAGTCGACGGCATGATGGGGCCACTGATCGACGGTGAACTCGTTCGCGCACGCACGTGGGCCGAAGAGCTCGCGTCCGCCGTGGCCGAGCAGACCGTCGGGCACTCCTGACCCAGGAGGGTGCCCGATGCCCTACACAGTGACTGTAGACGAATCCGCTCCCCAGACCGTTCTGCAGCTGCACCGCGAGATCCGAGCCGATCATGCCGGGGGCGACATCGGTCAGGGTATGCAGGCACTCTTCGATCTGGCCGCTCGTACCGGGATGACACCCGCCGGGCCACCGTCCACGACCTACCACGGTGATTTCGTCCCCGGCGCCACGACCGATGTCGACTTTGCTGTACCTGTGTCGAACAGCCGGAACGACGCGTTCGAAGGATTGACAGTACGCACCACGCGACCAGGCCTGCACGCGCGCACATTCCACCGTGGCGATTACCAATCCATCGCGGCCGCTTACGGCGCCCTCGACAGGTGGCTGCGTAGTGCACCATTTCGCCCCATCGGCCCGCCGACCGAGGTATATCTGGTCGGCCCAGACGAGGCGGTCGCCTCGAAAGACCTGCTGACCGAAATCCGGATACCAGTCGCCCCGGCCGACCTCAGCATCGAGGTGCCCACATCCGTCGCCGACACTGTTCCGTTGCTTCGCGAGGCCTTGGCATCTCGAGGATTCGGTGTGCTGACCGAGATCGATGTCAGCGCGGTGCTCGATGCGACGATCGGCCGCCACATCGAGGACTATGTCGTTCTCGGAGCCTGCAATCCCACCTTCATCGCGCAGGCACTCGATGCGGACCGGACTGTCGGCGTGATGATTCCGTACAGTGTGGTCGTCCGAGCGGTCGGCAACGGCAGCGTCGTCGAAGCGGCCGACCCACACGCCTCGATGACGCAGTTGACGCCATCGACCACGTTGGACACACTCACCCGCCGGGCCAGGGCCGAGCTCTCCGCCGCGCTGGCGAGCCTCGCCCACCCGGGCGGCCAAGGCGAGCCCGACGTGAGCTGATCGTGATGAGGGCCCCTCGGCGCATACGCCGGAGGAAGCGTATGGCACTGAAGACGGTGACGTTCGGCCGTCGCGGTAGCCGCGGCCGTTGGGCGACGCTCGAGACAAGCAGCTCATCACCATGAAGGAGTTGATCACAATGGTCGATACCGCGAGATTCGATCTGGCGGGCCGCAGCATCCTCATCACCGGTGGGGCGCGCGGCATCGGCGCCGCCACCGCTCATTCTCTGGCCAAGACAGGGGCCGGAGTCGTTGTCGCAGACATCCTCGACAGCGACGGCGAAGCCACGGCGGCCTCGCTCGGCTCCTCGGTGATGTACCGCAGACTCGACGTTACCGACGAAGCTCAATGGGAACGCGCCCTCGATGACGCCGAGGCAACCTTCGGCCCCTTGGCCGTGCTGGTCAACAACGCCGGCATCGTCGACTTCGGCGGCGTCGAAACCGAGTCGCCGGCGATGTTTCGCCATGTGCTCGACGTCAATCTGACCGGTGCCTGGCTCGGGATGCATCTGGCCGCGCCACGATTGCGCGCAGCCGGTGGCGGCGTGATCGTCAATGTCTCCTCGACGGCCGGACTGATCGGGTACTCCGGCGTTGCCGGGTACGTAGCCAGCAAATGGGGATTGCGAGGCCTCACCAAGGCCGCCGCCATCGAACTCGGTAGCGCCGGGGTCCGTGTGTGCTCGGTGCATCCAGGCCCGATCCACACGCCGATGACCGCCGGTATGGACGAACGAATCGCAGCCGGCCAGCCGCTGCCGCGGTTCGGTGAGCCCGAAGAAGTCGCCGCGATGATCGCTTTCGTCGTGACCGAGGCAACGTTCTCGACCGGATCGGAGTTCGTCATCGATGGCGGCGCCACGGCGGGCATGGCACTGATCGAGCAGTTGTGAACGAATCGGTTCCCGCCGGTGCGGAGTTGCGTGAGACTCACACCGGGCTCGTCGTGTTGGTCGGCGACCGCGCGTACAAGGTCAAAAAGCCCCTCGCGACCGACTTCCTCGACTTCAGGACCGCCCGCTCACGCGAGCTGGCGTGCGCTCGGGAGCTGGAACTGAACCGCCGCATCGCACCCGACGTCTATCTCGGTATCGGGCATTTCTCCGACCCCGTGAATGGGTCGACCGAACCCGTCCTGGTCATGCGCCGGATGCCCGACGACCGGCGGCTGGCCACGCTACTGGATAGCCACCGAGAGCCCGACATCGCAGAACTCGCCGGGACCCTCGCACGGTTTCACGCCTCGGCGAAGCGGAGCCCCGAAGTGGACCGATTCGGCACCGCAGAGGCGGTGTGGGAACGATGGCAGCCAGTCCTGCGAACGCTGCGGAAACAGACCGATCTGATCGACCCGGCCATACCGGACAAGCTGGAGGCCCGCGCCCTCCGGTATCTTGACGGCCGCCGGGCGCTGTTCCAGCGGCGCATCACGGAGGGCAAGATCATCGACGGCCACGGTGACCTACTCGCCCAGGACATCTTCGTGATGCCGGATGGCTACCGCATCCTCGACTGCTTGGATTTCGATGACGCGCTCCGATACCTCGATTGCATCGACGACATCGCCTTCCTGACGATGGACCTGGAGTTTCTCGGCCATCGCGACGTCTCCGACCGATTCATCGCTGAATACAGGCATGTCACCGGAGACACAGCGCCCATCTCGCTATGCGATCACTACATCGCTTACCGCGCCCTGGTGCGAGCAAAGGTCGACCTGATCCGATGGGCTCAAGGTGAGGGCGCCGCGCTGGAACGGGCACATCGACACCTTGTCATCGCCGATGAACGCACCGCACGATCGGCGATCCGCCTGGCACTGGTCGGCGGTCTGCCAGGGACCGGAAAGTCCACAGTCGCCCAACAGCTTTCGAGGCAGTTCGGCGCTACGGTGCTCTCCAGCGACGACATCAGGAAAGAACTGGCCGACGCCGGAGCACTCGCAGGGCCCACCGGCGTATTCGGGCAAGGACGATATTCGGCCGACAACAAGGCCAGGGTCTACTCCGAGCTGTTGGCGAGAGCCAAGCCGCTGCTGAACAACGGCGAATCGGTCATCCTCGATGCCAGCTGGATCGATGCGGCGCAGCGACAGCGCGCAACCGCTCTCGCCGCCGACAGCGCCGCGGAGCTGGTAGAAATCCACTGCTGCTGTCCGCCGCAGCTGGCTGCCGATCGCATCCGGGGCCGCGGCCACTCGACGTCGGACGCCACAGCAGATATCGCGACCTCCATGGCTGCGTCGGCCGAGCCGTGGCCGCAGGCGTGTACTACGGACACCGGCCAGCCGCTCACACGAACAATGAGCGCAGTACGCCGCGCCTGGCAGTCCGCCGCCGACGCGCCCACCGCACATGGGCGCACTCCGGCGCGCCTACCCGGGTGAACTCGGTTCCGGCGGCGAAAGCTGTGACACTGCAGCAACAACCGTGGTGCGTACTGCTGCATCGACCTTCACGGTCGCTCGGTTCCCGAACGCAACGCCGTCAAACGTCGACGGAACTCCTCGTCGTCGATCTCGCCACGGGCGAATCGCTCTGCCAGCAGCTGCTCCGGCAGATCAGGCGAGCTGCGCGGTGGTGCAGGTCGTTGCGACGTGGAGGCGATGATCCGGAGGGCAGCGATTATTACCACCGCCACCAGCGCCCAGGCGAATACCATGACGACGATCGTCAGCGCGTATCCCCAGCCTGTCATTCCGTGGTCGGGCCAGTACATCATCGCCACACTCTCCTACGATTGCCGATGTGCTCATAGTTCGACGATCCTGCGGAAAAGCCCAGCGTGCTAGGGGCATACCGCACAAAAGGATGGTTCCTAGGTCATCATCGCGGAGGCAGCGGTCGTACTTATGTCCCGCAGGGTGGTGTCTTTCGGTTCTGTTACGGACCCCAGCGGGCGGGAAACAATCCATCCCATGGCAGATCTTCGCAGCGGCTATCGAACGTCGGGGTGGGTTGGCTCCGCGGTCCTGAGCGCCCTGCATTGCCCGATCGCCGGTGCTCTGTTCCACCGGATGACCGAGTTGCGCTACACGGGCAACCGCACCGGGCGTGCCTTCTCCGTGCCGGTTCGGTACGCCCGCCGCGGAAACGAGATCGTGGTCCGGGTAGGTCGACCGGACGCCAAGACATGGTGGCGGAACTTCACCACACACTCCCCACTCTCACTATGGATCGATCACCGGTGGCGCAGCGGCGTCGGCCGGGTACTGATGCCCGGTTCACGTGCCTATGGGTACGCGGCAGCAATCTACCGGCGTCCTCCTTCGAGCGAGCTCCCCACCGATCCGCTGGTCTTGATCAAACTGGCCCCAGGAAGCGATGACGGAACGGCTCCGGCTATGCGACGGGGCAAGAGACTGTGGCGCCGGTGGCTGCTCGCCGTCACAATCGGCGAAGTGCTGGGTTTCCTGTTCCCTTCTGTCACCGCCGTCGTCGCAGGACCGGTCGACGAACCGATCGCCGCGGCGACGCTCGTGGCGGCGGGCACGATCGAAGGCGGGGTACTGGGATGGTTTCAGGCCTCCGCACTTCATGGGGCGCTTCCGCGCCTCGACAAGCACCGGTGGATTCTCGCTACGGCCTTCGGCGCTGCTATGGCATGGACTGTCGCACTGGTGATGATCATGGCAGACGGGTTCAAGCGGTGGCCCACGGCGGCAGCGGTACCCACACTCGCCGCAGGAGTCGTGGTAATCGTGTGCTCCATTGGGATTACCCAATGGTTCGTACTCCGGGACCATCTGGTGGGTGCAGACGGCTGGATCGGCGCCACCGCCCTGGCGTGGATCGTCGGATTGTCCGTGTTCACCGCCGTCACCTCGCCACTGTGGCAGCCGGGTCAGCCCATTTGGCTCGTTGTGGCGATCGGGTTGGCCGGCGGCTGCCTCATGGCCGCCGCCATGGCGGGCGTGACCGGTTCGTTTCTGGTGTGGTTGCTTCGCGCGCAACCACACAACCGCTGTCCGGCTGCACAGCCTGGCGACCGTTCCGCGCAGGCACTCCTCGTCCGATCGAGGCGCTCACGCCCGGCCTAGGGGGCGAGCCGCCACCGCTGATGGGCGCCGCTGCGACGATTGTTCGGCCCATCGTTACCTACGAGGAGCTCAACGGACACCTTCCTCGTCACCAGCAACCGTATAGAGCGCGGTCCGCATGAGCCTGATTGCCAGTACTGCCAGCCAACGCAATTCGGTGCTGCTGGCCAAGAATACTCCGAATCCGATCAGCAACACCGCATAAACGACGCTCGCGACAAGCCAGAATGGCCGCGGAGGGGTGTCGATCGCGGCCACACTCACAGTCTGCGAAACAGTGCTGTACAGCAGCGCACCCACGACGTCCATCGCCAAATACAGCAGCGGAGCCAGGACTCCTGCGGCGAGCAGCGGCACCCGTATCATCTTCTCACTGAACGGCTGATCCGCGACCACGGCCATTTCGCCTCTCGACGCCGTGAGAGTCTTCTCGGTTCCAGCCTTGTGAAAGATGTCTGACGGAGCCAAGTGGCGCCAGGGCCCTCAATGGAAGGGAGTCGGCCACGCCGCCCCGTGGTGAGAGACCTAATTCGTCGAGGTGCTCACAATCGTCAGAAACTCGTCCACCCCACGCCGAGGGGTCGGCGGTGCGGGCGCGGGCTCGAGTGGAGCGCCGCCGACGCGAACCAGCACCTGCGGCACACCGCTACCGGCTGTGAGGTTCTCGAGCGCCTTGCGGGCGGTCACCAACTCGGTGATGTGTGTCAAGGCGCAGGTGGCAAGGCCGGCACGTGTGCATTCCAGCAGGACCGCCGAAAGCGCCTCACCGACGCGTAGCCAGTCGATGAGTCCGTTGCCTACGGTACTGAGGACCACCAGGGCCGCGTGGTCCTCGACGTCGCGGCGTCGATCGGAGTGCTGGGCCGTCGGGAACTTGCGAGCGATCGGCACGCGGAACGCTTCGGCGCCGGACGGCAGTGCGCTACTCGGAATTCCTTCCCGACTCGGCGAATGCCCGGTCCACCAGTGCAGTTCGGCCTGGTAATCCATGTCGTAGCGCCGCTTCGCAGTGGCCTCCTGAGAGGCGTTCGCCAGGATCGCCCGAGCAGGGTCGCCGAGAACATCCAGAGCAATCTCGTGCGGACTGGTCAGCATGCGCGCAGCCCGCATCACCTGGTCCCACCCAGTAGGCGCTGTCAGCGGCAGCCGATCGGTGCGCCGGCTCTCGATTGCTGACGCACGAGCCAGAATGCCGTCAGGAGGATCCGGCCACGGGCGAAACGCCAGCCGGGCCAGCAAATCCGGGCGAGCGATATCGGGGATGCGTTCGATGTCGGTGTGCCATCCTTCTGCGGCCAGTACAGTGCGCAGGTGGTGCAACATCGTGCCGCAACTGATCACCAGCTGACGTCCGGTCGGATCTGCCGAAGCTAGCAATCGGTCGTTGTCTCGATAGAGGCGCAGTTCGGCGCCGTCGAACTCCCAACGCCAGGGTTGGGTGTTGTGGATCGACGGTGCGCGGCCGGCTCTGTCCAGCGCCCGCTGAACCGTCGCCGGATCGGGCGCGGAGGAAGCCAAGTGGGCGTTGGTGTCAGTCATGACTCCAGTGTCGCCGTCATCGAACTCGCAGCGTACGGGCTTTTGGTTCCTTGGTGAGGGACGATGGTCACCGATAGGAAGCACCGGGGCGGCCCCGCAGAGGAGCCCGCCGGGAGTGGCGTGGCACCTCACGACTGTCTGCCCCGCGGCTTTCGAACCAGTCTCACATTGCGTGGTTCGACTCCTGTGTCAAACCGTGGCCATTTGCCGGCGTTTGACGCTCGTTCGCTGGAGCCGAATCGCGCTGAACCGCGCTATCTCGTACCGCGACGCCACCACACCAATCTTGATAGTCCGCCACGAATTCTGGGACCCGCCATCGCCGTCCCGAGCTGCTGAGCCGCGCATAGTCGGACTCGCCATCGCGGAAGTTTGCGTCGGGGCCGTCCGCCGGACGGTTACGCCTCCGAATGGATCGCAGGTGCCGGCGCGAACATGGCCGATCAGCAGTCAAATGTGTGGGTTGCCTTCTCGCGTACTCGCTTAGCATCGCCGGGCGAGTACGCGACTATTCAGAGGGACCAGTCGAGGGCTGTTCGGCGGTTGCGGTACGCATCGTCCATGAGTTCGAGAAGGCGTTCCTGAGCGACCTGGGTGTGGATGCCGCTGGCGATGTCGGTGATCTGAACACTGTTCTGCGCGATTTCGGTCGGCCCGATGGCCGCGATGAGGTGGTCTCTCCTCTTACGGGCGTCTCGAACCCGCGCCCCCATTGACCCGTCGTGGTCGACCCGGCTGCGAAATCCGAGGTGGCGAGCCTTGTCGGCGAGTGCGCGTGCTGCCCCGGCCTGGTCGGCGCCGACGGGCAGAACTGTGATCTGAATCGGCGAGAGCCAGAACGGAAGTCGGCCCGCGTAGCGTTCGAGTAGTGCTGCCGTGACGCGCTCCATCGACCCGACTGTCCATCGATGGATCATGACGGGCTGATGTTCGCCGCCCTCTGCGCCGACATAGGTGAGCCCGAATCGTTGGGGCTGATTGAAATCGAGTTGCACGGTGGCGATGGTTTCCTCGCGGCCGCGTCCGTCCTGAACTTGCAGATCGAGCTTGGGGCCGTAGAAGGCTGCCTCTCCCGGAGCTTCGACCAGTTTCAGTCCGTGTTCGTCTAGGACGGACTGTCCGGCGGCGCGAAGGTTCTCCTGGGCGTGCTCCCATTGGATGTCGGTTCCGAGCCAGGTGGAGGAGGTGTTGTCTCTTGTCGACAGCCGGACGTAGTCGACGGGAAGTCCCAAGATCTCTTGAGCACGTAGTGCTGCCCGCAGCCCGAGTTCTACTTCGTGCAGGACCTGGTCGGGTCTGCAGAAGACATGGGTGTCGTCGAGGTTGATCTGTCGGACCCGACTCAAATCGGAGACGACGCCAGAACGTTCGGCTCGGAACATGGAGGCGAGTTCGTTGAAACGGAGCGGCAACTCACGATACGAGCGTTGAGTCGATGCGTAGATCAACGCGTGATGCGGACAGTTCGCCGGCCGCAGCATCAGCTCGTCGTCCCCCATCCGCACAGCGGGGAACATGTCCTGGCTGAACTCGCCCAGATGGCCGGAACGTTCGTACAGTGCCCGCTTTCCCAGCACTGGCGAGAACACGCCGAGGCAGCCATCCGCTGACGCGAGTTCCTTGGCCAGCTTCTGCAACTCCTCCCGGATAACAGCTCCGGCGGGGAGCCACATCGGAAGACCGGAGCCGGCAAGTGGATCGGTAGCGAATATGTCCATGTCGAGATTGAGATCTCGGTGGTCGGCGACCATAGGTGTCTGCTCCTTTGATTCGTACCGGAACAGACGGGGAAGCACGAGGCCCCGGAAACTGTTCCGGGGCTCGAGATGTCCGAGGAGGTCAGTGCATCACGAAGGCGCCGGAAGTGTCCGGCGTCGTCGTGGAGGTGTGGCGTCCCTGCATGGTGGCGAACTCTACATGATGGGCGCACCGTTGCGCGTTCAGGGCATCGATAGACCACTCGACACAGGTTCAAGTTGATCGAACATTGCCCAGTAGGGCTCAGATCGCTGCAGCAGCAGATTTCTCGCGGAATGCACTGCCCGGAGGAGGCCCATCGTTTCGTGGTACATCCCGTCAAAGTGTGAGGCGGGACGCCCTCCATCGGTCCCGGCAGTTCAGGAAGGTCGTCGGATCCGGCGCCGCCCCTCGTAGACTCGGTCTCTGCCACCTTGCGCGTCGGCAGAAATCCGACGAGTCCGGGCGCTAGAACATCCGCCCCGGCATGTCGTCGAGCGACGCGCAGGGACGGACCATCCCCCGCTGATGCGGGGCCAGCCAGGGGCGGAATCTCTAAAGGACAAGCAGTGGTCGAACCATCCCTGCGGGTGCAGGGGCCGACACCCGGCCCGGTCGCTGCCATGACACCGACGTGGCCATCCCCGCAGGTACGGAACCGACGCAAGGACTGGCTACGTCACAGCACTCGGCGCCTGGCTGGGACCATCCCCGAATATGCGGGGCCGACCCTGGGCACGGCATCCCCGAAGGGATCTTGTCAGGACCATCCCCGCATGTGCCGGGGCCGACGACCGGTGCCGGGGTTGCCCCTGGTGCCATGCGCGCCATCCCGCATATGCGGGGATGATCCCTGACCGGCGCGATCGTCACCGACGTCTTCGAAGTCGGCCTCGCGCACAGCTCATGCCTAGGGGAACTCGCGAATTCAGGTCACCTACATCGGCTGTGTGACAGGCGGTCACCTATCCGTCTGGTTAGTGACCGTGGTCAGGTAGGCGGCGGGCTCCGGCGGCGAGGTCGTCTATGAGGTCTTGGTACGCCGATGCCAGCTCGTCCAGCTGAGCGCACACGTCGATGTAGGTGGTGCTCGAGGGGCCGGCGAGGGCCGCGTAGGTGTGTGCGGTCAGTTCGGCAAGCCGGTCGACGACGCAGCCGACGGTCTCGGTGTGAATGCGCGCGCTCGGGAACGGAACGGGTACGACCAACAGGACGAAGCGGTCGATCTCGATGACGAGTTGGGCACGCCTCCAATCAATTCGCTCGACGTGCTCGGCTGGGCTCACGAGACGGTCGCTGTGAAGTTCACCGAGTTCGACCGCGGCTGCGGCGAGTGGTCCATTGGCGTCGGGGAATCCTCGGCAGGCGGCCAGGAGTTGGGCGGCGGTCGGCAGGTGTTTGGTCCTGGTGGCGGGTCCGGGAGGTAGGTCGAGCGGCGGTCGAGTCCGGTGACGAGGTCTGTGTAGGTTTCGACGAGTTCGGCCAGCCGATACCAGGCGTCGTGGACATCGGGATGGTCGGCGGGCAGGTCCATGAGTCGGGTCCAGGCTTGTACTTGGGTCGCTGCGATCCGGTCGACGAGCGTGCCCATGGTTTCGGTGTGGCAAATTGCCGTCGCGTGCGGTAGGGCAAGCCGTGGGGCCAGCCAACTGTCGATCGCGGCGATCAGTCGCGTGCGGCGGTGTCGCAGCAGCGCCATACCCGGATATCGAAGCAACTGGGTGTGGACAATGCCGAGTTCGGCGGCCCAGCCATTGAGTGGGTGGCGGCCGATGTGGTGGCCACGGATCGCGGACAGCAGATCATCCTGGCCTGGCCACGCAAGCCAATCGTCGTCGGCCGCAGCCGCTCTCGGCACGGGCTGGCGGCCGTTCAAAACTCGACCACTGCCTGTGTTGTGACGAGCAGCTGCGCACCGGCTGGGATCGCTGGTCGGCCGGTCGGCGCCATCGGTCGTGGTTCGCTCTCCCATCGCCAGCCGACGCTGATATTGAGGTGAGGCAACCAGACCCGTTTCTCGGGGCTTAGCACCTCCACCCCGAAGGCTGCCAACATCCCGGGTGCCCGCGTATCCGCCGGACTATCCGGTTCAACGAGGAAGATCCATCGGGGATGTCTGAGGTGGGTAATGACCGGCACCGACCCCACCCCTGCGCGGACGAGGCGATCACGCACCACGCGGCCCAGCGATTGCGGCATTGCGATCGCTGCCACGTCGGTACCGATGGACAACAACGGCCGGTTGGCGACCACTTCAACCGGAAGTCCGAACCGGTGCCGGTAGACGTAGGCCATCTCGTGCGTCGATTGGCATGCTTGCAACGGTGTCATTGCAGCTCCCGATGCCGACCACCTGCGTCCGAAGCCACTGCGGGTCCGGACGGTTCCGGTCTCGACGCCTCTAGCCGTGAACGGACCGTCTCTCGCCCCAACGCTGCCCCGACACAGAACGCCTCGATGTTCGCCATGGGGCTCTCAGCCGCTACACGGCGGCTCATCGTCGATTGCCTGTCGCGAACTGCCGCAGTACCTGCGGTGGACCGAAGAGGATTCTGGACACAGGAGTTGCGGCCGGATCGTCAGTCGTCCGCGTTGCGAGTCGAGCCATGGAGCATCCCTCCAAAGTCTGAAATAGACTTCCATTTCGGTAGTGCATCCAGACTACAACTAGACTTCTATTTTAGGAATGCAAATATGTGGTTCTTGCGAAGTCGCGATCGGACTGGTACGTCAGACGAGCCAACGATCGGCGGTTGATCACGAATCTGGAGCGGAGAAACGATGACAAGCCCCACGATCCAGCGGCGCCGTCTCGGTCTCGCCCTCAAGCGGTACCGCGAGGTGGCCGGCAAGACTCAGGACGAGGCGGCTGAGGTGATCGACTCGGCCGCGAGCAAGATCAGCCGGCTCGAGCAAGGGCAAAGCGGCATCAAGCTGACAGATCTGACGTTGCTTCTGGACTTCTATGAAGTCGACCCGAGCGAAGCCGAATCACTCAAGCAGCTGGCGCGAGCCGGGCGTCAACGTGGCCGCTGGAGTGGTCGCGGAGTCCCCGATTGGTTCCGCCAGTATCTCGATCTGGAAGCCGACGCGACCGAGATCAAGTGGTATCAGCACGAAGTGATCCCCGGCATCTTCCAGACCGAGGAGTACATCCGGGCGATGTTGCTGACCGGGCAGCCACGCGTCTCGGATGAGGAGATCGAGAACCTGATCGCGGTCCGGCTAGCGAGGCAGTCAATCCTCGATGACCGCAACAAGAAGATCAACGCGATCCTGAGCGAATCCGCTTTACGCCGAGTTGTGGGCGCCGAGACCGTCATGAAGAACGCCCTGATCCACCTCGCCAACATCGCCCGCAACCCGCACGTCACCCTGCAAGTGCTGCCCTTCAATGCCCGCAGTGTCGGCGACGCATGGGCGCACTTCATCCTCCTGCGATTCGGCGAGGATACCTCCGATGTCGTCTACCTCGACGGCTACAACGACGCCGATTACATCGACAAGCCCGAAGACGTGCGCGCGTACGCTCGACTGTGGGACAGGCTGCAAGCGGCAGCAACCGGCCCTGTCGAGTCTCGTACCCTGATCCTGAAGATCGCCCAGGAAATGGAGGACCCAGCATGACCACGCCGGACGGGTGGCGCAAGAGCAGCTACAGCGGCAGCAACGGCGGCGCCTGCGTGGAAATCCGCTTCGACGGCGACGTCGTGCGGATACGCGACAGCAAATACACGGGCGATCCATCGGCACAGCCCGAGATCGCTATGCCGGTCACACGCTGGGATTCATTCCTGGACCGCGCCCTGCACTTCGACGCCCCAATAGACGCTACCTTCCCCGTACTGCAACGTGACGGCGACGGCAGCGTAATGGTCCGCGACGCCGAGGGCGTGACGCTCACCTACACGGCGGCGGAATGGACAGCCTTCACCGACGGCATTCGCAGCGGCGAGTTCACGACAGCCGCGGCGGCATAGGTCAAGGCTGCGGACCTGGTTGGTCCGATGGCAATCACGAGTCAACATATGATTGAAGGCCCGCTCGGCCAACAGCCGACGGAGCCCATCCCCCTCCCGAGTGCGGAACGATCGGGTTCGCCGGACCGAGCCAACACAACGTTCCCGTCAGTAGGTCCAGTTCGTGCCGGTACCTCGGTACTGCTCGACGGAGATGGGTTCGACGCCGGGTTTCATGTGGTCGAGGTAGAGCTGTCCGTGTAGGTGGTCGACCTCGTGGGCGACCAGGCGCGCGAGTCCGCGATCGAACACCGTGATCCGAGTGGTGCCGTCGATGTCGGTGTGTTCGACATGGATTGTCAGTGGTCGTGGTACCCGGCCGCGTAGGTCGAAGAAGCTCAAGCATCCTTCGTATTGTTCGTCTTCGCCGCTGGTTTCGACGATGCGCGGGTTGAACAGGGTGATGGTGTCCCCGGTGGGGGTGCGTACGATCGCTGCGGCGCGGTTGATGCCGATCTGGGGTGCAGCGATCCCCATGCCTTTGCCGAATACGTGTGCCTGGGCGACGCGTTCGGCTGCTGAGTTCAGTTCGGCGACGACGCGGCGGGCGTCTTCGGCTTCGGCGGGCAGGTCGAACGGGCGCGCGATCTGGCGCAGGATCTCGTCGCCTTCCTGGACGATGCCGAGGCCGGCCATGACCTTGCTCGGTGGGGTGCGTTCGTCGTCGTTGCGTCCGCGGAAATCCCATTCGAGGCGGTAGCGCGCATGTAGTGGCGGATCGTCGATGGACCAGGCGTAGATGTGGCGTTCCTGCTCGACCTGGTGAGTGATCGGCGTGGGGAAAGGCTGGCCCTCGGCCGCCATCGAGGTCTGAAGCCCCCAGACCGACGGTTCCAGGGCGGCGGGGAAGTCCAACCGCACGGACAGCCGGTTGGTGGGCAGGCGGACGGCGCGCTGAAACCAGTTGCCCCAGTGGGTCGCTGCGACGGTGTACTCGTATTCGATCCAGCACGAATGGCCGGGGTAGAGCGGGAAATGGCGGCGTCGGCCGCCGAGTTCGCTGAATTCGAGCCAGACTTCTTTGAACGCGTCGCGGTCGTGGTGGGCGGTCCAGGCCATGGGATCGGCGCGGTGTTCGCCGTGCCAGGCGTGCAGGTTGATCTCGTCCCAGGTCAGTGGGTTTTCCTGGTAGAGCTGGTTGGATCGTTCGGGGTCGCCGGGGTAGCGGTCGACGGAGATCCTGATCAGGTAGCAGGTGATCGGTTCGGCGCCGCCGTTGATCAGGCGGCGCCGTTGACGGAGCCGGTAGATGTTGCCGTCGAAGGACAGGCTCGCGTCATCGTGGTCGACCACCAGCGACCCGGCCGTGTCGGCGGCCGCTGTGACGGGAGCTGTGCGGACGGTGGTGGGGCGGGTGGCGCTGAATTCGGCGAATGCGGCGCGTAGTGCCCCGCCGGCTTGCAGGGTCGATTCGGCGCAGGCGGCGAATTCCCGGGACGGCTTCTCGGTGCCGGATTCGATCTTCGACACATAGGGGCGGCTGTAGCCCAGTTTGGCGGCCAGCGCTCGGCGTGACAGGCCGCGGACATCGCGCCAGCGGCGCAGCTCGAGTGCGAAGACGTTGACCTGCGCTGCGTCGTCGGCGGGCGAGGTATCGGCCGAGGTCACTGTCGCAGTGCTCCTGTTCGCCGGGTGTGCGTGTGCGTGAGTACCCCGTGAGTATGCGCTCACACTGCTGAAACAGCCTGCTTCCGTGGGGAAATGGAACTCCAACGGCCCAATCCGGGCAGCACCGGTCGACTGATCGGGGCTGCGCTGGGGCTTCGAGTTCGGGGAGGACATCATGAGCAGGATTCTGGTGACCGGGGGTGCGGGTTTCATCGGCTCGCATTACGTCCGGCATCTATTCGACCACGACGACGACGTCGAGCAGGTCACCGTGCTCGACGCACTCACCTATGCTGGGCACGCGGAGAACCTCGGCGCCGCGATGCTCTCGCCACGACTGCGTCTGGTCACCGGCAATATCGGTGACACCGCCCTGGTGGACGAGTTGGTGGCCGAGCATGACGAGATCGTTCACTTGGCCGCGGAGTCGCACGTTGATCACTCCTTTGCCCAGGCGGCTCGGTTCATCGCCACGAACGTGGCTGGCACCCAGACGATTCTCGATGCCGCGCTCCGGCACGGGGTCGCCAAGGTTGTGCACGTGTCCACCGACGAGGTGTATGGGCCGGTCCTCGACGGCGCCGCGGACGAGGACGCCCCGCTGGCGCCGACGGTGCCGTACGCGGCGAGCAAGGCCGCCGCGGATCTGATCGCGTTGTCCTACAACCGCACCCACGGTGTCCCGGTGTGCGTGACTCGCTCGTCGAACAACTACGGCCCGCATCAGCACCCGGAGAAGATCATCCCCGCCCACATCACCGCGCTGCTGCACGGCGCCGAGATCGTGTTGCACGGCGACGGCCGACACGTGCGGAACTGGCTGCACGTCGCCGACAACTGCGCGGGCCTGGACCTGGTGCGTCGTCACGGCGTCCCTGGACAGGTCTACAACCTCGGCGGTGGAACGGATCTGACCAACGAAGCACTGACCGGGCTGATCCTGGACGCGATGGGCGCGGACTGGGATCGAGTGATCGGGTGCCTGATCGCCGCTGCAACGACCGTCGCTACGCGATGACCTGGGACAAGGTCGCCGCCCTGGGCTACAGGCCGCAGCGCAGCATCGAAGACGGACTGGCAGAGACCATAGCCTGGTACCGAGCCAATGCCGACATGTGGGCACCGATGCTGGCTGCCCGCACCGTCGCCGGGGTCCGGCGGTGACCAGCGCCCGGGTGTTGGTCACCGGTATCGGTGGCCAGCCCGGCTTCGACCTCGCCCGGCGTCTGCACCAGCTCGGCGCCGCGGTGATCGGCGTCGACGCCGACCCGCTGGCCAACGGGATGCTGATCAATGGGATCCAGCCGCAGTTGTGCCCGCACGTCACCGATCCCCGCTACGGGGATGCTCTGGTGACGCTGTGTGGCACCGAGGCCGTCGACGCGGTGGCCCCCACCGTGGAATCCGAGCTGCCCGTCCTGATCGACCTCGCCGATGACCTGGCCGCGGTGGGTGCACGGACCTGGCTGCCGACGCACCGCTCGGTCGAAGCCTGTCTGGACAAGGCCGTCTTCGCCCAAGTGCTCGCCGAAGCGGGCATCGCGCACCCGGCGACGTGGCTGCCCGGCCAACTCGACGACGCGCCCGCGAACGGGGAGCGCTACAAGGTGCCCAAGCGGTTCGTCGTGCTCGACGAGGTTCCCCGCAATGCCAGCGGCAAGGTCCTGCGGGCGAAGCTGCTCGCTGTGGCCGAGTCGTGAACAACCCCTCTGCTCGAAAGGCACGCTGATGGCAATCCGTCCGATTCGCACGCCGAAGATCATCATCATCGGCGCGGGCGTCGCGGGGATCTCGGCAGCGGTCACTGTCAAGAGGGCCGGGTTCGATGATTTCGTGATCCTGGAGAAGGGCGCCGATGTCGGCGGGGTGTGGTTCTGGAACCGCTACCCGGGGTTGACCTGCGATGTGCCCTCCCAGCTCTACCAATTCGGATTCGCACCGAAACCGGACTGGACCAGGATTTGGGCCACCGGCCCGGAGATCCAGCGCTACCACGCCGAGGTCGTTGACCGCTTCGGGCTGCGCGAACACCTGCGGCTGAACAGTGAGGTCACCGACGCGGTCTTCGACGGCCGCCGGTGGACGGTCACCGTCGCCGACGGCACCACACTGGTAGCGGATTTCGTGATCGCCGCGACCGGGGTCCTGCATCACCCGTTCACGCCGGATCTGCCCGGGCTCGACAGCTTCGAGGGGTCTGTCGTGCACACCGCCCGCTGGGACGATTCGATCGTCACCGCGGGCAAGCGGATCGCGGTGATCGGGTCCGGTTCCACCGGCGTGCAAGTGGTGTCGGCGCTGCAGCCGGACGCGGCGCGACTGACCCAGTTCACCCGGACCCCGCAGTGGGTGCTGTGGGCGCCGATGGGTTTGCCGCAATCCCGGCTGGTGGCCAAGCTGCTCGAGGCCTCGCCGACGTTGCATGATCGGGTGTATGCGGTGTCGCTGTGGGCCTCGGGGATCCTCGCCGATGTGGTGTTGCGCCCGACCTGGCGGCGGCGCACCGTGCAACAGCTGGCGCGGTTGTCGCTACGGGCCCAGGTGCGCGATGCGGATCTGCGCGCGGCCCTGACGCCGGACTACGAGCCGCTGTGCAAGCGGCAGGTCCTCTCCGGCACCTACTATCAGGCCATCCAGGCCGATAATGCGCAGCTGGTGACCGACAAGATCACCGAGGTCACCCCGACCGGGATCCGCACCGCCGACGGGCGCCACCACGACATCGACCTCATCGTCTTCGCGACGGGGTTCCACCCGCACAACTACATGCGCCCGATGAACCTGCGCGGCCGCGACGGCCTGCACATCGACCAGGCGTGGGCGAAAGGCCCACGCGCCTACCGGATGACAGCCATCCCAGGGTTCCCGAATCTGTTCACCGTGCTCGGCCCGAACTCGCCGACCGGGTCGATCTCGCTGCAGTACTCCGCGGAGCTGACCGCCCGCTACATCACCCGCTGGCTGCAACGCTTCGCCGCCGGCGAGCTCGACACCGTCGAAGTCACCGAGGCCGCCACCGCCCGGTTCAACGATGCCGTCACCGAGGCGATGGGGCCCACGGTGTGGAACACCGGCTGCAACTCCTGGTACTTCACCGAACACAACACCATCGACCTGTGGCCCTTCGACCGCACAACCATGACGGCCATGCTCACCGAACCCGACGACCGCGACTTCCTCATCACCGCGCCCGCGCCTCGCGCAGCGGCGCGGTTGGCCTCCGGTCCCCTGTGAGTGGTCACATTCAGAAAAGAGGAGTAGATGTTGGCAGAACCGGGCAGAACGCCACGCATACCGGTCGGCCGGCGTAAGCCGGGGGCGATGCTCGCCGCGCTGGCCTTGGCAGTCACCGCGGCAATCAGCGTCGGTACCGGATCCACTGCGGCGGCGCCGGATTCCGGGTCGGCGTCGGGATCGTCGTCGGGTTCAGCGCAGGCCGGGAACTTCTATCTCCCACCCGCACCGCTACCGAACGGCAAGCCGGGACAGATTCTGCGCAGCGAGCCGTATTCGCTGGCGTGGGCCATCCCCGGCCAGGACGGGCAGGTTCCCGCCAATGCCACCCGCATCATGTACCTGAGCGCCAACACCCACGGCGAACCGGCCGCGGTCACCGGAACCTATCTCGAACCCACCGTGCCGTGGAACGGCCCCGGCCCGCGGCCGCTGATCGCGGTCGCGCCGGGCACCCAGGGGCAAGGCGACCAGTGCGCGCCCTCGAAAACCCTCGCCGAGCTCGTCCACTACACCTTCCCCCTCGACATCTGGGTCAGCTACGAGATCATCACCGTCTATGCGCTGCTCGCGCGCGGCATGGCCGTGGTGATGACCGACTACCACGGGCTGGGCACCCCGGCCGTGCACGACTACGTCAACCGCGCCGCCGAAGCTCACGCCGTCCTCGACTCCATCCGCGCCGCCGAGGCGCTGACCGGAATCTCCCGGCCCAGCGCCATTTTCGGCTATTCCCAGGGCGGCGGTGCCGCGGCTGCGGCCGCCGAACTCCAGGGCGAATACGCACCCGAAGTGGACCTGCGCGGGACATACGCCGGTGCCCCGCCCGCCGATCTGCACAAAGTCATGCTCACTGCCCCCGCCATCAACGGGATCGTCCCCGGCGTGATCGGCGGCTTCGCGACCGGGCTGCTGGGTTACGTGCTCAACGGCATCGTCGCAAACCACCCCGAAACCGCGCCGATCAT
>NZ_BAFY01000193.1 GCF_000308555.1 Nocardia cyriacigeorgica NBRC 100375 | reverse complement strand
GACATGGGCGAACAGGGCCGGCGCGGGGCCGAACAGCGCGGTGTGCAGTTGTTCGGCGGTGAGGGTGCACTCGTGCCTGGCCTTCTCGTATTCGGCCAGGTCGTAGACCAGCTCGACCAGGGCGGGCACATCGTCGGGGAGCGCACGGCGGATCGCGGTGCCGGTCATCGTGCCAGCTCCTCGGCCGGGACGAGATTGTGGCCGCGCACGGTGGGCGCGCCGTGGTCGTAGCCGAGCACACTGACCGCGCCGGTCGACATGGCGAACCGGCGGCCTTCACGAATATCGAACTCGCACCAGCGGGCGATGAGAACGCGCGAGAAATGCCCGTGCCCGACCAGCACCACATCGCGTTCGGCGAGCTGCGCGGTGGCGGTGGCCAGCACCCGGTCGGCGCGAGCGCGGACCTGCTCGGCGGATTCCCCACCGGGCACGGGGTGGGTCCAGACCGTCCAGCCAGGCACCGTTTCCCTGATCTCGGTGGTGGTGCGGCCCTCGTAGTCGCCGTAATCCCATTCGGCCAGGTCGGCGTCGACGACGGCCGTGTCGAGCCCGGCCAGTTCCGCGGTGCGCGCGGCACGCTGTCGCGGACTGGTGTACACGAGCGGGGTGCGCAGCTTCAGGTCGGTGAGCAGCCGTCCGGCCGCGCGCGCCTGCTGCTCGCCGCGGTCGGTGAGCGGCAGGTCGGTGGTGCTGGTGTGCTTGCGTTGCGCGGACCAGGTGGTCTCACCGTGGCGCAGGACGATCAGCCGGGCATGCTCGAGTTCGGACATGTCATCCATCATGAGCCACCGCGCTCGAGCGGGATGCGTTCGCGTGCGCAGCGCGGCGGTTTCCTTCGATCCGAGCCCCCACCGCGCCCGGCCGCTGCCGCCGGGTCGACATTGCTCCGGCGCGGGAGGTGGTGGAGTTCGTGGCTGCCCTGCGCATGGCGGCGAGTGTGCCACGAGGCACCGACAGAAACGGGTTCAGCCGAACGCGACCAGTTGATCGCCACGATGCTCGAGGACGGCATCGCCGAGCACGCCGAGCGCGATCGGGGAGCCGTCATACCCCTTGCGCTCCACCGGGATCCGCGTGACCTCCGCACCGGTCGCCGGGTCCAGCGCGGCAATCGCGCCATCGACCGGAACGAGGATATGACCGGCCATCAAGGCCGGGCTCCCCAGCGCGCCCGCCGCGGTCCACATCGGGTCGAAGGTGCTGGCGTTCAACGCGATCAGGCTGTTACCGGTGAACACCAGGTAGGCCGAACCGATGCGCGTGGTGGTGGTCGTCCGGGCCAGCGGCGCCGAAAGCTCGTGCGCCACCAAAGGATTGCCGGTGGCGTCGAAAACCGCCAGCCGTGGCGGTGCGGGATCGGGGGAGGTGGCGCCGGGCAGGTAGAGCACGATGCGGTTGTCCGACACCGCGATCACTTCCGCCTCGGGCGAGTCGGTACCCGGCCCGTTCAGCTCGCGGGAGCCGAATTCCTTGGGGACGCGGAAATCCTTGGGAGCGGGATCCAGGATCGTCAGCCGGTTGGCGGTGTCGCCGGGGCAGCGCTCGAGCACCGCGAGCCGAGACGAGCTCGAACTCGCCGATATCAGCGAACAGTCTTGGCGCGGCTGGGATTTGGGGATCTCTTTGGCCTCGACCCGGCCGTACTCGAGCGTGCGCACCAGATCCGATCGCCACATCTCCAGCCGGCGCGGCCCCTGCGCCAGCACGTAGGTGCCATCGACCGACAATGCGATCTCGGAATCCATGTCGCTGCTGCGCGCGGTGGTGCGCGAGCCGTCCGAGCCGAGCAGCATGGTGGTCTGGCTGCATCCGCGATCGTCGCGATACACCGCGATCACGGTGCCGAACTGGGACTGCACGCCGCACAGCGGGATATCGCGCCGGTAGTGCCAGATTTCGGCACCCGTGCGCGGATCGCGTCCGGTGACGGTGCCGCGGTCCGCGGTGACCACCACTCCGCCGGAGGTGAGCGCCTCGGTGCTCGCCCCGTCGGGCGCGTGCCAGAGTTCGCGCAGCTCGGTGGGCAGCGTCGACGCGGCAGGTGGGGTGTCGACCGGGGTGTCCGCGACGACCGACTCGGTGCCGCGCGCATCCGACTGGATCCACACCACCAGAGCCGCGATCGCCAGTACGAGGGCGATCGCGACCGCGATGAGGATGTCGGCGCGGGTCCGCCGCTCGGGTGCGAGCACGTGTGCGAGATTAGCGGATCGGCCCGAGCGCCGATGACATCGCCGTGCCCGGCGGCGGCCGGTCCGGCTGTGCTTCGCGAGCGGGCGCACGACCCTGCCCGGAGACGAAAAATGCTGGTGGGCGCGGTTCGCGCTCACCAGCATTTCGGGGGTGTTCGATCAGGCGGAGACGCCGGCGGTGCTGTTCGACTCGACCGGCGTGGCCGAATCCGCTGCGGAGGCGTCCGCGGCGGATTCACCGGCGGGCTTGCGGCGACGGCGCCTGCGCCGTGCGGGCTGCTCGCCGCCGGTCTCGGCGTCGGTGCCCTCGGTCGCTGGTGCCTCGTCGGTGGACGCTTCGGCGGTACTGCCGGCCGGGGCCGTGTCCTTCGCCTCGGCGGTGCTGTTCGCCTCCGCGGTGGCCCCGTCCGCGCCGTCCTCGCCGGTAGACTTGCGCCGACGACGCCTGCGCCGTGCCGGACGTTCGCCGTCCTCACCGGCCGCGCCCTCGGCGGGCGCCGAACCGGCCTGCGCCTCGTCCTGCTCGCCGGCGTCGCCGGTGCTCACGGTGGCCTCGCCGTCGATCGGCTTACCGCCACGGGTGCGCCTGCGGTTGCGCTTGCGCGGCGTGCGCTCGGGGCGCTCGACGACTTCGGCGTCCTCATCGCGTTGCGGCTTGGGCTTGCGGATGGTGCCGGTGACACCTTCCGGGATGCCCAGGTCCGAGAACAGGTGCGGGGAACGCGAATACGTTTCGACCGGCTCGGGGATGCCGAGGCCGAGTGCCTTGTCGATGCCGGCCCAGCGGTTGAGCTCGTCCCAGTCGATCAGCGTCACCGCGACGCCGGTGCGCCCGGCGCGACCGGTGCGGCCGATGCGGTGCACGTAGGTCTTCTCGTCCTCGGGGCACTGATAGTTGATGACGTGGGTGACGTCGTCGATATCGATCCCGCGCGCGGCCACGTCGGTGGCGACCAGCACGTCGATGGTGCCCTTGCGGAACTTCGCCAGCGCCTTCTCGCGCGCGATCTGGCCGAGGTCGCCGTGCACGGCGCCGACCGCGAAACCGCGTTCGGCCAGATCGTCGGCCACCTTCTGCGCGGTGCGCTTGGTGCGGGTGAAGATCATGGTGGCGCCGCGGTTTTCGGCCTGCAGCACCCGGGCGACCAATTCGCTCTTGTCGAGCGCGTGCGCCCGGTAGACGAACTGGGCGGTGCGATCGTGCACCGCGGAATCGTGCGGTTCCTCGGCCCGGATATGGGTCGGGCGGGTGAGGAATGTGCGAGCCAGGGTGATGATCGGGCCCGGCATGGTGGCCGAGAACAGCATCGTCTGCCGTTTATCCGGGACCATGCCCAAAATGCGTTCGATATCGGGCAGGAAGCCCAGATCGAGCATTTCGTCGGCCTCGTCGAGGACCAGCACGCCGACCTTGCCGAGAATCAGATGCTGCTGATTGGCCAGGTCGAGCAGACGGCCAGGGGTGCCGACGACGACGTCGACGCCGTGGCGCAGCGCCTCGATCTGCGCCTCATAGGGGCGGCCACCGTAAATGGAGACCACCTTCAGCGGCCCCTGGTGATTGGTCAGATATTTGCCCGCGTTCTCCAGGTCCTTGGTGACCTGCAAGCAGAGTTCGCGGGTGGGGACGATCACCAGCGCCCGCGGTGTTCCGTCCAGCGGGGTGGTGCCCGATTCGGCGGTGGCGATGCGATGCAGCAGCGGCACACCGAATCCGAAGGTCTTGCCCATGCCGGTACGGGCCTGGCCGATGAGGTCTTCCCCGGCCAAGGCCAGCGGCAGGGTGAGTTCCTGGATGGCGAAAGTGCGTTCGATGCCCATCTCACCGAGTGCGCGCACGATTTCCGGGCGCACACCCAATTCGGTGAAGGTCGGGGCGGTATGTGTTTCGTCCAGTTCGGCCGTCAGCAGGGTGTCCGCCAGTCCCGGTTCCTGTTCGACAGTGATCTTGCTCAGGGTTCGTGCCTTCCTCGTTATCGCGTCACGCGCGCACGAGGCGTGGGGCGGACCGGCCGGTCCGCGACGACCACGTATCCGCCTGTGATACTCACCGGTCGCTGCCGGATGTCAGCGGTACCCGCCGGAGAGGGGGCTGCCTGGGAGACATCGGCGCGGCGCATCGGTGACGCGGATCTGGTGCGCGCACATTTTCCGTGGACATCGTCTTGCGCGCCGGGCCGACAGCTGTGTCGGCCGGTGATCGGGTTACTCGATCGGGCGCGAAATTTTCGTTGTCCGTGGAGATTGTAGCGTGATATTGTGCTCGGCCCGGAAATCCGGCGTGAGAATCGCCATGGCATTCATTCGTTTTCGGTGCGTGGACCGGCGATCAGTGGTGCGCGCGACACGGTAATTCATCGGGCGTGGCGAATGGGTGATATAGGCGACAGTCGGCCCGGTGCGGGCTGTGGTCGTCACACCGTGGGTGTTACCGGCGGTACCGGATGTGAGACATTCGTGTGGTGAGCATCGCAGACACCGTCACCCTCGCCGCGCGCAACGCCTGGGCCCTGACCTTCGGCTCCGGTGTGGTCGATCCGGAACCGACACCGTCGACCGTGCTGTGGGATCAGCCGCACCGCACCCTGCGACGATTCGACGAAGCGTCGCCCGTCGCCGGTTCCGCGGTGCTGCTCGTGCCCCCGCTGGCCGCCCCCGCCACCTGCTTCGATCTGCGTCCGGACCAGAGCGTAGCCCGGTTCCTGCTGGACACCGGCCGGGCGCCGTACCTGGTCGATTACGGCGACATCACCTTCGCCGACCGCAAGATGGGCTTCGAGGACTGGATCGACGACATCCTGCCCGAGGCGGTGCTGCGCGCCTCGGCCGACCGCGGCGGCGCACCCGTCGATCTGATCGGCTGGTCGCTGGGTGGAACGCTGTCACTACTGACGGCAGCGGCGAACACACAGTTGCCGATCCGGTCGATCACCGCGGTCGGCGCGCCGCTGGACTACGACAGGATGACCGGGATCCCGCAGCTGCGCGCGGTCGCCAAGCTGACCGGTGGCCAGGCGGTATCTACCGTCGTGCGCGCGGCAGGCGGGGTGCCGGCCGGACTCACCCGGCTCGCCTACCGGGCCACCGCCTGGGAACGTGAGCTCAAGCGGCCGTGGTTCGTCGCCAGCAATATCGCCCGCACCGAGACGCTGGCCCGGATGGAGACCATCGACCGATTCATGGCCGAGATGCCCGGCTATCCCGGCCGGTTCTACGGGCAGCTGTGGGGCAGGCTCATCCTGAACAACGACATCGGCCGCGGCGTGGTCCGGCTGGGGCAGCGGCATATCGCGCTCGCCGACGTCACCGCGCCGGTGCTGCTGGTCGGTGGGCCGAGCGACGTCATCACTCCGGCCGCCGCCGTGGAAGCCGGACTGCGCACGCTCAGCGGCGCCGCCTCGGTGCGCTACGAAACCGCGCCGGGCAGCCAGCTCGGGATCCTGACCGGCCCCACCGCACGCGACACGACCTGGACCTACCTGGATAAATTCCTCGCCACCGGGGTCTGACCGGGCCGCTGCGCGGTGCCCGGCGCGGGCGCGTGAGACGAGCCGCGACGCGCGGCGCGCCGGGTATTACGCTGGTGACCCATGGGAGCACAGTCACCTGCCGCGCTGGGTGTTTCGCCGACCGGCCCGGTTCCGCCGTCCATTCCCGCCGACCATCCCGGGGTGACCGATCTGTTCGCGGTGCTCGCCTACGGTGAGATCTCCGCGTTCTACCGGCTCGCCGAGGAGGCCAAGCTCTCGCCGACCGTGCGCGGCAAAGTGGCGGTGGCGAAGATGGCCGCCGCCGAAATGGAGCATTTCACGCGGCTCGAGGCGGCGCTGTCGGAGCGCGGGGCCGACATCTTCGAGGTGATGGCGCCGTTCGTGCGGGCCCTTGACGCTTATCACGCCTCCACCGATCCGTCGACGTGGCTCGAGTCGATGGTCAAGTTCTACGTCGGCGACGGCATCGCCGCCGACTTCTACCGCGAGATCGCCGGCGTGCTCAGCCCCGATGTCGCCGACGTGGTGCGCGATGTGCTGGCCGAGACCGGACATTCGCAGTTCGTGGTCGACGAGGTGCGCCGCGCGGTGGCCGCCAGCCGTTCCGAGCGCGACCGGCTGACGCTGTGGGGTCGCAGGCTGCTCGGTGAGGCGATCACCCAGGCCCAGTACGTGATGGCCCAGCGCGATGAGCTCACCGAACTGGTGCTCGCCGCCACCGGCGACCTCAACGGCATCGCCACCCTCTTCGAGCGCATGCAGGCCAGCCACGCCGAACGGATGGCGGTGCTCGGGCTCTAGGCGATCGCCCCGGGTCATCGCGCCGGCATACCGGCGCGATCGGCGAGCACGATCGGCAGCGCTGCCAGCGCCAGCAGCGCGCCGATCCAGCACACCGAGGTCAGCGCGGCGCCGCGGGACAACGGCACGGCCGCGAGCACCGGCGTGATGCTGATGCCGAGTTGGAAGGCCGACACGGTGGTCGCCCCCGCCAGCGTCGGGGCATCGGCAGCGAGGGTGAACACCCGCCCGTAGAGCGCGGGGTTGAGCACGAACGCGGCCACGCCGAGCAGGAACACCGTCGGCACGACCAGCCAGACCCGAGCGACGGCGGCGACCATCACCACCGAAAGAACCGCGATCGCGATGGCACCCGCTGTCAGCGCCAGATGTGGCCGCCGGTCGGAGATGCGGCCGCCGATGGACAAGCCGACGAAAGCCCCGATGCCGAACAGCGCCAGGATCGCCGGGATCCAGACCTCGGAGACTTCGGTGATGTCGGCGAGCATGGCCGCGAGGTAGTTGAACGTGACCATGTACGCGGCCGTTGTCGCGATGGTGATCGCGTAGATCCCCCACAGACGTGGTCTGCGCATCGTGCGCAACTCCCTGGACACACTCGGCCGAACAGCCGGACCGGAATCGGTGCCGGGCAACCCGAGCCTGCACCCGATCATCGCGGTGACTGTCAGGAACACTACCGCCCAGAAACCGCCACGCCAGTCGGTGAAATGGCTGAGCAGCGTGCCCGCGGGGCCGCCGGCGACCATGGCGATGCTCAATCCACTGACGACGACGCCGGATGCCCTGGCCGTACGATCCGGGGTCACCAAGCTGATGGCCGTCACCGACGCGATCGCGAAGAACCCCGCGTACGCGATGCCGGAAACGGCCCGCGAGATCAGCAGGACCTGGTAATTACCCATCAGGCCGGCGACGATGCCCGCCGCGAAAATGCCCTGCGTGACCAGCAGCGCCGTGCGGCGCGGCCAGCGCAGGCCCAGGACCGCCAGCGGTGGCCCGCCGAGTACGACGCCCAGTGCGAACGCGGTGATGAGCATCCCCGCCGAGGACAGCGTCGTATCCAGGTCGTCGGCGACCGCGGGCAGTACGCCGGCCAGCAGGAACTCGGCCGTGCCCATCGCGAACAAGCTGAAGCCGAGCAGGTATACGCCGAGGGGCAGCCGGTCCGGTCGCCGTGAGCGGCCACCGCCGCCGCTATCCGATTCACTCGTCGACGCTCGGTTGATCGCCTCCGTGTCGATCGCGGGTGTCGATCCGCCCATTGCTGTTGTCGTTGTGTCCATTGGGATCACCTCCGCTGACAGCATCCCGAGGAATTTGCGGTATCGGCAAAGAATCTTGCCGATTCCGGGACGGATTAGCTTCACTGTGACCCATGGATGGGCAGCCGAGCGTCGACGCCGTCATCGAGCAGATCGCGCCGCGATTGCGCCGTGCGCGGGAGAAGAAGGGCGTCAGCCTCGCCGAACTCGCGCGCGCCACGGGGATCTCGACCAGCACGCTGTCGCGGCTGGAATCGGCGCAGCGCAAACCGAGTCTGGAACTGCTGCTGCCGATCACCGCGGCCCTTGGCGTCCCGCTCGACGAGATCGTGGCCTCGCCGCGGATCGTCGACCCGGTCCGGCCGCGGCAGGCGCAGACCGCCGCGGGCCGGGTACTGGTTCCGCTCTCCCGGCACCGTGGCGAACCACGCGCCTACACGATGACCATCCCGGCCACCGACGATGAGCCGTTCCTGCGCACCCACCCCGGACACGAATGGTTGTACGTGCTGCACGGGCGCCTACGGGTACGGCTGGGATCCCGCGATTTCGTGATGACCGCCGGCGAGGCGGCCGAGTTCGACTGCCGGATCCCGCACTGGTTCGGCGCGACCGGCGGCGGGAGCGTCCAGGTGCTGAGCTTGTTCAGGAAGCAGGGCGAGCGCATCCACCTACGCACCTCGCGGGAATGAGGCCGGCCCGCGCCGTCGACGCGCCGGCGCCACGACGTTCGCTATTCGTTGGCCGCGCGATCGCGCACCAGGTGCAGGCCGGTGGCCTTGACCCGGTCGGTGAGCCAGACGACCAGGCTCTGATCGCCGGTGGTTTCCAAGGTCTCGAACGGCACGTCGACGTCACCGAGCACCGGATGGTCGAAGCGCAGCAGCGGTACGGTCGGCTCGTTGAGTCGTTGCGGGGTCCAGCGTTCGGCGAAGTCCGGGTGGCTGCGCAACCGATCGATCGTCTCGCGCAGCGCCTCGTCGGCGGGCCAGCGCACCATGGCCCGATTGAGGGCCGCCGCGAAGGCGTCCGCGGCCTGCGACCAATTGCGCAGCACGCGCCGGGCGGCCGGATGGGTGAAGACGAATCGGGCGAGGTTGGGTGAGGAATCGTCGAGCAGCCCGAGCGGTGCGGCGAAATCGGCCCAGGCGGCGTTCCAGTCGAGCACGTTCAGCTGCCTGCCGACGACGAACGCGGGAGTCGGCGCGAGCGCGCGCAGTACCTGCTGAATGGTCTCGGGCACCTGTTCCGGCTCGGCCTCCCCGCCGGGGCAGCGGGAACCGTCGGCGGCGGTCAGCGCGAGGATGTTGAACTGGTAGCGCGCCTCACCGCGCAGCAGCAACGCGTCGGCCAGCGCCTCGACCACCGCCGGTGACGGATTGTTGTCCCGGCCCTGCTCCAGCCGGGCCAGGTAGTCGGCGCTGACGCCGGCCCGCACCGCGACCTCCTCGCGGCGCAACCCCGGGGTACGCCGGCGGCGACCCTCGGGCAACCCCAGATCGCCCGGGCGCAACTCCGCGCGCCGGGCGACCAGGAATTCGGCGAACCTGCTTCGTGCCATGCCGTCCATCGTGCCTCGTCGGGGCCGGCTTATCCGCGCCCTGCCAGGTCCAGGATAACGGCGGTCTGGTTAGCGGACCGCGGTCCGGTCATGGTGGAACCATGACTACTCCGGAAACCACCACCGCCACCCAGCAGCTGCGCCCCGGATCCTGGACCCTGGACCCCGCGCACTCGACCGTCGCGTTCACCATCCGCCACCTCGGCATCTCCAAGGTGCGCGGCAGCTTCGCCAAGTTCGACACCGAGTTCGTCGTCGACGAATCCGGGGCCGCGACCATCGGCGCCACCATCTACCTCGACTCCTTCGACACCGGCAACCCCGACCGCGATGCCCACGTGCGCACCGCCGACTTCCTCGACGTGGCCAACCGGCCGACGCTGACCTTCCGCGCCACCGAGCCGGTGCGGATCGCGGAGACCTTCACCGTCGAGGGCGAGGCCACGCTCGGCGAGATCACCAAGCCCGTCACCCTCGAGGTCGAATGGGGCGGTGTGCAGGAGTTCGGCGCCACCGGCGACAACCATGCCGGATTCTCCGCCACCGGCACCATCAAGCGCACCGACTTCGGCGTCGGCGGCCCGCTGCCCGGCATGCTCAGCGACGCGGTCAAGGTCGAACTCGAGATCCAGCTCGTCGAGCCGAAGTAGCGGCGGGCGCACGCCGCGCGGGTTTCGCTGACAGCGCAGGCGGTCAGGTGCCTGCGCCCGCAGCGGCTGCATTAGCCTTGGTGCGACAGCACACGACTCTATGTTCGGAGGTTGGCCGTGGAGGTCAAGATCGGTATTTCGGATAGCCCGCGCGAGCTCGTCATCACCAGCTCGCAGACCCCCGACGAGGTCGAGGCGCTGGTGTCCGGTGCCCTCAGCGGCGATAGCGGTGTCGTCTCGCTGACCGACGAGAAGGGCCGTAAGTTCCTGATCCAGGCCGCTAAGGTCGCCTACGTCGAGATCGGCACCGCCACCGGTGGCCGGGTGGGCTTCGCCGCCGTATAGGTCCGTCCGCCTCTCCGCGATTTTTGGCCGAACCGAGAGCCGTATAGACCTACGCCGGCGGCCAGCGGTCACCTTGTGGTCCGGTTCCGGGCGTGCCCGGTGAGTTACCCTCTCCGCATTTCGGCAAGGTCGTCCAGAAGAAAATTGTGGCCCCCACCAGGTCTCTGGTGGGGGCCACAATCTCGTCCGGCGGCTGAACTCACTGCTCGTCGCGCGCGCGCAGTACCTGCTCGATCGGGTGCAGCGGGACGTGCGACAGGCCGCCCCAGGCCAGCGCAACCGTGGTGTCGACGGCCTCGTCCTTCGGGATCGGGCGGTCGGCTTCCAGCCAGTAGCGCGCGGTGAACTGGCTCGCGCCGACCAGGCCGACGGCGAGGATCCGGGCGCGGTACGGATCGAGGCCGGAGTCGTGGGCCACCAGATCGAAGACGGCGTCCACACAGGCCTCGGTGGCCTGCTCCACCCGACGCTGCACCTGCGGCTCGCTGGTCAGGTCGGATTCGAAGACCAGCCGGAAGCCCTGCATCTCGTTGTCGACGAAGTCGAAGTAGGCCTGCACCGCCGCGCGCACGCGCTGCTTGTTGTCGGTGGTGGAGCGCAGCGCCTGGCGCACGCTCGACACCAGCATGTCGACATAGTTCTGCAGTACCGCGACGTAGAGCTCGAGCTTGCTGGTGAAGTGCTGGTAGAGCACCGGCTTGCTGACGCCCGCGCACTGCGAGATCTCGTCCATACCCGCGGCGTGATAGCCACGCAGCACGAACACCTCACTGGCAGCGGCTAGCAGCTGCTGGCGTCGTTCGTCGCGCGGCAGCCTGGTGCCGCGCTTGGCCGGGGTCATGGCCTCGGACGACGTTCTGCGGGACGTCATCCGGTCCACGAGGTCAGTCATTTCGGATCTCCCAGTCGATTCCCCGGCAAAAGGGGTGTGCACCGGGTTATCCACAGCACGATACCCGCTCGCGTCACACTTTCCGATGGGGGTGGTGAATGCATGGCCATCGGTGAGAAATCTCGCAGTGATCGACCGCCCCGCCAAGGCACGGTGCCGCGGTCTTTCGCACTGTGAGAGGCTGTTTCCCGTGACCGACCGACCGGAAAAGCCGACCGGCGGCGGGCGCGATGCGCACCGCCCCCACGGTTCCGAGGACTCCGGTTCCGCAGTGACGAGCCCCGTGCCATGGCCGGACCCCGGCACCTCCGACCGTTCGCGGCAACCATTGCGCGCTCGCTGGGACCCGACCGCACCGGATGAGAAGAATCGCTCGCGTGCCCCGCGACCGTCGCGGGATGTGAAGAAGCAGAGTGCCATCGGACGATTCGTGTCCACCTACGGCTGGCGGGCGTACGCGCTGCCGGTGTTGTTCGCGGTGACGCTCATCGTGGTCGTCGACGCGATCCGCACCGGGCCGGAGCCCGCCCCCGCCGCGGGCGAACCCGGGTTCGGGCGGCTGAGCCCGCCTGCGGCCAGCGCGGGCGTCATCGGCGCCCCGCCCGGTGACGGCAAGTTTCCCGACGATCTGCCCACCGGTGCGCTGCCCGAGGGCGGCCAGTTCGTCGAGACCGGCGCCGGGACCTGGCGGGTGGTGCCGGGGACCAGCGCACAGGTGGGCATCGGGGAGCAGTACGTGTTCAGCTACACCGTCGAGATCGAAGACGGTATCGACACCACCGGCTACGGCGGTGACGCCTCGGTGGCGAAGATGGTCGACTCCACCCTGGCCAATCCGAAGAGCTGGAACCATGACCGCAAGTTCGCCTTCCGCCGGGTGGATCAGGGTGAACCGGATTTCCGGGTCTCGCTCACCTCGCGCCAAACGACCCGGACCGCATGCGGTTTCGAGATCGAGATCGACTCCTCCTGCTACAACTCCGACCTGGGCCGGGTGGTGTTGTCGGAGGCCCGATGGGTGCGCGGCGCGCTGGCGTTCGAGGGCGATATCGGCTCCTACCGGCAGTACCTGGTCAACCACGAGGTCGGCCACGCCATCGGCTATCACCAGCACCAGCCCTGCGAGACCGATGGCGGGCTGGCGCCGGTGATGATGCAGCAGACCTTCGGCGTGGAGAACAACGTCATCGCCACCCTCGACCCCGATGGAGTGGTGCCGATGGACGGTAAGCGCTGCCGGTTCAACCCCTGGCCGTACCCACGCGGCTGAACCGCCCGATGGCTGGTTGCCCGGGCCCGGCCCGGTTGTCGCCCGGCACCGCCCATGCGCGACCATGGGCGGGGAAGAACGGCCGGGTCGCCGGTGTTGCACCGGTAGCGCACCCCGACGTGCGCCCGACGCATCGTGACCGGCCCATTCGATTCGAGGAGTTCTGGACGTGTCATCACCGAAGTCCCTGCCGCCACTGGTCGAGCCGGCCGCGGAGCTGACCAGGGACGAGGTCGCCCGCTACAGCCGCCACCTGATCATTCCCGATGTGGGCGTGGACGGGCAGAAGCGGCTGAAGAATGCCAAGGTGCTGGTGATCGGCGCGGGCGGGCTCGGCACGCCTGCCCTGCTGTACCTGGCCGCCGCCGGTGTCGGCACGCTCGGCATCGTCGAGTTCGACGAGGTCGACCTGTCCAACCTGCAACGGCAGATCATCCACGGCGAATCCGATATCGGCCGTTCCAAGGCCGACAGCGCCCGTGATTCCATCCTGGAGATCAACTCCGGCATCGACGTGCGACTGCACAAGATCCGGCTGGAGCCGGACAACGCCGTCGAGCTGTTCGCCGAATACGACCTGATCGTCGACGGCACCGACAACTTCGCCACCCGCTACCTGGTCAACGACGCCGCCGTCCTCGCGGGCAAGCCCTACGTCTGGGGCTCGATCTACCGCTTCGAGGGCCAGGTGTCGGTGTTCTGGGAGGACGCCCCCGACGGCCGCGGCATCAACTACCGCGACCTGTACCCGGAGGCGCCGCCGCCGGGCATGGTGCCCTCGTGCGCCGAGGGCGGTGTGCTCGGCGTGCTGTGCGCGTCCATCGGCTCGATCATGGTGACCGAGGCGATCAAGCTGATCACCGGCATCGGCGATCCGCTGCTGGGCCGGCTGATGGTGTACGACGCACTGGACATGACCTACCGGACCATCAAGCTGCGCCGCGATCCGGAACGTCAGCCGATCACCGAACTGATCGACTACGACGCGTTCTGCGGTGTGGTGAGCGAGGAGGGCCAGGCGGCCGCCGCCGGTTCCACAGTGACCGCACGTGAGCTCAAGGAGATGCTCGACGCAGGCAAGCCGGTGCATCTGGTCGACGTGCGCGAGCCGGTGGAATGGGACATCGTGCACATCGAGGGCGCGACGCTGATCCCGAAGGACCGAATCCTGTCCGGCGAAGCACTGTCGGAGCTGCCGCAGAACCGGCCGATCGTGCTGCACTGCAAGACCGGTATCCGGTCCGCGGAGGCACTGGCCGCGCTCAAACGCGCCGGTTTCGCCGATGCCACCCATCTGCAGGGTGGTGTGATCGCCTGGGCGAACCAGGTCGACCCCTCGCTACCGGTGTACTGAGCGGGCGCCCAGCGCATCGCCGGCAATCTCGGCGCGGCGCCCGTTTCGGGCGCGTCGCCGGGAGTACGGTACGGCCGTGACATCTGTGGAGCCTCCCGAGCATGTGCGAGCCACGTTCGGCCTGCGCGAGGTGACGCCGATTGCGCTGGGCGACTGGGAAGGCGGCTGGCGCCTCGGTGACGTGGTGCTCAGCCCGGTCGCCGATCACGCACGGGCGGCCTGGTCGGCCAAGGTGCGTGAAACGCTGAAGGTCGACGGGCTGCGCCTGGCCCGGCCGGTGCGCGCCACCGACGGCCGCTACGTCGTCTCCGGCTGGCGGGCCGACACCTTCCTGGAAGGTATTCCCGAACCCCGGCACGACGAGGTGGTGTCGGTGTCGCTGCGTTTGCACGCCGCCACCGCGCATCTCGAGCGGCCCCGGTTCCTGGTGCAGCCGCCGGTGGCGCCGTGGATGGATGTCGATGTTTTCGTCGCCGCCGATCGCGCTGCCTGGGAGGCGGTGCCGCTGCGCAGCCTGCGCGCGGGCGGGACGCTGCCCGCGACGTCGCCGGATGGCAGGCACAGCATGGAACTGATCGGGCAGCTGGCCACCCTGCGCAAGCCGGTGCACACGCCGGCGCAGCTGGTGCACGGCGACCTGTTCGGCACCGTATTGTTCTCCGGCGCCGACACTCCCGGGCTCAGCGATATCACCCCGTACTGGCGTCCGGCGGCATGGGCGGCGGGCGTGGTCGTGGTAGACGCGCTGTCCTGGGGCGGTGCCGACGACGGGCTGCTGGAGCGCTGGTCGGATCTGCCGGAGTGGCCGCAGATGCTGTTGCGCGCGGTGATGTTCCGTCTTGCCGTGCACGCGCTGCATCCACGGTCGACGCCGGAGGCCTTGCCCGGCCTGGCCCGTACCGCGGACATGGTGCGTTTCCTGCTCTGACTCGCCCGCGGCGTCCGACCGGTCTCGGCATGCGCGAACAACGCGCACCGGGTGTGGCGGCGCGGCGACGACGCCACACCCGGTGCGGCCGAACCGAACTCAGACGTTCGCGTACGCCAGCGACGGAACCCGCGCCACCGCGAACGACGAGCGCAGATAGAACCACCACGTCACCCCGGCCATCACCAGGAAAGCGATCGCGTACGCCCAGAAGGCGGGCGACATGCTGCCGAAGTTGATGTTGGACAGTCGAAGTGCCTGCTGCAGCAGGTAGCCACCGGAGGCGCCGATCGCCCCGATGACGCCGATCGCCGCGCCCGCCTGCCGTTTCGCCGACGCCGCCGCCTCGGCCGGATCCAGATCGTGCTCGGCGGCGTACTTGCTCGCCTCCGCGCTGAAGATCGACGGGATCATCCGGTAGGTGGAGCCGTTGCCGATGCCGGTGAGCACGAACAGCAGCAGGAACGAGATCAGGTACAGCGGAAAGCTCTTCAGCTCCAGCGCCGCCATGATCAACGCCACCGCGACGGCCATACCGCCGAACACCCCGAGGGTGATCTTGGCGCCGCCGACCCGATCGGAGATCCAGCCGCCGAACGGCCTGCTGAACGAACCGACCAAGGCACCGAGGAACGCGAGATTGCCGAGGGTGGTGATCCAGCCGATATTCGCCAGGTTCGGGAAGTTCGCCTTGATCAGGGTGGGGAAGGCGAAGGAGAACCCGATGAACGAGCCGAAGGTACCGATGTAGAGCAGCGACATCACCCAGGTGTGCGGGTTGGTCAGCGCGAGCCGATAGGACCGGCCGTCGGACTTCGCGGTGCGCAGGCTGTCCATGCAGCGCAATGCGCCGACGGTCGCGATCAGGATGAACGGCACCCACACCAGCACCGCGAGGGTGATGCCGAGCCGATAGCCCGCCGGGTCCTTCGCGGTCAGATGGGTGCCGAAGGTGATCAGCAGCGGCAGGATCAGCTGGGTCTGCGCGACACCGAGATTGCCGCCGGCGGCGTTGATGCCGAGTGCCGCACCCTTCTTGCCTTCCGGGAAGAAGAACGAGATGTTGGCCATCGAGGAGGAGAAGTTGCCGCCACCCACGCCGGCGAGCGCCGCCAGCAGCAGGAACACCCACATCGGGGTCTGCGGCTGATTGACGAAGTAGGCCAGCCCGAGCGTCGGCAGCAACAGCATCGCCGCACTGAAGGCGGTGAAGGCGCGTCCACCGAAGCGGGGGATAGCGAAGGTGTAGGGGATGCGCAGTGCCGCACCGACCAGTGTCGGGGTGGAGGTGAGCAGCAGGGCGTTGCTCACCGCGACCGGATCGCCCTTGCCGAGCCCGGCCAGGAAGCCGAATCCGGCCGCGCCCATGCTGGTCACCACCGAGCCCCAGATGACCCAGACGCTGAATCCGAGGTTCTCGGCGAACACCGAGAAGGCGAGATTCTTGCGGGCCGTTCGCGCCCCGCCCGATTCCCAGAACTGCGGATCGTCCGGTTCCCAGGTGTCGATCCAGCGTCCGCGCCTCTGATAGGTGAACGACGGTGTGTGACTGCCGGTGTCGATTGTCGCGGTCATCGGCTCCCTCTCGATCGCACTGCGACCGCTCCCTCATCGTGGCCGCGCTGCCTCATCGCAGCGGCGTAGTGGCCCGGGCGGGTTCGTCGCGACCCGTCGGGTGCCTGAGCGGTCGAATCACAAGGTAGGAGCCGGTTGTTGCGCTCACGTGGCGTGCGGTGACGATCGCGGCACATCTGTCTCACCGGTGATCCGGCGCACCGGTGACCGGTTGGTTACTCGGCCTCGCTGCCCGGCGCCGGATACTCGGCGATCAGCGACCCGAGGAAGCAGCGGGCTGCTTGCGCGGCGCGTTCGGGATCGCCGTCGATGACGGCCTGGACCAGTTCGCGGTGTTCGGCGTCGTAGGACTCGCCGTATTTCGAGGTGCGCGAGCGGATGCCCGCCTCGATGACCGGCAGCAGCGAATCGTAGAACTCCAGGTACACCGCGTTGTGGCTGGCGACGACGATTGCCCGGTGCAGCTGCACGTCGGCCTCGATGGCCGCGGGGTTGTCCTCGTCCCAGGACTGGCTTCGCTCTTCCAGCAACCGGCGCATGGTGGCGATATCGGTCTCGTCGCGGCGTTGGGCGGCGAGGGCGGCGGCGGTGGTGTCGAGCGCTTGGCGCAGTTCCAGGATGTCGCGTTCCTGGGCGTCGGCGAAATACTTCGCCAGTGCCCCGCTGACCTCGGAGTTGGCGATCACGTAGGTGCCCGAACCCTGACGGCGTTCGAGCATGCCCGCATGCACGAGCGCCTGCACCGCCTCGCGGAGCGTATTTCGCCCGGTGCCGGTGAGTTCGGCGAGTTCGGGCTCGGTGGGTATGCGGGAGCCGATCGGCCAACGGCCCGAGCGGATCTCGGCCCGGAGCTGTTCGGTGACCTGCGCGATGAGACTGGTGCGGCGGACGGGTTGCACCGCAACAGGGTACCGCTCGTCACATCGGCTTGCTCCCGTCATCCGGTCATCCTATGATTTTTCGGTGACCGCAACTCTGCCCGAGACCACCAGCAGCCCCGCAGGCTCGGCGACGGCCGCACGCCGTCGCGCGCTGACCGAAGGCCGGCTGCTCGTACTCGCGGCGATCATCATGTCGGCGCTGGTGTTGCGCGTCGCGGTCACCGCCTTCACTCCGCTGGCCGAGGAGATCGGCCACGAAATCGGATACGGCACCGCCGTCGTCGGCGTGTTCGGCATGATCCCCACCCTGATGTTCTCGCTGTCCGGCCTGCTGACGCCGGTCATGGTGCGCAGGCTCGGCCTGGAACGCACCGCGCTCGTCGCCATGCTGATGGCCGGCCTCGGCATGCTCATCCGGGTGTTCGTCTCCGGCACCGCGGAACTGTTCGTCTTCTCCGCACTGGCCCTCGGCGGCATGGGTGTCGGCAACGTCGTGATCCCGCCGCTGGTCAAGCGGTACTTCCCGGACCGGCTCGCGATCGTCAGCGCGCTCTACATCACCATGGTGCAGATCGGCACCGTGCTGCCCGCGCTGGTGGCGGTGCCCGTCGCCGAAGCGCACGGCTGGCGGATCTCGCTCGGCATGTGGGCACTGCTCGGCTTCGCCGCGGCCGTCCCGTGGTTCGGGGTGCTGCGCGACCGGCGCGGCCGCGACAAGGCCGACACCACCGCCCTGCCCGCCGACGCCCACGCGGCCACCGGCAAGGCCTGGCGTTCACCGGTGGCCTGGGGCATGGCCGGCATGTTCGGCATGACCTCGCTGACCACGTACTCGATGTTCACCTGGCTGCCCACGATCTTCGCCGACGCGGGCGCGAGCGCGGCCTTCGGCGGCTCGATGGTCGCGCTGTTCGCGGTGGTCGGCCTGATCGCCGCGCTGACCGCGCCGACCGTCGCGGCCCGGATGTCCAACCCGTTCCCCGTGGTGATCGGCTGCGCGGTCTGCTTCTTCGTCGCCTTCACCGCGCTGCTGATCGCACCGATGAGCGCGCCGATCCTGTGGGTGATCGTGCTCGGGCTCGGCCCGAGCACTTTCCCGATGGCGCTGACGCTGATCAACCTGCGGACCCGCACCCCGGCCGGTTCGGCCTCGCTGTCGGGCTTCACCCAGGGCGTCGGTTACGCGGTGGCCTGCGCGGGCCCGGTGCTGTTCGGCATGTTGCACACCGCGACCGACGGCTGGGCCGCGCCGTTCGCCTTCCTCGGGGTGGCCGTGCTGGTGCTGCTGGCCGGTGCCTGGCAGGCGTGCAAGCCGCGCATGCTCGAGGACACCTGGTCGGCCCGCTGATCAACGCTCCCGGCGCCGCTGCGAGTGCATCGGCAGCGGCGCCGGATGTCATCGCATCGAATTCGCAGGACTTGCGGCCGAGCGTGACGCAGGTCATGCTGACAGGCGACCTCACCGCGCCGGAGTGCGCGAGCAGGCATTCGGACACCTGCGGAAACCGTTGCGTCACATGCCCGAAACATCTCACCCACATATCCCGTGCAGGGTGAGCAACCGTTGATTTGACGGTCATTTTCCGCAGCATTCCGGCAATACCCGTTTCCTACCGTGGGGCCAACCGATTTTGGGAGGCCCTGTTGTTGAGCACGCTGACGCGTAACCGCAACCTCGAGCATTGGGATGCCGAGGATGTCGCGGCCTGGGAAGCAGGCGGCAAGGACATCGCCAAGCGCAATCTGATCTGGTCGGTGATCGCCGAGCACATCGGCTTCTCGGTCTGGTCGATCTGGTCGGTGATGGTGCTGTTCATGCCCGCCGACGAGTTCGGTATCGACCCGGCGGGCAAGTTCTTCCTCGCGGCGGTGCCGACCCTGGTCGGCGGATTGCTCCGGATCCCCTACACCGTGGCCACCGCCCGCTTCGGCGGACGCAACTGGACCGTCTTCAGCGCGTTCATGCTGCTCATCCCGACCCTGCTGACGTTGTACTTCATCAATCAGCCTGGCACCTCGTACACCACGTTCTTGATCGTGGCCGCGTTCGCCGGTTTCGGTGGCGGCAACTTCGCCTCCTCGATGACCAATATCAACGCCTTCTACCCGCAGCGGCTCAAGGGCTGGGCGCTTGGCCTGAACGCAGCGGGCGGCAATATCGGCGTCCCCGTCATCCAGCTGCTCGGTTTGCTGGTCCTGGCCACCCTCGGCGATGGCTACGGCTCCCTGATCTGCGCGATCTACCTGGTGCTCGTCGCACTGTCCGGTCTCGGTGCCGCGCTCTTCATGGACAACCTGAAGAACCAGAAGGCCGACCTGTCCTACATGGTGACGGCATTGAAGGTGCCGCAGTCCTGGGCGATCGCCTTCCTCTACATCGGCACCTTCGGTTCGTTCATCGGTTACAGCTTCGCCTTCGCCCAGATCTTGCAGATCAGCTTCAAGGCGGGCGGGGACACCGTCGCGCAGGCCGCCGTGCATGCCGCGTCGATCGCCTTCATCGGCCCGCTGCTCGGTTCGCTGGCCCGCCCGTACGGCGGCAAACTGGCCGACCGAATCGGCGGCAGCAAGGTCACCATCGTCGTCTTCGGCGCGATGATGGCCGCCGCCCTCGTCGTCGGGCTGGCGAGCATGATGGCCGACAACAACGGCGGTGTCGCCGACGGCAGCGTGATGACCGCCATGGTCATCGGCTTCATCGCCCTGTTCATTCTCTCCGGGTTCGGCAACGGCGCGGTCACCAAGATCATTCCGTCGGTGTTCGACGCCAAGTCCAAGAGCCTGGACGCGAGCCCGGCCGAGCAGGCCGCCTGGTCGCAGAACACCTCGGGTGCGTTGATCGGGTTCGTCGGCGCCATCGGTGCGCTCGGCGGTGTCGGCATCAACCTGGTGCTGCGCTCGTCCTACGCGTCCACGCAGTCCGCGACCACCGCCTTCTGGGTGTTCATGGGCTTCTACGTCGCCTGCGCCTTCGTCACCTGGGCGGTGTTCCTGCGCAGGCCGAGCATGCGGGTCCGCGAATCCGGCACCGACACCGACGTCGTGGTCGAGGCCGAGGCCCTGGTTCTGGAAGCCGAGGCCGCCAACTCCACCGCCCGGTCCACCAACTCGTCGGCTCGCGCCTGACACCGATCATCCACGGAGGACAGTCATGAACTCGACAGTCGAATCCACTCAGCGCAAGACCGTGGTGGTCGCCGGCCATGGCATGGTCGGGCACCGGTTCGTTGAGGCGCTGCGCTCCCGCGACGAGGCAGGCCAGTGGCAGGTCGTGATCCTCAGCGAGGAGAAACTGGCCGCCTACGACCGCGTCGGGTTGTCGTCCTACGTGGGTAACTGGGACGCGAGCGCGCTCGCCCTGCCCGGCAACGAGTACGCCGGCGACGAGCTGGTGGAGCTGCGGCTCGGCCAGCGGGCCGAATCCATCGACCGCGCCGCCCGCAAGATCACCACCTCCACCGGCGAGACCATCGGCTACGACGCGCTGGTCCTGGCCACCGGCTCCTACGCCTTCGTGCCGCCGGTGCCCGGCCACGACAGCGAGGGCTGCTTCGTCTACCGCACCCTCGACGACCTCGACGGCATCCGCGACACCGCCGCGGCGGCCGGTCCCGGCGCGCACGGTGTGGTCGTCGGTGGCGGTCTGCTCGGACTGGAGGCGGCGAACGCGCTGCGTCTGCTCGGGATGACCCCGCACGTCGTCGAATTCGCCGACCGGCTGATGCCTGCCCAGGTCGACACCGGCGGCGCCGCCATCCTGGAGAAGCTGGTCTCGGATCTGGGCCTGCACGTGCACACCGGTGTCGGCACCTCCGCGATCGAGATGGTCGAGGGGGCGGACCCGGCGACCAAGCTGAAAGTCACCCTGTCCGACGACAGCACCATCGACGCCGCGATGGTCGTGTTCTCCGCCGGTATCCGCCCGCGCGACGAGATCGCCCGCGAGGCGGGCCTGGACGTGGGCCCGCGCGGTGGCATCATCACCGACCTCGGCCTGCGGACCTCGGACCCGAACATCTACGCCGTCGGTGAATGCGCCGCGGTCGAGGGCGTCTGCTACGGCCTGGTGGCACCCGGCTACACCACCGCCGAGATCGTGGCCGACCGGCTGCTCGGCGGGGCGGGGGAGTTCCCCGGCGCCGATATGTCCACCAAGTTGAAGCTGCTCGGCGTCGACGTCGCCAGCTTCGGTGACGCGCACGGCACCACCGACGGCGCACTGTCGGTGGTGCTGCACGATGCCGCCAAGGGCACCTACGCCAAGCTGGTCATCTCCGATGACGCGCAGACCCTGCTCGGCGGCATCCTGGTCGGCGACGCGTCTCAGTACGCGGCGCTGCGCCCGCTGGTCGGCCGTCCGCTGCCGGCCGAGCCCGCCGCGCTGATCTCCCCGGCCGGTGCCGAACTCGGCGCCGACGCCCTGCCCGACGACGCGCAGATCTGTTCCTGCAACAACGTCAGCAAGGGCGCGATCTGCGGCGCCATCGCCGACGGCGCCTGCGATATCCCCGGCGTCAAGAGCTGCACCAACGCGGGTACCTCCTGCGGTGGCTGTGTGCCGATGATCAAGAAGCTGCTCGAGCAGTCCGGCGTGGAGATGTCCAAGGCGCTGTGCGAGCACTTCGAGCAGTCGCGCGCCGAACTGTTCGACATCGTGCAGGTCACCGGCATCCGCACGTTCTCCGAGCTGATCGGCAAGTACGGCAAGGGCACCGGCTGCGACATCTGCAAGCCGACGGTGGCCTCCATCCTGGCCTCCACGTCGAGCGATCACATCCTCGACGGCGAACAGGCCGCGCTCCAGGACACCAACGATCACTTCCTGGCCAACCTGCAGAAGAACGGTACCTACTCGGTGGTCCCGCGGATGCCAGGTGGTGAGGTCACCGCCGAACAGCTGATCGTGATCGGCGAGGTGGCCAAGGAATTCGATCTCTACGTCAAGGTCACCGGTGGTCAGCGCATCGACCTGTTCGGCGCGCGGGTGGACCAGCTGCCGCTGATCTGGAAGCGGCTGGTCGACGCGGGCATGGAATCCGGTCACGCGTACGGCAAGTCGCTGCGCACGGTCAAGAGCTGCGTCGGCTCCACCTGGTGCCGCTACGGCCAGCAGGATTCGGTGGGCATGGCCGTGCTGCTGGAGAAGCGCTACCGCGGACTGCGCTCGCCGCACAAGCTCAAGCTCGCTGTGTCGGGTTGCGCCCGCGAATGCGCGGAGGCGCGCGGCAAGGACGTCGGCGTGATCGCCACCGAGAACGGCTGGAACCTCTACGTCGGCGGTAACGGCGGCCTCACCCCGAAGCACGCGGTGCTGCTGGCCGGCGAGCTCGACGACGAGACGCTGATCAAGTACATCGACCGCTACCTGATGTTCTACATCCGCACCGCCGACCGGTTGCAGCGCACCGCGCCGTGGCAGGAATCGCTGGAAGGCGGCATCGACTACGTCAAGCAGGTGGTCTGCGAGGACAGCCTCGGCATCGCCGCCGACCTGGAAGCGGCCATGGCCAAGCACGTCGAGGGCTACCGCGACGAATGGGCCGCGGTGCTCGAGGACGAGGACAAGCTCTCGCGTTTCGTGTCCTTCGTCAACGCGCCGGCGGAAGCCGACCCGACGATCGCGTTCGACGACAGCGGCGAGCGCAAGGTGCCGGTCCTGCTCGGCGTGCCCGACATGCCCGGAGGCGGCAGCGGAGCGTAACCACGGAGGGCGTGGCGGGCAGGCCGCGACGAGGCAGCGTGCCCGACATGCCCGCCGCAACTGCTACGCCCGGGAAATGACGGCTTAACCGCGAGGAAACAGGGCGCCGGTACCAATGGGTAAGGCGTTTGGAGGAGAACCCCGATGACCGTGATCGAAACTACCGGCATTGCCCCGGCCACCACCGGATGGACCCAGGCCTGCCGTCTCGACTACCTGATCCCAGGCCGCGGCGTTGCGGTGTTGCTGAAGGGCGGCCGCCAAGCCGCGCTGTTCCTGCATTCCGACGGCGCGGTCTACGCCGTCGGCAATATCGACCCGTTCGGCCGTGCCGCGGTGATGTCGCGCGGCATCATCGGCGACCGGGGTGGCGTGCCCGTCGTGGCTTCGCCGCTGCTCAAGCAGGCGTTCTCACTGATCGACGGGCGTTGCCTGGACGACGAGTCGGTGTCGCTGCCGGTCTACCGGGTGCGTGTCGACGACGGCATCGTCTCGGTATCGAACGAACCCGTCGTCGGCGGTACGGACTCGGACGGATCGGCATGACGACTCCCGACGCGGGCGCGTCGCTCGCGGGCTTCACGGTCGGCATCACGGCCGCACGGCGTTCCGAAGAGTTCGCCACCCTGCTCACCCGGCGCGGCGCGACCATCGTCTCCGCTCCCGCCATCCGCATCATCCCGCTGGCCGACGACACCGAACTCGAACGGGTCACCCGCCGCCTGGTCGACGATCCGCCGCAGATCACCGTCGCCACCACCGGTATCGGATTCCGCGGCTGGATGGAGGCCGCCGAAGGCTGGGGGCTGGCCGAACAACTGCGCGACACCTTGGCCGGCACCAGGGTGGTGGCTCGCGGCCCGAAGGCCAAGGGCGCCATCCGCGCCGCGGAACTGCGCGAGGAATGGTCGCCTGCCTCGGAGTCCTCGGCCGAGGTGCTCGATCACCTGCTGGCCGAAGGCGTGGAAGGCGTGCGGATCGCGGTGCAGTTGCACGGCGCCACCACCGAATGGGAGCCGGTACCCGACTTCTGCGAGGTGCTGCGCTGCGCGGGCGCCGACGTGGTGCCGGTGCCGGTGTACCGGTGGACCCCGCCCGATGATCAGGGCCCGATGGATCAGCTGATCGAGGCCGTCGTCACGTCGAGCCTGGACTGCGTCACCTTCACCAGTGCGCCCGCCGTGGCGTCGATGTTGATGCGCGCCAAGGAAACCGGGATGATCGAGGGCCTACTGCACGCCTTGCGCGGCCGGGTACTCGCCGCCTGTGTCGGACCGATCACCGCGGCTCCGCTCGAGGAGCTGGGTGTGCCGACGTCGATGCCCGCGCGGGCGCGGCTCGGTGCGCTGGCCCGCCACGTCGCCGAGGAACTGCCGCGGCGCGCCAACCGGATTCACGCGGCCGGGCACACCATCAGTGTGCGCGGTGGATGCGTGGTCGTCGACGGTGTGGTGCGTCAGCTCGCTCCCGCACCGATGTCGCTGATGCGGTCGCTGGCCCGTCAGCCCGGCCGGGTCGTGTCCCGGGAGGATCTGCTCGCGGCGCTGCCCGGCGGCGGTGACGACACTCATGCCGTGGAGACGGCGATCGCGCGGCTGCGTGCCGGCCTCGGCACCCCGAAAGCCATCCAGACCGTGGTGAAACGCGGCTACCGATTGGCGCTCGACCCGGCCGAATGTATCGACAACAACCCACGCCCCGTGGTGCCCGGAGTCGGAACGCCGACCCGGGCACCGCGCTTTGCCCAGGCGGTCACGTGGTGAGCGCGCCCGCCCTGGTGCTGGTCGCGCACGGCACCCGCAGTACCAAGGGCGTGCAGATGATCGCGAGCCTGGCCGAGGCGGTCACGCGTGAGCTCGACCGCCCGGCCCTCGGTGGTGTCGATGGATTCGGCGGCGTGCCCCGCGTGCGCACGGCGTTCGTCGACGTCCTCGGCCCGTCGCCGTCGGAGGTCCTGCGCGATCTGGCCGACCGCGCGGATTCGGTTCCGGCCGTGGTGGTTCCGGCGTTCCTGGCTTCGGGTTATCACGTCTACCAGGACGTCCCGCGCGAGATCGCCGACAGTGCCCACCCGTGCGTCGCGGTGACGCCGGCCATGGGACCCGACCCGGCCCTGGCGCGGATCATGCACCTGCGGTTGCGTGCGGCCGGATGGCGTCCCGGCGACGCGGTGGTCTTCGCCGCCGCCGGTTCGTCGGATGTCCGTGCCCGCCAGGATGTGCGGCGCGCGGCGGGCATGCTCGCCGAAAACCTCGGCGCGCCGGTGCGCATCGCCTACGTCGCCACCGGTGCACCTCGGGTGCCGGAGGTCGTCGCGGAATTACGCGACAGTGGTGCACAGCGCGTGTTCATCGCCTCGTACCTGCTGGCCCACGGCCTGTTCCAGCAGCGCCTGCACGACGCGGGCGCCGACGGCGTCGCCGACCCGATCGGCGTCCACCCGGCGGTGGTGCGGTTGATCGCCGAGCGCTACCGCGCCGCAGCAGGGGAGTTGACGCAGACCCGGGTGCGGTGACACAGAGCTCGCCCTCGGCGCAGCCATCGGCTACCCACATCGCGGACAGCGGCATCGTGCGGACACGCTCGGCGAACACGCCGGTCGGTGCACCGGGCGCGCCGTAGGGCCGTGGTAGAACTCCAATCATGTACCGGCTCCCGCGATGCCTGGTGTCCTTGTTCGCGCTCGGCGCGTTCCTCTTCCCCACCGCCGTGGTGGCGGTGATCGTTCCCGGTCCCGCCACCGCTGCTCCGGGCGGCTCCGCGATCCTGTCGGTGCGGCCGCTGGGTGGGCGCCAGCTCGAGGTGGTGGTCCATTCGGCCGCCATGAATCGGCCGATCACGCTGTGGATGTCGCATCCAGGTGCGGGTGCGCCGACGTTGTACCTGCTGAACGCGGTGGACGGCGGGGAGGACGGTGGACCGTGGACGCGGCGCACCGATGTGGCGCAGTTCTTCTCGGACAAGCACGTCAACGTGGTGGTGCCGATGAGTGGGCGGGCCAGCTATTACACCGACTGGCTGGCCGACGATCCGGTGCTCGGCCGCAATCAGTGGGAGACGTTCCTGAGCCGGGAGCTGCCGCCGCTGCTGGCCGATAGGTTCCAGACCTCGGGACGCAATGCCGTTGCGGGGCTGTCGATGTCGGCGACCTCGGCGCTGAATCTGGCGATCCGCTCACCCGGCCTCTATCAGGCCGTCGGCGCGTTCAGCGGCTGCACCCGCACCAGCGATCCGATGGCCGTCGCCACGGTGTTCACCCAGCTCGGCGTGTTCGGTGCGAACGCCGCCAATATGTGGGGTCCGCCCGGACATCCGGCCTGGGCCGAGCACGATCCGATGCTGCATCTGGACCGCCTGCGTGGGCTCGCGGTCTACGTCTCCTCCGGTAACGGCGGCCCGGGCGCGCACGAAACTCTCGCCTCGCCCGATATCAACGGCAACCCGATCAAGCTGGCCGATCGCATGCTCGTCGGCGGCGCGATGGAGGCCTTCGTCAGCGGATGCACCCGCCCGCTGGTGGACAGCCTCGCCGCGCAGCGCATCCCGGCGACGATCAACCTGCGCCAGGGCACGCATGCCTGGGAGTACTGGCAGGACGATATGCATCAGTCGTGGTCGGTGTTCGCGCCGGCGCTCGGAGTCTGAGGCGCCTGCGGCTCATTCCCAGGCGAAGCGGGGTTGTTCCATCTGATCGACCCTGGTGTGCCTGCCGTGCAGCGCCACCTCGCGGAATTGGTGCAGGATCGCCGCGGTCGGTGCGTGTAGGAACCCGCCGAGCAGCGGCAGCCGGATGAGCGGCCGGTCCGATCCGGCGATCCGGCCGAACGTCGGTTCGACATCGAGTTCGGCGAACGGGATCCGATGCACGACCGCCACTTCGGTGGGATTGGGGGCCAGGCCCGGATCCTCGCCGACCCACGCGACCACCGGCGTCATGATGTAGCCGGATCTGGTCGGATAGTCGTCGAGCAGGCCGAGCGCCGCCGACCGGTTCAGTTCGACGCCCAGCTCCTCGTGCAGTTCCCGCAGGGCCGCGGCGATCGTGTCCTCGCCGGGGTCGAGCCTGCCGCCGGGCAGGGCCAGTTGCCCGGCATGGGCGCGCAGGGTCGCCGCGCGCTCGGTCAGCCAGATCGCCGGTCCTTCCGGGGAGGTCACGACGGCGATCGCGACTGCGGCGGGCTTGTAGCCGTTCGGCTCGACAGCTCGGCGAGGGAACGACCGCAGGGCATCGGCCAGCGTGGTTCTGGTGTCGTCATCGGACCTGGTTGCCCACCGCTTCGCGCCGCCGTCGGACATCCACGCACCTCACCGTCGTTCGCACCGGGTCCGGCCGCGGTCGGCGAGATGCGCTGACGGCATCCTGGACGGCGGCCGGTAGTCATCCGACGATAACGCCGCACACTTCCACGCGAGCATCCGGACGTTCGCTGGATGGGACGGCCCCGCCCGGCGATCGGTCAGATCGTCAGCATGTCATCCGCGTCGAGCTGGACCCGCGTTCCGAACCGGGCACTGATATCGGCGAGCCGATCCCGCAACCAGCGCGCCTGGACGCCGCCGGCGCGTCGCAACCGCATCCGGCGCACGCACAACGGCAGCATCCGCACCGTGGGTTCGCCGCCGACGGTGACCAGGTACAGCAGGCGCAGATCCGGGCGATACGCCTCGTGACCGCCGATGCCTTCGTAGTCATCGATGACGTCGCCGCACCCGTACAGAATCGGATTGCCGCGGTAGACCTCGACCGGTCGCGGATGGTGCGCCGAATGACCGTGCACGATGTCGACCCCGGCGCGGATCAAGCGATGCGCGAATTCCTGTTCGCTCTTACTGATTCCGTAGCCCCAATTCGGTCCCCAGTGCACCGACACGATCAGCAGGTCACCGGCGCGTCGATGGGCGATGAGCCGGCCGGCTATCTCCTCGGCGTTGCGTGCGCCGGGACGGTCGATCCACCACAGTCCCGGCCGGTCCGGTCCCGCCGCCCACGACGCGGGCACGCCGCTCGTTCGGGCACCCACGGAAACGACCAGCGCGCGGCGTCCCTGAGCCAGCGGCAGGATCGCGGGAGCTCGGGCGGCCGCCAGGTTCCGGCCCGCGCCCACCGCCCGGATGGACGTCTGCGCCAAGGTGTCGAGGGTGTCGAGCAGGCCCTGCCGCCCGAAGTCGAGCGCATGGTTGTTGCCGAGCGCGCAGGCGTCGGGCGCGATCGCGGTGAGGGCGGCGATATTGCCCGGATGCATCCGGTAGTGAATGCCCTTGTCCGGCTCGAAACTGCCGTCGGCGGTGATCGCGGTTTCCAGGTTGAGGACCCGGATGTCGGGTGCGAGGTCGTCGAGGATCTGTGGGACCTCACCCCACGGCCACGCGGGGTCGACCGGGCGTGGAATGGGGCCGTTCACGCGTTCGGCGGATTCGACGTACTGCCTGGCGTCGCGTACCCAGGACTCGCGCAGTTCGGGCCGTCCCGGTCGCGGCAGGATCTGGTCGACGCCACGACCGAGCATGACGTCACCGCCCAACAGCACCGTGACCGGCATACCCGCTGATCAATCCAGGTCGTACGCGGTCGGATGCAGCGGCTCGTAGAGACCGATCTCGCCGGCACCGGGCACCGTCACTCTGGTGACCCGGCCCCAGCCGGCCTCCTCGACCTCGTCGGCGACCTCGACGCCTTTGGCGCGTAGCTCGGCGATCGTGGACGCGAGGTCGTCGCACATCAGATACATCTCGGTGCGGCCGCCGTCGGCCGGACCGGTGGGATGTACGGCCAGCTCGGCGGGTGGCGAGGTGAAGATCAGCCAGCCGTGCCCGGCATCCACGTGGGGCAGGCCGAGGACGTCACGGAAGAACGCTCGCGCGGCCTCGGCGTCGCTCGCGTAGAGGATGGAATGCGCACCGGTGATCATGTCGAAACGCTATCAGCGTGGGTGTTCGGGTCGTGGTCGTTTGCGCGCCTCGCCGACCGCATCGGAGCCGAACGAAAAAACTTCTCGCGAATCGGCCGAGATGTGTCGAGCAGGTCCAGCGAGCTCCGACTACCGGATGACAGCACGTCACACCCGAGCAGAGGAGAACATCATGTCCAGCGTCAACACCTTCCTGTGGTTCGACAACGCGGCCGAGGAGGCCGGCGAGCTCTACACGTCGGTCGTGCCGAATTCGCGGATCGTGGAGATCACCCGCAATGACGACGGGTCGGCCTTCATCGTCACCCTCGATCTCGACGGGCACACGGTCACCTTGATGAACGGTGGACCGGGACACCCGCACAGCGACGCGGCATCGTTGCAGATCGTCGTCGACACGCAGGACGAGGTCGACCGGCTGTGGGATGCCCTCACCGCGGGCGGCGAACCGGGCCCGTGCGGCTGGCTCACCGACCGCTACGGTCTGTCCTGGCAGGTGGTGCCGTCGGTGCTGCTGCCCACGCTCATGGGCGGCGACGATCCGGCCAAGACCATCGCCGTCGGCACCGCCCTGCGCACCATGTTCAAACTCGATGTGCGGGCCTTGCAGGACGCCTACGACCGAGCCTGAGCTCGGTGTTGCGGCGACTCCCGGTCCCGAGCCGATCGGGACCGGGATTTGTCGGTGCCGGGGTCCACACTGTGACCCATGGCATACGACGAGGAACTGGCCGAACGCATCCGCGACCTCATCGAACCCGGCCCCGCCGTCGCCGAACGCAAGATGTTCGGCGGCCTGTCCTTCCTGGTGGCCGGCAATATGGCGCTGGCCGTCAGTGGGAAGGGCGGGCTGCTGGTCCGGGTCGGCCCCGAACTCGGTGAACAGCTCATCGACGATGACGGCGTCCAGCAGGCGGTCATGGGTTCGCGCGAGATGACGGGTTGGGTGCGGGTTTCAGCGGCGCACGTCGAGGACGACACCCGGCTGCGCGAATGGGTGGGCCGAGGCGTCGAGTTCGCCCGCTCGCTGCCGCCCAAGGACTGATCAGGCGGCTTCCACCCGAGCGCGCAGGTTGGCGGCGAAGCTCCTGGCAGCCAGGAGGTCGTCGTCATCGGGATGGCCCTTCTGGATGCCGCCGACGATCCGCAACGGTAGCCAGGTGTCGAAACCGCGGCAGGTGAAGGTGTCGACGACGTCGAAACCCTTCTGCTTTCGAGTCTTGCCACGGCCCCGCCCCCTCGGAGCCCGGTGGCAGCCTACCGGGCGCCCGACGTGCTCGTGATCGGAACGTCGTTGTCTTTCCGAGGGTTTGGGGCCGTGTGTTCGTGCTCAACCGGCAAGAGCGAGGTCGCGTGTGGTCCTGGTCGGCCAGCGCGGGTGTTCGGCGTCGATGACGAACTCGTGGGTGTGCTGGTACAGCCGCTCGCTCACCTGGATGGCGTCGGTCAGCCGGGCCGGGTCGATGGTGCCCACTTCGTGCAGGTGGGTGATCACCGCCGGGTCGTGCCGCGGCCAGGCCCGCAGCGCCACGGTGGCACCGACGGCGGCGAGTACGGCCAGGGTGACCCAGGTGACGGTGAAACCGGCTGTGGTGCTGAGCCATCCGGTGAGCGGGTAGGTGATCAGCCAGGCCACGTGCGAGAGCGAGAACTGGGCGGCGAACAGGGCCGGGCGGTCGGCGGCTCGTGAGGAGCGGCGCAATACCTGACCGGTCGGGGTCAGCACCGCGGCGGTGCCCGCGCCGATCAGCGCCCACACCGCGAGCACGGCGCCCCATCGCCATTCACCCGCGGTGGCCGTCGAGAGCGCGATGGCCGAGCCGAGGCCGGCGAGCAGGGTGGCCGCACCGCTGAGCATGACCGGCCGGGCGCCGACGCGGTCGAGGAGGCGAGGAAGCGTCAGCGCGACGAGCATGGTGCCGAACCCGTTGGCGGCCAGCAGCATCGCCACACCCGACTGGGTGCCGCCGAGCGTGTCGCGCACGTAGTTCACGGTGTTGACCATGATCACCGAGCCGGCGGCGGCGACGACCAGGTTCAGGCCGAGCAGCCCACGCAGCCGCGGGGTGGCGGCGAAGATGCGCATGCCCACCGAGATGCGAGCCAGGAAGGAGCCGTCCGATGCGGCGCCGGCATCCGGGATCCGTGTCGCGATCACCAGCACCGCCGACACCACGAAGCCGATGGCGGTACCGACGAACAGCCAGTGGAAGCTGACGAGCGCCAGTGCCGCCGCGGCGAGCATCGGGCTGAGCAACGTCTCCATGGTCGCGGCCAGCTGCGACGCCGACAGCGCCCTGGTGTACTCGCGCTCATCGGGCAGGATGTCCGGGATGATCGCCTGATAGGTCGGGGTGTAGGCGGCCGAGGCGGTTTGCAGCACCGCGATCAGCACGTAGATCTGCCAGATCTGATCTATGAACGGCAAGGCCAGCACCACGAGCGCACGGACCACATTGAGGCCGACGAGGAACAGTCGCCGGGGGAACCGGTCGGCGTAGGCCGCCACGATCGGCGCCACCGTCACGTAGACGAGCATCTTGATGGTGAGCGCGATACCGAGCACCGCCGCCGCATCGGCCCCGGCGAGTTCGTAGGCGAGCAGGCCGAGCGCCACCGTGGTGAGTCCGGTGCCGAACAGCGCGGCCACCTGGGCGGTGAACAGCCGCATATAGTCGCGATTGGCGAACAACGAGGTGATCATCGGGCGCTCCTGCTTCCTACGAGGCTTATTATCTGCGTATGGATGCAGATAGCAAGGAACTGCCGCCCCGTATTCCCGACGACGAACTCGACTTGGTCGTGGAGATCTTCCGCATGCTCGCCGACGGCACCCGGATCCGCGTCCTCTGGGCCCTGACCAGCGGCGAACGCTCCGTCAACGAACTGGCCGAGTACGTCGAAAAGCCCGCCGCCTCGGTCTCCCAGCACCTGGCCAAACTGCGCATGGCGCGCCTCGTCCGCACCCGGCGCGAGGGAACGACGGTGTACTACAGCATCGAAAACGCCCACGTCCGGCAGGTGGTGATCGACGCGATCCACAACGCCGAGCACGCGGGCTCAGCAGTACCGCCGCACCACCGGGCCGATCCCGCCGTGCCGTCGATTACGCACCGGGTCGCCGATCGGGACCGCTAGCAGCGGCACACGCGCGCCGCGTCGTCGATCGTGAAATCGCGATCACACTGACCGAAGTGACGGCTGTCGGCCTACCGCCAGCGTTCCGGGGTCACCGGCGAATCCCAGGCCCGCGAGTAGCGGCGCTTGTCCGGTGCGGCTACTTCCTTGCTGCGGTACACCACGTAGGGCCGCACCAGATAGCCGATGGGGGCGCTGAACATGTGGACCAGGCGGGTGTAGGGCCATAGGAAGACCAGGGTGAGGACGACCAGGCCGTGGAGTTGGAACGGCCAGGGGGTGTCGACCATCAGTTCGGGCTGGGGGTTGAGGGTGAAGAGGCTGCGGAACCAGGGGGAGACGGTTTCGCGGTAGTTGTAGGTGCCGAAGATCAGGTTGGCGCCCCAGGTGTTCATCAGGCCGGTCACCAGCGCGGCGGTGAGCAGGGCGTACATCATTTTGTCGTTGCCGGTGGTGGCCTTGCGGACCGCGGTGACGGTGCAGCGGCGGTAGAGCAGGATGGCGACGCCGGCCAGCACCGACAGGCCCGCGACCGAACCCGCGCCGACGGCGATCAGGTGGTAGGTGTGCTCGCTGATGCCGACGGCCTCGGTCCACGATTCGGGGATCAGCACGCCCAGCACGTGGCCGCCGAAGACGCCGACCATGCCGAAGTGGAACAGCGGGCTGCCCAACCGCAGCAGGCGGGTCTCGTAGACCTGTGAAGAGCGTGTGGTCCAACCGAATTGGTCATTGCGGTAGCGCCAGATGTGGCCGAGTACGAACGAGGTGAAGGCGATGTAGGGCAGGATCAGCCACAGTTCGGTCGGCAGGTGCAGGGGAGTGTTCATCGACGGCCTTCGGCTTGTTCGAACATCGTGGGATCCATCGCGAAGGGGTCGAGTCCGACCTCTTCCTCCGGCGGACCCTGGGCGGCGAGTTCGGCGATCTTGCGCCGATCGGCGGTGGTCAGCGGCGGCAGCGTGGCGACGACAGCCGCTAGCGCACCCGCATACGGGGAACCGCTGTCCGACAGCGACAGCCGCAGCAGCTCCAGCACCGGGACGTGCTCGCCGAGCAGGCGCTCGCCGCCGACCGGGTCGACCGTCGCCGCGAATTCCAGCAGCACCGGCAGATGGTCGGGCAGTTCCTCGTCGCCGAGTTCGACCCCGGCGTGCCGGTAGGCATGCTTGAACCGCAGCAGCGCCATCCCGCGTTTGCGGGTATCGCCGTAGGCGTAGAAGGTCAGGTGCAGGCTGGCCCGGCGGCGCATGTCGAAGGTTTCGACGTACTGGGCGGCCAGCTCCAGCGGGGGAGTCGTCCGCAGGTGCAGCACCACGGCCTCGAGCGGCGTCCGCACCGCGTCAGGCAGCTGCGCCACCGCTTCGGCCAGTTGATCGAGCACCTTCAAGGTGGCGTCGCTCGGGTAGTCGAGCAGCAGTGCGGCAGTCCGCCACACCAGTCGGCGGTCGCGATCACTCAGGGCGACAACGGGTTCCGGGCGACGCCGGATCTTCAGCAGCGCCACGGCGAGCCTCCCTCGGTGCGAGCCTGCGCCGAGCCACGGGACTGCCTGCCGATCATGGCCGCCCGCCCGTCGCGCTACCCGCGGTGTCGGCGAGCTCGTCGCCCGCGGCGTCGTCGACGCCACTGCCGTTGGCTCCGTTACCTGCGGATCCGTTCACCGCATGCCCGTTCCCGGCTGAGCCGTTGCCGGCCGAACCGTTCCCGCCTGCCCCGTTCCCGTTCGCACTCGGCAGCAGCCCCGAGGTGCTCTTCCCGTCCCAGTTCAGCAGGTTGATCCGCCCCGACTTCGCCTCGGGCGCAGCCTCATTGGTGTCGGTGAGCTGGAACTTCTCCACCATCTGGTCGAACGCGGTCATCCCCGGTCCGCCGTCGGTGTCCAGCGAGCAGCCGGTGGCCAGCGAATCCAGTTCGTGCGCCTTGGAGGTCGCGCCCTGCGGGATGACGTAGCGGTGCTCGTATTTGGCGATGGCCAGCAGCCGGTACATCGCCTCGATCTCTTCCGGCTCCAACCGCACCGACGGCGCGATCGACGGATCCGGCTCCATCCCGAGGTTCACCGACCGCATGAACGAGCGCATGGCCGCCAACCGCTGCAACGACGCCCGCACCGGGCCGATCTCGCCCGCGGTGAACAGTTCGGCCAGGTACTCCACCGGGATGCGCAGGGCGTCGATGGCGCCAAACAGGTTGCCCACGTCCTCGGCGTCGTGGCCGGTCTCCGACAGCACGTCGACCACCGGCGACAGCGGCGGCACGTACCAGACCATCGGCATGGTCCGGTATTCCGGATGCAGTGGCAGCGCGATCTGGTAGTCGACGATCAGCTTGTAGACCGGCGAATCCTGCGCGGCCTGAATCCAATCCGGCGAGATGCCGGCGCGCTCGGCCTCGGCGATCACCCGCGGGTCGTGCGGGTTGAGGAACACACCCAGCTGCGACGGGTAGAGGTCCTTGGTGTCGGTGACCGAGGCGGCCTCGAGCACGGCGTCGGCGTCGTAGAGCATCACGCCGATGTAGCGCAGCCGTCCG
>NZ_BAFY01000194.1 GCF_000308555.1 Nocardia cyriacigeorgica NBRC 100375 | reverse complement strand
TGTGATCGATGTCATAGAGTCTGCCGATGTGGTTTTGCTCGCACCGTCGAACCCGGTGGTGAGCATCGGCGCCGTTCTCGCGGTGCCCGGCATCCGCGGCGCGCTGCGCACCACCGCCGCCAAGGTCATCGGCATTTCGCCGGTGATCGACGGAAAACCCTTGCGCGGCATGGCCGATGAGTGCCTGTCGGTGATCGGGGTGGAAACCTCGGCCGAGGCGGTCGGCCGGCACTACGGTGCCCGTTCGGCGACCGGCATCCTCGACGGCTGGCTGGTGCACACCACCGATACCGCCGAGGTGCCAGGCGTCGAGGTCCGCAGCGTGCCCCTGCTGATGACCGATCCGCCGACGACCGCCGAAATGGTACGGGCCGCACTGGATCTGGCCGGAGTCAAGCCATGACCCGGCCCGCCGACCACGCCGCGGGTGAGCTGCGGCTGCTGCCGATCACCGGGCTGCCGGAATTCCGCCCCGGCGACGATCTCGCCGCACACATCGCCGCGAACGCGCCCTGGCTGGCCGACGGTGACGTGCTCGTGGTCACCAGCAAGATCGTCGCCAAGGTCGAAGGCCGCATCGTCGCCGCGCCGCTGGACCCGGACGAACGCGACACCGCGCGGCGGGCGCTGGTCGATCAGGAAGCCGTGCGGGTGCTGGCCCGCAAGGGGCGCACCCTCATCACCGAGAACCGCCTCGGCATCGTGCAGGCTGCCTCCGGCGTCGACGGATCGAATGTGGAGCAGGGCGAATTGGTGCTGCTGCCAGTCGATCCCGACGCCAGTGCGAAGGCGTTGCGCTCGGCGCTGGCCGAGCGGCTCGGGGTTGAGGTCGCCGTCGTCATCACCGACACCATGGGCCGGGCCTGGCGTAACGGCCAGATCGATGCGGCGATCGGGGCCTCCGGGCTGCGGGTGCTGCACGACTACGCGGGCGCCGTGGACGGGCAGGGCAACGAACTGCACGTCACCCAGGTTGCCATCGCCGACGAGCTCGCCGCTGCCGCCGATCTGGTGAAGGGCAAGCTCGGCGGCGTCCCGGTGGCGGTGGTACGCGGCCTGCCGATCGCCGACGACGCTTCCAGCGCAGCCGATCTCGTACGCCGCGGCACCGACGACCTGTTCTGGCTCGGCACCGCAGAGGCGATCGAGCTCGGCCGCGCGCAGGCGGTGCTGCTGCGACGCTCGGTGCGCGAGTTCGCCGCCGACCCCGTCGATCCGGAACGGGTGCGCACGGCGGTGTCGGTCGCGTTGACGGCCCCGGCTCCGCATCACACCCGGCCGGTGCGCTTCGTCTGGCTGCGCGATCGCGCGCTACGGGAGCGTCTGCTGACGGCGATGGCCGACAAGTGGCGCGCCGATCTCACCGCCGACGGACTCCCGGCCGATCGGGCGGAGCGCCGGATCGCGCGTGGCCGCATCCTTTTCGACGCGCCCGAGGTGATCATCCCGTGCTGTGTGCCCGACGGCGCGCACGACTATCCGGACGACCGGCGCCGGGCCGCCGAGCAGACGATGTTCACCGTCGCGGTGGGCGCGGCGGTGCAGGGACTACTGGTGGCGCTGGCGACGGAGGGGCTCGGCAGCTGCTGGATCGGTTCGACCATCTTCGCCCCGGAGACGACGCGCGAGGTGCTCGGTCTGGCCGGCGACTGGAATCCGCTGGGCGCCATCGCGATCGGCCACCCGCTCGACGAGCTGACCCCGCGCCCGCCGCGTGCCCCCGGTGACGCGCTGGTCGAGCTGTGAGCGCGGAATCGCTGCACGCCTCGGCGACCGAGCTGCTCGAGGCGTGGTCGCCCACCGTGGGACCGGACGCTTCCCTGCGCGAGGCGATGCTCGCTTTTCTCGGCTCCGCGCCACGCGGATGTCTGCGTGAGCATGCCGCGGGACACATCACCGCCTCGGCGGTGGTGTTCTCCGCCGGTGGCGATGAGGTGCTGCTGACGTTGCATCCGCGGGTCGGCCGATGGATCCAGCTCGGCGGGCATTGCGAGGAGGGCGACCTCACGGTGGCCGACGCTGCGTTGCGCGAAGCCACCGAGGAGTCGGGCATCGCGGGGCTGCGCTTGGAGCCCGGCCTCTACGGCGCGCAAGCCCATCCGATCACCTGTTCGCTCGGTGTGCCGACCCGACATCTGGATCTGCTGTTCCGGATCACCGCGCCCGCGGGAGCGGTTCCGGTGCGCAGTGCCGAGTCGACCGATCTGCGGTGGTGGTCGATCGATGCGCTGCCGGACGATGCGGACGTGCTGATTCGCTGAACCGTGATCCGTGCCAGGGGCGCTCGCACAGCCGGTGCGGGCGCCCTTTTCGTGTTCGAACATCACGGTCGGGCGCCCAGATCACAGGCGCTTTACAAATTGGCTTGTTTGTCTAGACCGAGGACAAAGCAACGTCTATCGTCAACTTCAGGTGGTAGTGCACATCACATGTGATGTGTGTCGCATGAAGGAGACGATGATGTCTACTGATGCCGAAACCGCAGGCCTGGCGGCCGAGACGTCGGCCTGGCGGGACCGGAAGCGGTATATGTGGCTGTGGGGCCTGTTCGCGCCCACCGGGCTGTTCACCATCGGGCTTCCGCTCATCTGGGCACTGAACCAACTGGGCTGGACCGGCCTGGCGCATGTGCCCTTCTGGCTCGGCCCGATCCTGGTCTACCTCGTCATCCCGCTGGCCGACATCTTCTTCGGCCCGGACGGCTCCAACCCGCCCGACGAGGTGATGGAGTACCTGGAAAACGACAAGTACTACCGCTACCTGACCTACCTGTACCTGCCGTTCCAGTACGCCTCGCTGATCATGGCCTGCTATCTGATCACCGCCGACGATCTGAGCTGGCTCGGCATCGATGGCGGCCTGCTGGTGGTCGACAAGATCGGCTTGGCCATCACGGTCGGCATCATCGGCGGGATCGGCATCAACACCGCCCACGAACTCGGCCACAAGAAGGTCGATCTGGAGCGCTGGCTCTCCCGCATCGCCTTGGCTCAGTCCTGCTACGGCCACTTCTACATCGAGCACAACCGCGGCCATCACGTGCGCGTCGCGACCCCGGAGGATCCGGCGAGTTCCCGGGTCGGCGAGACGTTCTGGGCGTTCTGGCCGCGCACGGTCGCCGGCGGACTGCGCTCGTCGTGGCGATTGGAGAAGACCCGGCTGGAGCGGCTCGGCAAGAAGCCGTGGACCTTGCAGAACGAGGTGCTCAGCGCCTGGCTGATGTCGGTGCTGCTGTTCGCGGCGCTGATCGCGGTGTTCGGGATCGAAGTGCTGCCCTACCTGCTGTTGCAGGCGGTGATCGGGTTCAGCCTGCTGGAGGCGGTCAACTATCTCGAGCACTACGGGCTGGTGCGGCAGCGCACGGCCAGTGGCCGCTACGAGCGGCCTGCGCCGGTGCACAGCTGGAACAGCGACCACCTGGTGACCAACATCTTCCTGTACCACCTGCAGCGCCACAGCGACCATCACGCCTATCCCACCCGCCGCTATCAGACCCTGCGCAGCTGGGATGGCGCGCCGAATCTGCCCAGCGGGTACGCGAGCATGATCCTGCTCGCCTACTTCCCGCCGATCTGGCGCCGGGTGATGGACAAGCGGGTGCTGGCGCATTACGACGGCGACATCACCAGGGCCAACATCCACCCGGCCAAGCGCGACAAGGTGCTGGCCCGCTACGGCGCGACCGGGCAGGAGGCCGCCTCGTGAGCGCCTATCGGTGTCCGGTCTGCGAATACGTCTACGACGAGGCCACCGGCGAGCCGCATGAGGGCATTCCGGCGGGAACCCCCTGGTCGGTGGTGCCCGACGACTGGTGCTGCCCGGACTGTGGGGTGCGGGAAAAGATCGATTTCGAGCCGGTCGGCAGCGGCCGGGCGAGCCGCTAGGCCGGCGCGGGAGGAGAGGACGACATGACCGAGTACAAGCTGTATCAGTGCATCCAATGCGGCTTCGAATACGACGAGGCCAAGGGCTGGCCGGAGGACGGCATCGCGCCCGGCACCCGCTGGGACGCCATCCCCGACGACTGGACCTGCCCGGACTGCGGCGCCGCCAAGGCCGACTTCTTCATGGTCGAGATCGAGCGGTCGTGAGGTTTTTGACTGCGGCAGACGCCCGTGCCAATGTCGCAGGCATGCCGCGCAACGGGTCCAGACTTCCCTATCAGGAGGCCGCACGGGAGCTGCTGCGCAGCTCGGTCCTGGATGCCATGCGCGAACTGCTCACCGAGCGCGACTGGTCCAAGATCACCCTCGGTGATGTGGCCACGCGCGCCGGTGTCAGCAGGCAGACGCTGTACAACGAATTCGGCTCGCGCGCGGGCCTGGCCCAGGCCTATGCCCTGCGGTTGGCCGACGATCTGGTCGATCACGTCGGGGCCGCCATCGACGACAATGTCGGCGACGCGCGCGCGGCCTTCCGGCAGGGGCTGTCCGGCTTTTTCGTCGAGGCGGCGGCCGACCCGCTGGTGCGTTCGCTGGTCGCGGGCGAGGTCAAGCTCGACCTGCTGCGGCTGATCACCCTCGATGCCGAGCCGCTGGTCGAGCACGCCACCGAACGGCTGTCGGTCGCGTTCCGGCACAGTTGGGTCGATGCCACCGCCGCCGAGGCCGATGTGCTGGCCCAGGCGCTGGTGCGGATCGCGCTGAGCTACATTCCCACCCCGCCGGCACCCGGGCGCGACGCACCCGAGGAACTGAGCATGCTGCTCGGTCCGTACGTCGAGGCGATTCTCGCCGCGCGCGGGGTGCGGTAGCTACGGTGCTGCCCGACCGTGCTCGCGGTGACCAGCGGCCGCCGCCGGCCCGGCTGCCGGGACCCTTCCAGTTACGCCACGGTGGCCTTTTCAAGCGGCGGCGACCGACTCGGCTGAAGCTACACACCTGCGTGATCGGTGTGCCGTGATGTCGCTCACACGCTTGACGAGACAACGCGCTTTTATCAGCGCTGTAATGGTCACCACGTTTCCCACCCAACGGAAGGTGTAACAGACCACACGTCTGAGACTATGGATCTCCGTTGGTGTCAGGGTTCATTTTTAGCGGGGCAAGCGTGCAAACGGTTGGCAAACCGAGGGGATCGGCCGATCCCAAACGCCACCTGTGGTTTCTCGGTCTCATCGCGCCCGCGTGCGCGTTGCTGCCTTCTCAACTGGTGTTGCATACCGGCCTGACCATCTTCTGGTGGATCGGCCCGATCATCGTGCTGATCGTGATCCCGGTGCTCGATCAACTCGTCGGCGAGGACGGCAGCAACCCGCGCGAGGAGGATTACGAGCTGCTGTCCAACGACCGCTACTACCGGTGGTGCACCTACCTGTTCCTGCCCATCCAACTGCTCGGCCTGGTCGTGGCCGGCTATCTGTGGTCCGGCGACGAACTGAGCGTCGCCGACAAACTCGGGCTGGCCTCCACCCTCGGTCTCGTCTCCGGTATCGGGATCAATGCCGCCCACGAACTCGGCCACCGCGTCGAGCGCCTGGAACGCTGGCTGGCCAAGATCGCGCTGGCCCAATCCGGCTACGGGCATTTCTTCGTCGAACACAACCGCGGCCACCACATGCGGGTGGCCACCCCGGAGGATCCGGCCAGCGCCAGGTTCGGGGAATCGCTGTGGGAATTCCTGCCGCGCAGTGTGTCCGGCGGATTCCGCTCGGCGATCCGGCTCGAGCGCGCCCGGCTGGCCCGCCGCGATCTCGGCTGGTGGAGCGTGCACAACCACATCCTGCAGGCCTGGTCGATGACGGTGGTCCTGTTCGGCGGCCTGATGCTGGCCTTCGGCGTGCGGATCCTGCCGTACCTGCTGCTGCAAGCCATCATCGGCGTGATGCTGCTGGAGACGGTCAACTACGTCGAGCATTACGGACTGCTGCGTGAGCGCAGGCCGAGCGGGCGCTACCGGCGCTGCTCGCCGCGCGACAGCTGGAACAGCGACCGGCTGGTCACCAATATCTTCCTGTTCCATCTCCAGCGCCACAGCGACCACCACGCCAACCCCGGCCGCCGCTATCAGACGCTGCGCAGTTCCCGGCAGGCGCCGCAACTGCCCGCAGGCTACGCCACCATGATCCTGCTCGCGGCCATCCCGCCGCTGTGGCGGAAGGTGATGGATCCGCGGGTGCTCGCGCACTACGACGGCGACCTCACCCGCGCCAATCTCGCTCCGCGCAGGCGTGTTCGGTTGCTGGCCCGGCACGGGGTCCCCGCGACCTGAACCCGGTGGCTCGGTTGCCGAGCACCACCGCCGCGGGAGCGACTAGCCTTGCTTCGGAACCGATATCCGGAGAGAGGCTGATCCAGGCGCATGACGACCTCAGAACTTCCCGCACGTACGTCGCTGACCGCTGATGTCCGTAACGGCATCGATTACAAGGTGGCGGATCTGTCCTTGGCCGAGTTCGGTCGTAAGGAGATCCGGCTGGCCGAGCACGAGATGCCCGGCCTGATGGCCCTGCGCCGCGAGTACGCCGACGTGGCGCCGCTGAAGGGCGCGCGCATCTCGGGTTCGCTGCACATGACGGTGCAGACCGCGGTGCTGATCGAGACCCTGACCGCGCTGGGCGCGCAGGTCCGCTGGGCCTCGTGCAACATCTTCTCCACCCAGGACCACGCCGCGGCCGCGGTCGTCGTCGGCCCGAACGGCACCGTCGACGAGCCCAAGGGCACCCCGGTGTTCGCTTGGAAGGGCGAGACGCTCGAGGAGTACTGGTGGGCCGCCGAGCAGATGCTGACCTGGCCGGATGAGCCCGCCAACATGATCCTCGACGACGGTGGCGACGCCACCATGCTGGTGCTGCGTGGCGCGCAGTTCGAGAAGGCGGGTGTGGTCCCGCCGGCCGATGAGGAGCATTCCGCCGAGTACACGGTGTTCCTGAACCTGCTGCGGGAGCGGTTCGAAACCGACAAGGGCAAGTGGAGCAAGATCGCCGAGAGCGTGCGTGGCGTCACCGAGGAGACCACCACCGGTGTGCTGCGGCTGTACCAGTTCGCGGCGGCGGGGGAGCTGGTGTTCCCGGCGATCAACGTCAACGACTCGGTCACCAAGTCGAAGTTCGACAACAAGTACGGCACCCGCCATTCCCTCATCGACGGCATCAACCGCGGCACCGACGTGCTCATCGGCGGCAAGAAGGTGCTGATCTGTGGCTACGGCGATGTCGGTAAGGGCTGCGCGGAATCGCTTGCCGGACAGGGTGCCCGGGTGCAGGTCACCGAGATCGACCCGATCAACGCGTTGCAGGCGCTGATGGACGGCTACGACGTCGTCACCGTGGAGCAGGCCATCGCCGACGCCGATATCGTCATCACCTCCACCGGCAACAAGGACATCATCACCCTCGATCACATGCGGGCGATGAAGGACCAGGCCATCCTCGGCAATATCGGTCACTTCGACAACGAGATCGATATGGCGGCGCTGGAGCGTTCGGGCGCAACGAAATTGAACATCAAGCCGCAGGTGGACCTGTGGACGTTCAAGGAGTCCGGTAAGTCGATCATCGTGCTGTCGGAGGGCCGTCTGCTGAACCTGGGCAATGCCACCGGCCACCCCTCGTTCGTGATGAGCAACAGCTTCTCCAACCAGGTGATCGCGCAGATCGAGCTGTGGACCAAGCCCGACGAGTACGACAACGAGGTCTACCGCCTGCCCAAGCACCTGGACGAGAAGGTCGCGCGCATCCACGTCGAGGCCCTCGGCGGCACCCTGACCAAGCTCACCAAGGACCAGGCCGAATACATCGGTGTGGACGTCGAAGGCCCGTACAAGCCCGACCACTACCGCTACTGATCCAGTGACCCGCTGGTGGCCCGCCGACGCATCCGTCGGCGGGCCACCAGCTTGCCGGGACTCACGGCTCTCGGCCCGGCCGCCCCGGGTACCCTGCTGGCCATGGGTGCACTGATCGCAGTCGAGGGGCTCGACGGCGCCGGTAAGCGGACGCTGATCGAGGGTCTGCTTGCCGCCCTGCGCGCGCGTGGGCTGCGCGCGGGCACACTCGCCTTCCCCGGCTACGGCCGCTCGATCCACGCCGACCTCGCGGCCGAGGCGCTGCGCGGCTCGCACGGCGACCTCGCCGGGTCGATCAACGGCATGGCCGTGCTGTTCGCCCTCGACCGCGCCGATGCGGCGGTGGAGCTGTCGAACCTGTTGGACGGCAACGACATCGTGATCCTCGATCGCTATGTCGCTTCCAACGCAGCGTATTCGGCGGCCCGCGCCGGACAGTCCGCCGACGGCGAAATCGTCGATTGGGTGGGCGATTTGGAGTTCGGCCGGTTGAAGCTGCCGGTGCCCGCGCTCACCGTGCTGCTCGACGTCCCCACCGAGGTGGCCGCCGAACGTGCCCGCAGGCGCGGCGAACTCGACTCGGCCCGGGCCTTGGACGCCTATGAGCGCGACGGCGGACTGCAGGCGCGCACCGGCGCGGTGTACCGGGAGCTGGCCGAGCGGGACTGGTACGGCCCGTGGTGGATATACCGATCCGATGACGATAAAGACGCCCTACTCGCCCGTTGTGTGGAAATCCTGGGCGAATAAGGTTGGATATGCGGCGCGCATGCACCAGTAATGCGCGTGGTGGCCCGATACTGGCGTGGGAGATGACAACATAGAGATATGAAGCCGAAGATTCTGGTCGTCGACGACGATATGGCACTCGCAGAGATGCTCACGATCGTCCTGCGCGGGGAAGGGTTCGACCCGCATGTGGTCGGCGACGGCACGCAGGCGCTGTCGGCGGTCCGGGAAATCCGCCCCGATCTGGTGCTGCTGGACCTGATGCTGCCGGGTATGAACGGCATCGACGTCTGCCGCGTGCTGCGGGCCGATTCGGGGGTCCCGATCGTGATGCTCACCGCCAAGACCGACACGGTCGACGTGGTGCTCGGTCTGGAGTCCGGCGCCGACGATTACATCGTCAAACCCTTCAAACCGAAGGAACTCGTCGCGCGCGTGCGCGCGCGGCTGCGCCGCACCGAAGAAGAGCCCGCCGAACTGCTCACCATCGCCGACATCGTCATCGATGTGCCGGCGCACAAGGTGAGCCGGGAAGGCCAGCAGATCTCGCTGACCCCGCTCGAATTCGACCTGCTGGTGGCGCTCGCGCGCAAACCGCGGCAGGTGTTCACCCGTGAGGTCCTGCTCGAGCAGGTCTGGGGTTACCGGCACGCCGCCGATACCCGTCTGGTGAACGTGCACGTCCAGCGCCTGCGCGCCAAGGTCGAGAAGGATCCGGAGAACCCGGAGATCGTGCTGACCGTGCGTGGGGTTGGGTACAAGGCCGGACCGCCGTGATCGGTCGTCGGTCCGGGTCGATGACTCGGAGGCGGCGGCTTGCCTGAGCACGAAGGCGGCCGCCTCGCCTCGCTGCAGCGAGGGCTCGCGCCGGTGGGCGCGTGGTTCAAGGGTGTCGGCAGTTCGCTCGGTCATCTGTGGCGGCGTTCGTTGCAGCTGCGCGTCATCGTCTCGACGCTGACGTTGTCGCTGATCGTCATCACCATTCTCGGTGTGGTGCTCACCAGCCAGATCACCGATCGGCTGCTGGACGCCAAGATCAACGCGGCGATCGAGGAGATGGACCGCGCCCGCGCGACGGTGCAGAGCCAGGTGCAGGGCGCCCATGATCCCGCACTGCTGCGCCAGCGCCTGGCCGACGCGCGCACCGCGGTGTCCGATCGCGGTGGCGAGAGCCGGTCAGGCAGCGCGGCGGGCAGCTTCGACTCGGCGTTGAGCATCGTCGGCGGCACCCCGCCGCAGCAGATCACCGCGGGCCCGATCGAGCAGATCCCGGACGAGCTGCGCCGGTTCGTGCAGGGCAACCAGGTCAGCTACCAGTTCGCCACGGTGAACGATCCGGACGGCTACCAGGGCCGCGCGCTCATCATCGGTAGCCCCAGCGCCGACAACCCGACGCTCGAGACCTACCTGATCTTCCCGCTGGCCAACGAGGAACGGTCGCTGGCGCTGATGCGCGGCACCATGATGGTCGGCGGTCTGGTGTTGCTGGTGCTGCTGGCCGCGATCACCGCGCTGGTCACCCGGCAGGTGGTGCTGCCGATCCGGTCGGCGGCGCGGATCGCCAGCCGCTTCGCCGACGGCAGGCTGCGCGAACGCATGCTGGTGCGCGGTGAGGACGATATGGCGCGGCTGGCCGAGGCGTTCAACGAGATGGCCGAGAGCCTGTCCAACCAGATCACCCAGCTCGAGGAGTTCGGCAATCTGCAACGCCGGTTCACCTCCGACGTCAGCCATGAGCTGCGCACACCGCTGACCACGGTGCGCATGGCCGCCGACCTGATCCACAGCAGCAGCGAAGACCTCGACCCGGCGCTGGCGCGCAGCGCCGAACTGCTGGTCACCGAGCTGGACCGGTTCGAGGGGCTGCTCAACGATCTGCTCGAGATCAGCCGCCACGACGCGGGCGTGGCCGAACTGCAGGTCGAATCGCTGGATGTGCGGATGTGCGTGCGCGCCGCGGTGTCGACGGTGCGTCATCTGGCGAAGGAATCCGGCGTGGAAGTGGTCGTCGACCTACCCGAAGAGCCGGTGGTCGCCGAGGTCGATCCGCGCCGAGTGGAGCGGGTACTGCGCAACCTGCTCGCCAACGCCATCGACCACAGCGAGGGCAAGCCGGTGCTGATCCGGATGCGCGGCGACAGCGAGGCCAACGCCGTCGCGGTGGTCGTGCGCGATCAGGGCGTCGGGCTGCGGCCGGGGGAGGAGAAGCTGGTCTTCAGCCGGTTCTGGCGCTCGGATCCGTCGCGGATGCGGCGTTCCGGCGGGACCGGACTCGGTTTGTCGATCAGCGTCGAGGACGCGAATCTGCACGATGGCAAACTGGAGGCCTGGGGCGAGCTGGGCGTCGGCGCCAGCTTCCGGCTGACGCTGCCCCTGGTGCGTGGCCGCAAGATGGGCAAGAGCCCGCTGCCGTTGGAGCCGGGCATACGCAAGGTCCGCGGCGGCGGTACCGAATCGTCCGGCGCGGAAGCCGAATCCGCGCAGGCGGCTGCCGGCGCGGCGCTGTCGGAGGCAGGCGGTCCAGGCGCGGCCGAGGCGCAGGCGTCCGGGGCGAACCGGGACATTGAGGCCGCGACGTCCGTGCCGGCCGACGATGCGCAGGCCACCCACACCGGCGCGTCCACCGACGGCGCATCCGGCACCGGCTCACCCACCGACGCCGTGCTCACCGACACCGGAGACAAACAACCATGACGATGCGGCCCACCGACCCGAGCAGGACGCCGCGCGGGCGATTACTCGCCGCGCTGGCGGCCGCCCTGGCCGGGGTCATGCTGCTGGGTGGTTGCGCGAGCCTGCCGGAGTCCTCGCAACCGCAGGCGCTCGGCACCATCAACCGGGAACCGACCTCCGCCGGCCCGCCCGCGCCGCTGGAAGGCCGCGACCCCGGCCTGCTGCTGCTGGACTTCCTACAGGCCAGCGCCGACCCGACCAACCGGCATCTGGCCGCCAGGCAGTACATGAACCCGTCGGCGGCCACCAAATGGAACGACGCCGCGGGCACGGTGATCGTCGAGCGGCCCGACACCCTGCTGGAATCGCGCACCGAAACCACCGCGACCTACCGCATCCGCGCCCAGCGCGTCGCCGAGCTCGCCCCCGACGGTGCCTACCGGGCCATCGACGGACCGCCGCTCGAATACAAGGTCGAGATGAGCAAGGTCGACGGCGAATGGCGCATCGATGAGCTGCCCGACGGCGTCGTCATCGATAAGCCCGCTTTCGCCAAGTTCTACCGCCGTTATGTGCTGTACTTCGTCGATCCGACCGGCAGCGCGCTGGTGCCCGACCCGCGCTGGATCGCCTCGCCGAAGGATCAGTTGACCCAACGACTGCTCACCCTGCTAGGTGAGGGTCCGCAGCCTGCCATCGCCCCGGTGGTCCTCAATGAACTCGATGCCAGACGGGTGACGTTGCGCGGGCCGATCACCAAGGCCAACGGCGATCCGGAAGAAGTGGGCGTCGGCCTCGGCGGAGTCCGCATCGACCTCGCGGGAGCCTCGGCCCTGGCGCCGCGCGAACGGGAACTGCTGGCCGCCCAGATCGTGCTCACGCTGGCCAAGGCCGACGTCCTCGGCCCGTACCTGCTGCTGGCCGACGGCAAGCCACTGGATGAGCGGTACGCCGCCAACGGCTGGTCGGTCGCCGATATCCACCAGTACAGCCCCGAGGCCTTCGCACAGAACCAGACCGGGTTGCACGCACTGCGCGACGGCGCCCTGGTCGAGGTGAACGGCAACGGAATCGCCCCGGCCCCCGGTTATTTCGGTGCGGTGCGCAATCTGCAATCGGTCGCGATCACCCCCGACGGCCAGCTGGTCGCGGCCGTCGCGGATGCGGGCAGGCCCGCGCCGGAACCGCCGCGGACCCTGATGATCGGCAGTTACGGCGGCAACCAGTTCCCCGTCGCCGAAGGCACCACCATCAGCCGCCCGTCCTGGACGGTCGACGGCACGGCCGCCTGGGCGGTGATCGACGGTGAGCGGGTGATCCGGGTGGTCAACGACCGCTCCACCGGCAACGTCTCGGTGCAGGATGTCGACATCTCCGCGCTGACCAGCGGCTCGAGCGGGCTGCGGCTGCCCGTCACGGAGGTCAGGATCGCGCGATCCGGCGTGCGGGCCGCGCTGATCGCCGACGGCAAGGTGTACGTCGCGGTGGTCGAACGACGCCCGGACGGCAAGTTCGCGCTGACCTCACCGCTGCCCATCGCGGTCGGGCTCAGCACGCCGGCGGTCTCGTTGAACTGGCTGACCGCCGACACCATCATCCTGGCGCGCGACGGCGACGTCGACCCGGTCAGCACGGTCTCCATCGACGGCTCCCAGCTGATCTCGCAGACCACCCGCAACCTCACTCCGCCGGTCCGTTCGGTGACCGCGGCCCCGGACCACCAGTATGTGGCCGATTCTCGCGCGGTCCTGGAGTTCACCACCAATCCCGAAGGCGGCGAACAATATTGGCGTGAGGTGCCCGGCCTCGGCGCCAGCGCGGTGCCGATCCTGCCCGGCTGATCCCCGCTTCCCGTCGCGGATCCGGGCGTTCATGTCGGTGGGTGCGGGCACACTCGGGCGATGCGGACCCTGCTGGATCTGGTGTTGCCCTCCGAATGCGCCGGATGCGCCCGCCCGGGCCTCGGCTGGTGTGCGCGGTGCGCCGCGCACCTGACGGGCGCTCCGCACCGGGTCCGCCCGCGCACCGATCCCGGCGTGCCCTGCTGGACGCTGAGCCGCTATGCCGGCCCGCCGCGCCGCGCGGTACTGGCCGCCAAGGAACGCCGCAGGCGGGACCTGGCCCACCCGCTGGGCCGTGCGCTGGCCTGCGGGCTGGCCCGGCTGCGCGCCGATACCCGGCCGCTGGTGCTGATCCCCGCACCGAGCCGGCGGGTCGCGGCCAGGCGCCGCGGCGGCGATCCGGTGGTGCGGTCGGCGGATGCGGCGGCGAGTTGGCTGCGCGGTTGCCAGGTGCTTCCGGTGCTGAGCGTGTGGCGGGGTGTACACGATTCGGTGGGTCTGTCCGCCGGTGAACGCAGGCACAATCTGCGCGGCCGTATCATGACCGCTCCGATTCCGGCGCTGCCGGTAAACGCGCAGGTCGTGCTGGTCGACGATGTGCTGACGACCGGGGCGACCGCCGCCGAGTCGATTCGCGCGCTGACCGGGGCGGGGGTGGCCGTCGACGCGGTGGTGGTGATCTGCGCGGCTTGACTTCAGGAAATTTGCGTGAACAGTGGCGGACCAGCGGTTGTCGTACTAGCGTCGCGGTCACACACCCGAACCGGCAGTTTGGAGGTGGGTCTCGGACAAATGGTGCCGAGCGGCTGTCATCCGGCAGATCGATCGGCACGTCTCAATCCCGCCGCACGCCAATCGGGTCGTGCGGCCAGATCCGGGAGGTACGCGTGACGACTTCTTCACGACCTTCAGTGCAAGATGTAGATCCTTCGACGCTGGACGCTCAGCGGGCCGAGCAACCCGAGGCGGACCGCCCACGAGCCACCCGCGCCGACATCGTGGTGAAGGGCCGCAATGTCGAGGTGCCCGACCATTTCCGAATTTATGTGTCGGAGAAGCTATCTCGACTGGAACGCTTCGACCCGTCGATATTCCTGTTCGATGTCGAACTGTTCCATGAGCGCAATCGTCGTCAACGCAAGGCCTGCCAGCGTGTGGAGATCACCGCCCGCGGTAAAGGTCCGGTCGTGCGCGCGGAAGCCTGCGCGGACAGCTTCTACGCCGCCTTCGAATCGGTGACGGCGAAGCTGGAGAGCAGACTGCGCCGCACCAAGGACCGCCGCCGGGTGCACTACGGCGAGAAGACGCCGGTCTCGGTCGCCCAGGCCACCGCCGACCTGATCGACGAGTCGCTGTTCCAGCCGGGCGGAGGGGCGCATGAGCATCCCGACGAATCCCGTGGCCGGGAAAGCGACGAGCACACCGATTACGCGGCGGGCCCCGGCCATATCGTGCGCACGAAGGTGCATCCGGATACGCCGATGACCGTGGACGACGCCCTGTATCAGATGGAGCTCGTCGGGCACGATTTCTTCCTGTTCCACGACAAGGAAACCGACCGACCTTCGGTGGTCTATCGCCGACATGCCTTCGATTACGGCTTGATCCGACTGGCCTGACGGCCACGCCGAGGCCGCGGTTCGAGCACCGCCGCCACGGCCATCCGATGATTCCCGGCGACCCGGCCGGTGCTTCGCGCACCGGCCGGGTCTCGTCGTTCGTGGCGATTTCCTCGACGCATAACTTACTTAAGAGTAAGTTGGAGTGTCCGATGGCTGAAAGGAATTCGCATGGCAACCAGGGCTGCTCGCCGTGCCGTAATCGTCTCCGGCGCACGAACTCCGTTCGTGCGCGCGTTCACCGACTACACCCGGCTGGATTCGATCGACCTCGCCGATATCGCGGTACGCGGACTGCTGGAACGCACCGGCCTGGCCGGTGATCAGGTGCAGGCGATCGTCTGGGGCGGGGTGGTGCTGCCCAGCGCGGCACCCAATATCGCGCGGGAGATCGCCCTGGACCTGAAGCTGGACCCGGGCTGCGAGGGCTACACCGTCACCCGGGCCTGCGCCTCGGGTTTGCAGGCGGTGACCTCGGCCGCCGCCGCCATCGAGCGCGGTGAATACGACATCATGATCGCCGGCGGCAGCGATTCCACCAGCGGCGCCGAGGTCAAGCTGCCGCAGAAGATCGTGCACGCGATGGCCCCGCTGGCCTTGGGCAAGCCGAAGCCCAAGGACTATCTGTCGGCGATCTCCCAGCTGGCGCCGTTCACCGATCTGCTGCCCTCGCGGCCCAAGATCGCCGAACGCACCACCGGCGAGGTGATGGGGGAGTCGGCGGAGAAGATGGCGCGCATCCACGGCATCGGCCGGGCCGCCCAGGACGAGTTCGCCGCCCGCTCCCATCACCGGGCCGCCGCCGCCATCGCCTCCGGCCGGTTCGACCAGGAAGTGCTGGCGGTCGACACCCCGGACGGTGCCAGGATCACCCGCGACGGCCTGGTCCGTGCCGATACCAGTATCGAGAAGCTGGCCAGGCTGAAGCCGGTCTTCGCCGAGGACGGCAGCGTCACCGCGGGCAATGCCAGCCCCCTCACCGACGGCGCGTCGGCGGTGCTGCTGATGAGCGAGGAGACCGCGCGGGCGCTGGGCTACCAGCCACTCGCGGCGTTCCGTTCCTGGAGCTACGTCAGCGTCGATCCCACCGACCAGGTGCTGATCGGCCCGGCCATCTCCATGCCGCGGGCGCTGGACAAGGCGGGCATGTCGCTGGACGACGTCGACCTGGTCGACATCCACGAGGCATTCGCCGCCCAGACCCTGTCGGTGCTGTCGGCGCTGGCCAGCGACGAGTGGGCCAAGACCCGGCTGGACCGCGATACTGCCGTCGGTGAGGTCGATATCGACAGGCTGAACGTGCACGGCGGCTCGGTGTCGATCGGCCACCCGTTCGGCGCGACCGGCGCCCGGATGGTGACGACCATGGCCAACGAGCTCGCGCTGTCCGACAAGCAGACCGCCCTGCTCGGGATCTGCGCGGCGGGCGGTATCGGGGCGTCGGCGGTGCTCGAGCGGATCTGAGGAACCTGCCGCGCCGAGCGGTGGAGGACCGGGTCACCATGGAAACGCCCGGTCCTCCGCTGCGGCGCGGAGACCGTGTCGCTTCCGGATGGTGCGTTCCCGCGGGGTGGTTCAGCGGGTGGATCGGTGCGGCCGCCCGAAGGTTTCGTGGTGGACCGCCTCGTCCAGCGGGCGGCCGGTGCGCCACCCGAACCGCTCCAGATCGGGTACCTGCTGGAATTCGTGCACCGGTCCCACACACAACCAGGCGATCGGGCGAATCCCCTCCGGGACGCCGATGAGTTCGGCGAGGAACTCCGGTTCGTAGAACGACACCCAGCCAACGCCGATGCCTTCGGCGGTCGCGGCCAGCCAGAGGTTCTGGATGGCGAGAACCGCTGAGTAGACACCGGTTTCGGGGACGGTTGCGCGCCCGAGTACTTGCGGCCCGCCCCGATCGTGGTCGTAGGTGACCACGATCCCGGTGCCGCTCTCCTCGATCCCTTCGATCTTGATCGGATCGAAGGTCGCCGCGCGCTCCGGCGGCAGGCTGTCGTGGAAATCGCGGCGCTTGCCCGCGACGTGCTCGGCGAAACTGCGCAACCGGTGCCGATCACGCACCACGGTGAAATCCCACGGCTGCGAATTGCCCACGCTCGGCGCGCGATGCGCCGCGTCGAGGAGGCGCCACAGGGTGTCGTCGTCGACGATCTCGCCGGTGAATTCGGCGCGGACATCGCGTCGCATCCGGATGGCGTCGTACACGGATAGCTGTGGAGCACTCACCCGGAGAGTCAATCACGGGGCCGTCACCGGGCCGGCCCGCACATCACCGAAGTGAAGGCGGGCCGGGTGGACGCTCGACGAACCGGTATCAGCCGATCGGCAGGGCCCTGCGGGCGAAGCGGCGGCGTCCCTCGGCCAACGCCGTGCGCAGGCCGCGACGACGGCCGGTGACCGGGTCGAAGCTCGGCGTGGTGTTGCCGTTGAACTTGCGCTCGGACGCGGTCTCGGGGGCGTCGTCGGCGGTATCGCGCAGGTACTTGTTCGGCAGCGACAGCTTGAGGATGGTGCGCCACGCCTTGAAGTACTGCACCGGCAGCGAACCGGTGGTGTAGGGCAGGTCGTACTTCTCGGCCAGCGCGCGCACCCGCACCGCGATCTCGGCGTACCGGTTGCTCGGCAGGTCCGGGAAGATGTGGTGCTCGATCTGGTGGCTCAGGTTGCCGGTCATGAAGTGCATGACCGGGCCGCCGGAGATGTTGGCGCTGCCGAGCATCTGCCGCAGGTACCACTCGCCCTGGGTCTCGTTGTCGATATCGGCCTTGGTGAACTTCTCCGCGCCGTCGGGGAAGTGGCCGCAGAAGATGACGGCGTTGGTCCAGACATTGCGGACCATGTTCGCGGCCAGGTTGGCGGTGAGCGTGCTGAAGAACGCCGGGCCCGTCAGCAGCGGGAACACGACGTAGTCCTTGAGCGTCTGCTTACCGATCTTGGTGAGCACCTCCGAACGCTTGCGTTCGAACTCGGCCCGCTCGGGGCTGCCCGGCTTGTACTTGCCCGCGGCCAGCTTGCCCAGCTCCAGGTGCTGGATGGCGACGCCGTACTCGAAGAACAACTGCAACACCAGGTTGTAGACCGGGTTGCCGAGGTAGAACGGCTTCCAGCGCTGATCGCGGGTGACGCGCAGCAGGCCGTAGCCGATGTCGTCGTCCATGCCGAGCACATTGGTGTACTTGTGGTGCAGGTAGTTGTGGGTGTGCTTCCAATGCTTGGCCGGGCCGGTGTTGTCCCATTCCCAGGAGCTGGAGTGGATCTCCGGATCGTTCATCCAGTCCCACTGCCCGTGCATGACGTTGTGCCCGATCTCCATGTTCTCGATGATCTTGGCGGTGCCGAGCAGGGCGACGCCGGCCAGCCAGGCCGGCGGTAGGAAGCTGGCGAACAGCACGGTGCGGCCGCTGATCTCGAGAGCACGCTGCAACCTGATGACATTGCGGATGTAGCGTGCGTCCCGTTCACCACGCGAGGATTCGATATCCCGCCGAATCGCGTCGAACTCCGCGCCGAGTGCTTCCACATCGGCTTCGGTGAGGTGCGCGTACTCCTTGACATCCGAGATCGCCATGGCGGTTACAGTACCGTAAGTTACGAGACCGTAGGTTATCGAGTTCGTGCTGATATTGTGGCAAATTTCGCATTGCGATCAGCCGGTCAGGCTGTTAGTTTGCCTGCCCGCCGCAGCCGGTATTCGCGCTTCAGTGCCTCCCGTTCGGCCTTGGCCCGCTCCTTCAGCGAACGCCGGGCCTCGCGCAGCACTTCCTTCTCGTGCCTGGCCTTCTCCTTGAGGGCGCGCTTGGCCTCGCGCAGCACCTCTTTCTCGTGCCTGGCCTTCTCCTGGAGCACCGTTCTCGCCTCGTGCATGGCCGAGCGCAGACCCCGGCGGCGGCCCGTGGCGGGGTCGATGGACCAGTGCAGATGCTCGGTCCCGGTCCAGCTGGTGACCGGCGCGGGCAGGGTGATCCCGGCGAACTTGCGTTCGGAGGACGTCTCGGGCGCATCGTCGGAGGTACGGCGCAGGAACCGGTCCGGAAGGGCGAGCTTGTGGATCGTGCGGAACGCCAGCAAGTACTGCTTGCCGAGCGAACCCGTCGTGTACGGCAGGTCGTACTTGTCGCACAGCTCGCGCACCCGCTGGGAGACCTCGGCGTAGCGGTTGCTCGGCAGGTCGGGGAACAGATGGTGCTCGATCTGGTAGCAGAGGTTGCCGCTCATGAACGCCATCGCCGGCCCGGCCTTGAAGTTGGCGCTGCCGAGCATCTGGCGCAGATACCACTCGCCGCTGGTCTCGTCCTCGAGCTGCTCGATGGTGAATTTCTCGGCGCCGTCGGGGAAGTGACCGCAGAAGATCACCGCATACGCCCACAGATTGCGGACCAGATTCGCGGTGGCGTTGGCCTTGAGCGTCGACATGAACGCGGGGCCGGTGAGCGCCGGATAGAACAGGAAGTCCTTGGCCACCTGCCGGGCGATCTTGCGCCCGAACTCGATATTGGGCTCGGACTTCAACTGACGGCTCGGCACGCCCGCCAGTTCCTTCTCGATGCTCCAGTCGTGCAGCGCGATGCCCCACTCGAAGGTCGCCGCCAGAATCAGGTTCGCCACCGGCTGCACCAGGTGCACCGGACGCCACGGCTCATCCCTGGTCATCCGCAGGATGCCGAAGCCGAGGTCCTCGTCCTTGCCCAGCACGTTGGTGTAGGTGTGATGGGAGTAGTTGTGCGCGCTGCGCCACTGCGCCGACGGGCCCGTCATATCCCATTCCCAGGTGGTGGAGTGGATTTCCGGATCGTTCATCCAGTCCCACTGGCCGTGGCTGATGTTGTGGCCGAGCTCCATGTTCTCGATGATTTTGGCCACCGACAGCAACGCCGTGCCCGTCACCCAGGCCCAGCGGTTGCGGCTGCCGAACAGCACGGCGCGCCCGGCTACCTCCAGCGCGCGCTGCGCGGCAATGGTGCGGCGAATGTATTTGGCGTCGCGTTCGCCCAGCGACTGCTCCACCGAGCGGCGCACGGAATCGAGCTCATGTCCGAGGGTCTCGATGTCGGTGGCCGTCAGATGGGCAAAGGCTTTGATGTCGGTGATGGCCACCGGCGTCCCTTCTGTCTTCGATCAGCCCGGCGGGCCGTATCCGATCGGCCGCGAAGGCCGTAGTCGACTTACCCCGAGGGTACCCGCCGAACACCCGATCCAGGGGAGTCCGATCGGTGCGACATCGTTCAGACGTCGAGGGTGCAGTCGCCGGCCGCGGCCGAGACACAGGTCTGGACCTTCTCGCCTTCGCGCTTCTCGTTGCCGTTGCGCAGATCGCGGGTGTGCCCGGACGCGATGGTGACCACACAGGTCTGGCAGATGCCCATCCGGCAGCCGAACGGCATCTGCACACCGGCCGCCTCGCCCGCCTCGAGCAGGCTGGTTGCGCCGTCCACCTCGGTGGTGCGGCCGCTGCGGCCGAAGGTGACGGTGCCGCCCTCGCCGACCGCCGACCGCTCGATCTCGAACCGCTCGACGTGCAGCCGCTCGCTGATTCCCGCCTCGGCCCAGTGCTTTTCGATGTCGTCGAGCATCGGCAGCGGGCCGCACGCCCAGGTCTGGCGTTCGCGCCAATCGGGGATGCGTTCGTCGAGCGCGGCCACGCTGAACTTGCCCTGCTGGCCGGTGAGCTGAAGCTGCGCGGTGAAGCCGGCATGCTTGGTGTCCAGCTCGCGCAGTTCGTCGCCGAACATGACGTCCTCGGCGGTGCGCGCGGAATGGATGTGCACCACATCGGTGACCACGTCGCGGCGATCCATCGCCCGCAGCATCGACATCACCGGAGTGATGCCGCTGCCGGCGGTGAGGAACAACACCTTCTCCGGCGGCGGATACGGCAGTACGAACGAGCCCTGCGGTGCGGCCAGGCGCACGATGGTGCCCACCGGGACGCCGTTGACCAGATGGCTGGACAGGAAGCCCTCCGGCATCGCCTTCACCGCGATGGAGATGACCTTCTGCTTGCCCTTGCGCCCGCCCGCGTCGGAATCGGTCCAGTCCGGGGGGCAGGTCAGCGAGTAGGAGCGCCAATGCCAGCGGCCGTCGACCAGCAGGCCGATGCCGATGTACTGGCCCGGCTGGTACTGGAAGTCGAAGCCCCAGCCAGGCTTGATCACCAGGGTCGCCGAATCGGCGGTCTCCGAGCGCACGTCCACGATGCGACCGCGCAGCTCCCTGGCCGACCACAGCGGGTTGGCCAGATGCAAGTAGTCGTCGGGCAGCAGCGGGGTGGTCACCCTGGCCGCCGCGCCGCGCAGCACGTTCAACCGTCCGCCGCGCTCGGCGACGCTCGCGGCCGGTGCCTCGAGCCAATCGCGGACATTCTTGAAAACCATCGCTGCCGTTCGTCTCCCTGATCGTGGGCGGACCGGTCCACCGCCTGTCCGCAAGGTTACGGCATCGTAGGTTAACGGTTCGGTGCGGCGGTGTCAGGACCGCGGACGATTCACTCCGCTCAGAGCAATTCGAGCAGGAACGGCAGTTCCTGGGCGGCGTACCAGGCCAGCTGATGATCTTCGGCGTCTCCGAGGACGAACTCGGCATCGGGATCGCCGAGGTCGGCGGCATCGATGACGTCGACCGCCTTGGCGACCGCCGGTTCGGCGTCGGCCAGGTCGACGTGCACGGAGGCGATCCGGTCGTAGGTGATCGGACCGGACAGGCGCACCACGGCGTCGTCGAGGTCGGGGCGCAACTTCGCGCCGGTGACGTCGGCGGCGATCACCGCCCTGCGGTAGATCGGGGCGTCCGGCAGGGCGGCGGGCGCGGCGTCGTCGGGGTCGTCGCCTGCGGCCATGGCCTCGGTGATGGCGTCGCGCTCGGCGGCGATCAACCGCAGCGCGGCGCGGGCGGCCTCGCCCATGGCCACCTCGGCCAGCTCCTCGTCGTCGCCGGAGGCATAGGCCTCCCGAAGTGCCGGGGTGACCGCGAACGCGGTCGCGCCGACCGCGCGCAGCTCACGCTGGTCGACCAGTTCGCGCAGCATCGGCACGGTCGCGGGCACATAGACGCGCAGCTTGCTCTCAGAGGCAGGCACCGAGCATCTCCTCCATGGATTCGTGCACCGACGCCGACAGCACCCCGATATCGGCCATCGCGTCGCGATCGGCGTTGAGCCCGTAGAAGACCCGCCCGTCATAGGACGTGATCCCGATGCTCGTCACCTGATTACGCAGCAACGGCGACACCGGATACATCTCCAGCATCCGCGCGCCGCCGACATACATCGGCGTCTGCGGACCCGGCGCGTTGGTGATCACCAGATTGAACGTGTGTTCTGCGAAGGTACTCGCCGCCCGCACACTCATCGCGTGCAGGCTGGCCGGGGCGAACCCCGCCAGATGCACCAGTGTGCGCGCCCGCACACCGCGCCGGCTCCTGGCGGTGGCCTCGGTGGCGTGCGAGATATGGGAGAGCCGGATCACCGGGTTGGGTTCACCGACGGGCAGATCGATGAGGAACGAGGACACCTCACCGGCCGGGTTGCGTGTGTGGTCGGCGCCGTCGACGTAGACCGACATCGGCACCACCGCCCGCAGCACGCTCGAATCGACCAGTGCCTCCCCGCGGGAGAGCAGCCAATTGCGCAGGGCTCCGGTGACCACCGCGAGGATCGCGTCGTTGATCGAGCAGTCGAAGCGGCGCTTGATCTTGCGATAGTCCTCGAGCCCGGTGGTGACGACGTCGAAGCGGCGTTGCCGGGAGGTGCGGGCATTGAGCGGGCTGTCCGGAGCGCCGGTGGTGACCGACCGCACCGTCGACACCACCGAATCGACCGCACGTCCCGCCGCGCCGATCAGCCCGAAGCCGCTCGACCCCGCTTCGCGCAGCACCTCGATCGCCTCGCTGGGCTGGCCGGCCAGCTGGGTCAGCGCGCCGACCAGCAGTTCAATATCGCTGGGCTCGCGCGGAGCGCACCAGGCGTCGTCGGCGAAGCCGCGCGGTGAGGTGCCCGCATCCAGGATGACGTGCCCGATCTCCAGCGCGCCCTCGCCGTCCACCAGGGCGGAATGGGATTTGGTGAAGATCGCGCAGCGTCCACCCGACAGGCCCTCGATCAGATACATCTCCCACAGCGGCCTGCCCTGATCCAGTGGACGCGAGGACAACCGGGCCACCAGTTCGTGCAGCTGCTCGTCGGTGCCGGGAGCCGGGAGCGCGGAGCGGCGGATGTGGTAGTTGATATCGAAGCGGCTGTCTTCTACCCATACCGGCCTGCCGAGCGAGAGCGGGATCTCGCGCACCTTCCTGCGGTAGCGCGGCACCAGCGACAGCCGGGATTCGACCAGATCGACCAGGCGGTCGTAGTCGAGCACGGGCTTGTTGTGGCCGTCGCCGGAATCGGCGGTGGTGTTCTGGAGGATCGCGAGAGAGCCGATGTGGATCGGGTTGCTGCTCGACTCGAGTCGATAGAAGGACGCGTCCTGCGGCGTCAGCCTCGTGATCACGCTGCCCGATGCTCCTTCCCGTGCCGCCTCCGCGAGCAGCCCGTCCCGACCATTGTGGTCCCGCCACATCGATTCTTGTCCCATTCTGTGGCATCTCCCGCGAATACGTCGTGCACGGGTACCGTTGGGTTCATCCACATCGACACCGCGTGTGGCGGTGGTTGCCTCGCCCGTCCTCGGCCCGGCCCTGCAAGCGGCTGACCACGGCGCCTACCATGGGTGCCGCATTACCATGAAGCGAGCTGCGGCTTCCGCACCACGCGGGCCGTGCGTACCGGCCCGGGGGGCCGGGGACACGACGACACACCGACCAGAGGACTGACGAGACCCGTGCCTGCGCTGACACTGACGAGGTTGCTACGGATTGGTGAGGGTCGCATGGTCAAGCGGCTGTCCCATCTCGCCGACGAGGTTCTCGCACTCGAGTCCGACTACGAAGACTTCACCGACGACGAGCTGCGCGCCAAAACCGACGAGTTCAAGCAGCGCTACGCCGACGGCGAAACCCTCGACGACCTGCTGCTGGAAGCGTTCGCGGTGGCCCGCGAAGCATCGTGGCGGGTGCTGAACCAGAAGCACTACAAGGTGCAGATCATGGGTGGCGCCGCGTTGCACCTGGGCAATATCGCCGAGATGAAGACCGGTGAGGGCAAGACCCTGACCTCGGTGCTGCCCGCCTACCTCAACGCCATCAGCGGCGACGGCGTGCACATCGTCACCACCAACGACTACCTCGCCAAGCGTGACTCCGAGTGGATGGGCCGCGTGCACCGTTTCCTCGGGCTCGAGGTCGGCTCGATCCTGTCCGGCATGACGCCCGCGCAGCGGCGCCTGGCCTACAACGCCGACATCACCTACGGCACCAACAACGAGTTCGGCTTCGACTACCTGCGCGACAACATGACCCATTCGCTGGAGGATCTGGTCCAGCGCGGGCACAACTTCGCCGTGGTCGACGAGGTCGACTCCATCCTCATCGACGAGGCCCGCACCCCGCTGATCATCTCCGGTCCGGCCGACGCCTCCTCGAAGTGGTACGCCGAATTCGCGCGGATCGCGCCGCTGCTGAAGAAGGACCTGCACTACGAGGTCGACATCAAGAAGCGCACCATCGGCGTGCACGAGGCCGGTGTCGAATTCGTCGAAGATCAGCTCGGCATCGACAACCTCTACGAGGCCGCCAACTCGCCGTTGGTGAGCTACCTGAACAACGCCATCAAGGCCAAGGAGCTCTACCAGCGCGACAAGGACTACATCGTCCGCGACGGCGAAGTGATCATCGTCGACGAGTTCACCGGCCGCATCCTGGTCGGTCGCCGCTACAACGAGGGCATGCACCAGGCGATCGAGGCCAAGGAAGGCGTCGAGATCCAGCCGGAGAACCAGACGCTGGCCACCATCACGCTGCAGAACTACTTCCGCCTCTACGAGAAGCTCTCGGGCATGACCGGTACCGCCGAGACCGAGGCGGCCGAGCTGCACCAGATCTACAACCTCGGCGTCATCCCGATTCCCACCAACAAGCCGATGATCCGCGCCGACCAGGCCGACCTCATCTACAAGACCGAGGAATCCAAGTTCGCCGCCGTGGTCGACGATGTCGTCGAGCGGCACGAAAAGGGCCAGCCGGTGCTGATCGGTACCACCAGCGTCGAACGCTCGGAGTACCTGTCCAAGCAGTTCACCAAGCGCGGTATCGCGCACAACGTGCTGAACGCGAAGTTCCACGAGAAGGAAGCCGAGATCATCGCCGAGGCCGGCCGCCCCGGCGCGGTCACGGTGGCGACCAACATGGCCGGTCGTGGTACCGACGTCGTGCTCGGCGGCAACCCCGACATCATCACCGACATCATGCTGCGCAAGCAGGGCCTGGACCCGGTGAACACCCCCGAGGAGTACGAGGCCGCGTGGCTGCCGACCCTCGAACAGGTCAAGGCGCAGACCGCCGAAGACGCCGACAGGGTGCGCGAGGCGGGCGGGCTGTACGTGCTCGGCACCGAGCGGCACGAGTCGCGTCGTATCGACAACCAGCTGCGTGGTCGCGCCGGCCGTCAGGGCGACCCGGGTGAGTCGCGGTTCTACCTGTCGCTCGGCGACGAGCTCATGCGCCGCTTCAACGGTGCCGCGCTCGAAGCCATCATGACCAGGCTGAACCTGCCCGATGACGTGCCGATCGAGGCGAAGATGGTCTCCAAGGCCATCAAGAGCGCACAGACCCAGGTCGAGCAGCAGAACTTCGAGATCCGCAAGAACGTCCTCAAATACGACGAGGTGATGAACCAGCAGCGCACCGTCATCTACGGCGAGCGCAACCGGATCCTGCGCGGTGAGGACATGGAGGGCCAGGTCCAGGAGATGATCACCGACGTGATCACCGCCTACGTCGACGGCGCCACCGCCGAGGGCTATGTCGAGGACTGGGATCTGGAAAAGCTCTGGACCGCACTGAAGATGTTGTACCCGGTCGGCCTGGACTACAAGGAGCTGGTCGGCGAGACCGGCATCGGCGAGGCCGGCGAACTCACCCGCGAGGAGCTACTCGAGGCGCTGCTGCAGGACGCGCACGACGCCTACGCCAAGCGCGAGGCCGAGATCGACGGCCTGGCCGGCGAGGGCAGCATGCGCACCCTCGAACGCCAGGTGTTGTTGCAGGTGCTCGACCACAAGTGGCGCGAACATCTCTACGAGATGGACTACCTCAAGGAGGGCATCGGCCTGCGCGCGATGGCCCAGCGCGACCCGCTGGTCGAATACCAGCGTGAGGGCTTCGACATGTTCACCGCGATGCTCGACGGCCTGAAGGAGGAGTCGGTCGGCTACCTGTTCAACCTCCAGGTCGAGGTGCAGCAGCCGCAGCCGGAAGGTGTGGCGGTCCAGCCGGGTCTGCGTTCCCCGGTCGGCGCCGGCGCACCGGCACCGGTGCCCGCGGCTCCTGCTCACCCCGCTGCCAACGGCGCCCCCGCCGCGCTGCGCGCCAAGGGTATCGACACCTCCGGCCCTCGCGGCCTGAGCTACTCCGGCCCCGACGAAGGCGGCCACGCCGCCGTGCACAGCGCCTCGGAGGAATACGGCGACGGCGACGATTCGCACGGCACCCGCCGCGAGCGCCGCGAAGCCGCCCGCGCCCAGGCCAAGGGCAAGCGAGCGCCGAAGACACGTCGCAAGCACTGAGTGAGCAATAGCGAAGGCGCCCACGGAAATGCGTGGGCGCCTTCGTCATGCTGGGCAGTGTGCTGACAGCATGCCTGAAATATGTCGCTGTGTACACAAATGTGTGTACACTTGTCGTATGGAGGACTCACTAACGATTCGAGAGTTCCGGGCAGGCCTCGCCAAGGTTGTCGACGCGGCTGTTGAGGACGGCAAAGTCACCGTCGTCACCCGCGGCGGGGTGGAGGTCGGCGCCTTCATTCCGAAGTTCATGCTGGACAAGCTCGAAGAGTGGGAAGACGAGCAGCTTGGTCGGATGGCTGTCGAGGCCATGGCCGAAGACGGGGACGCGCCCGGTGTCAGTCTCACTGAGATGTATTCCGAGGTTCTGCAGGAACCGAAGTCCGGCGCGGCATGAAATATGCCTTCGAGTTCCGCCCGGCGGCCCGGCGGAGTTTGCGGGCGATCCCGCAGGCGGATGCGATTGGGCTGCTCAACGCGCTGACGACACTCGGCGATGATCCTTACGCGATTAACCATGCGGTGAAGCCCCTGACGGGTTATGCCGGGCTGTACCGGATCCGCTACGGCAACTACCGGGCTGTCTATCGAGTCGATGACGGTCGTCTCGTCATTCTCGTGGTTCACGCCGGTCACCGCAGGGAGATATACCGATCCCTGTGAGCGCGGCATGCTCCAGTGGTTGTGCCCGGCGGCAGCGTCATGTTCTCGCTGCGCCTGCACGGTGGGAAACCGGCGGTCGGCGAGTCGTGCGGGCAGGCGGCCGTCGTCAGTGAGGAGCTGGCCGCGTACCTGCCGTGACCCGTAGACAGTGCCACGCCCGGCTACCAGGGGTCGTTGGAATTCAACGCCGTCAGCAGCTGACGGATCGCCGCCACTCGGCGTTCCTTGCCGGGCAGCTGGTCCAGGGCGCATTCCGGGTCGGCGGGTGGGCCGAGATGGGTGCATCCTCGGGGGCAGTCCTCGATGGCGTCGGCGAGGTCGGTGAAGGCGGCGATGACGTCGTCGGGGGTGATGTGGGCCAGGCCGAAGGAGCGCACGCCGGGGGTGTCGATGACCCAGCCGCCGCTGGGTAGTGGCAGGGCTACCGATTGGGTGGAGGTGTGTTTGCCCTTGCCGACGCCGGAGACCTCGCCGACAGCTCGGTCGGCATCGGGTACCAGCCGATTGACGAGAGTGGACTTGCCGACGCCGGAGTGGCCGATGAAGGCGGTGAGGTGGCCGGTGAGCAAGTCGAGCACCGGCTCGATGGGGTCGTCGACGCCGCCGTAGACGATGGTCAGGTCGAGATCGTCGAAGAGGGCGGCGAACTCGGAATCCGCGGCCAGATCGTGTTTGGTCAGGCACAGGATCGGTTGCAGGCCACCGGCATACGCGGCGACCATGGCGCGTTCGACGAAACCGGTGCGCGGCGGCGGATCGGCCAGCGCGACGACGATGAACAGGCGTTCGGCATTGGCCACCACCACCCGTTCGAACGGATCGGTGTCATCGGCGGTGCGGCGCAACACCGTTCGCCGTTCGGCCACGCGCACGATCCGGGCCAGCGTGTCGGGTTTGCCGGACAGATCCCCGACGACGTCGACCTGATCGCCGACGACGATCGGGGTGCGGCCGAGTTCACGCGCCCGCATGGCGACGATCAGGCGATCCGGGTCGCCGTCGAGCACACACCCCCACCGGCCGCGATCCACCGACACCACCATGGCGGCTTCGGCGTCGTTGTGCTGCGGGCGGGTCTTGGTTCGCGGACGCGAGCTCTTGCCGGGACGTACCCGCACATCGGATTCGTCGTAGCCGGCGAGGGAGCGGCCGCGCCGGCTCAGCGCACCGCTCCCTGATCGGCGGGATCGAGCATCTGCTCCCACAGCGCCACGAAATTCGGCAGCGTTTTCGCGGTGGTGCCGATGTCTTCGATCTCGATCCCAGGGACGCTGAGGCCGAGAATGGCGCCGGCGGTGGCCATCCGGTGGTCGGCGTAGGAATGCCATTGGCCGCCGGTGAGCGGCGCCGGGACGATCTCGAGCCCGTCCTCGGTCTCGATGACATTGCCGCCGAGCCGGTTGATCTCGGTCGACAGCGCGGCCAGGCGGTCGGTCTCGTGGCCGCGCAGATGAGCGATCCCGCGCAGGTAGGACGGCGAATCGGCGAGGGCCGCCAGCGCGGCGACGGTGGGGGTGAGTTCACCGACGTCGTGCAGGTCGATATCGATGCCTGCGAGCCGATCCGGCCCGCTGACGGTCAGCACACCGTCGAAGATGCGCGCCTCGGCGCCCATCCGCACCAGGATCTCGCGAATGACGTCACCGGGTTGGGTGGTCAGCCGCGGCCAGTGCGGGATGCTGACGCTGCCGCCGGTGACCGCCGCCGCGGCCAGGAACGGCGTCGCGTTGGACAGGTCCGGCTCCACATCCCAGTCCACCGCGGCGATGGCGCCCGGCGTGACCGTCCAGGTCTGCTCCTTGCGGCTGTCGGCAGGCGCCTGGACCTCGACGTCGGCGCGGCGCAGCATCTCCACCGTCATCTCGATATGCGGCATCGACGGCAGCGCCTTGCCGTCGTGGTGAACGGTGATCCCCTCGTCGAAGCAGGCCGCCGACAGCAGCAGGCCGGAGACGAACTGCGAGGAACCCGACGCGTCGATGGTGACCGCCCCACCGCGCAGCGATCCGGTGCCGTGCACGGTGAACGGCAGTGCGTCGCCCTCGATCCGCGCACCGAGCCCACGCAGCGCGTCCAGGATGGTGCGCAGCGGGCGGACCCTGGCCTGCGCGTCCCCGTCGAAGGCCACCGCGCCGGTGGCGAGAGTGGCCAGCGGCGGCAGGAACCGCATCACCGTGCCCGCCAGCCCGCAATCGACGGCGCCGCCACGCAGGTCGCCCGGGGTGACGGTGAGGGTTTCGGCGTCCCCGTCGATCCGCACGCCGAGACCACGCAGCGCCTCGATCATCAAGTTGGTGTCGCGGCTGCGCAGCGCGCCGGTGATCGTCGAGGGACCCTCGGCGAGCGCGGCCAGGATCAGTGCTCTATTGGTGATCGATTTCGATCCGGGCAGGGTCACGGTCGCGTGCACGGGGGCGTCGACATGGGGCGCTGGCCAGAAATTCACCAGTCCATCTTCGCTTATGTGCGGCGCGGATACACGGGCGGCGTGGAATCCGCCCGATCTGTTACTTGTGCCTCCCGTGCAACACCGGCACCAGGCGACGCAGAAGTTTCATGGTCGACTGGGTGCGCGAGTAGCTGAGCAGCGCCATGCCCGGGATGCTGAACCGCTGGATCGCGATCGAATGGGGGCTGACGAACTCGCGCAGACCCTGCTCGCCATGGATGCGGCCGATGCCGGAATCGCCGCTGCCGCCGAAGGGCAGCCCCGGAATGGCGGCGAAGCCGAGCACCGAATTCACCGAGGTGGCCCCGGCGCGCAGCCGGCGGGCGATCTCGAGCCCTTGCTTGCGCGAGTACACCGCAGAGCCGAGGCTGTAGCTGGAGTCGTTGGCCAGCTCGATCGCCTCATCGACGCTGTCGACGGTGCGGATGGTCATGGTCGGACCGAAGGTCTCCTCCTTGACCGCCGCCGAATCCTCGGGGGCGTCCAGCAGCACGACCGGCTCGATGAACGGCGCCTTAACCGATTCCGGTCCGCCGACCACGGCGGTGGCGCCCTTGGCGATGGCGTCGTCGATGTGGCGGCGCACGATATCCACCTGGCTCGGCATCGTCATCGGGCCGTAGTTGGCGCCCGCCTCGGCGCCGGGCTTGACATCGGTGAGGATGCGGCGCACCTCGGCCACGAATTCCTCGCGCACCGAGCGGTGCACATAGACGCGTTCGACGCCCGCGCAGGTCTGGCCGCTGTTGGAGGTGGCGCCCCAGGCCACGGCGTCGGCCGCGGCCTTCACATCCGCGTCCGGGGCCACGATCACCGCGTCCTTGCCGCCGCATTCGAGCAGCACCGGGGTGAGCGACTCGGCCGCGGCGGCCATGATCTTGCGGCCGGTGCCGGGCGAGCCGGTGAACGCGATCTTGTCCACGCCTGCCCGCACCAGTGCCGCGCCGGTCGCGCCGTAGCCGTTGACCGTGGCGAACACGCCTTTCGGCAGGTCCGGATTGGCCTTGGTGAACGCCTCGGCGAGGAAATTGCCGATGCCGGTGGAGTATTCGCTGGGCTTGAACACCACGGTGTTGCCGGCGGCGAGCGCGTAGGCGATGGATCCGTTGGGGGTGTAGACGGGGTAGTTCCACGGGCCGATCACGCCGACCACGCCCAGCGGGCGCTGCTCGAGCCGGGCCGAGAAGTTCGACATCAGCGCGCCGGGGGAGATCTTCTTGGGCGCAAGCACCTTCTTGGCGTGCTTGGCCGCCCAGGCGATGTGTTCGAGGGCGAGCATCAGCTCGAGGAAGGCGTCGTCGAGCGGTTTGCCGTTCTCGGCATGGATCAGCGCGCAGAACTCATCGGAATCGGCGACCAGCCGGCTCGACCAGCGCAGCAGCGCTTTGCGGCGCTCGTCGAAATCGAGCGCGGCCCAGGTCTCTGCGGCCTTGCGGGCGGTGGCGACGGCGGCGCGCACGGCGTCGTCGTCGGCGATCGGGTAGGTGGCCAGGGTCGCGCCGGAGGCGGGGTCGACCGAGGTGAGCACCTTTTCCGCGGGGGCGGCGTCGGTCGTTGTCACAGGGGCTCCTCATGCCGGGCGCCCGGACGGTCCGCCTGGGCGCGCTGGGTGGTGGCGTGGCTTGTCGGGCGCATGCCGAGCGGGCCGGAGGAAACCCTCCGACTCGTTGAGAGAATGTTATGACATTACTCTCAGGGTGTCACCAGTTCGGGTCGATCGAGTCGGCCCTCGCCGGCGTCATCCCCGTCAGTATGCGCGCCTTCTGCGCCTCGGTCCCGGCATCGGCGGGCATTCCCTTGATGGAAGTCCGTTCCCCACAGCGGGATTCGAGCGTTCACGGCACGGGCGCGGGCACCGGAGCCGATGAACCCGAGCGCATGTCGACGACCACCGAGGGCGAGAAATCGAACAGATTCGGATCGAATTCCCCGCCGAGCGGATTGATGTTGCAGATCGTGCCCACCACATAGACCCCGCGCGGGATGTCGGTGAACGATCCGCTGATCTGCCCGGTCGAGGACGCGAGCTGGATCCGAGGTCCGGCGGTGAGCGCGCCCTCGGCGATCAGGCGTTGCAACAGCGCGAATACATCCGGCTCACGTCCGCTGAGGGTGTCGATGGCGGCGGGCGCGAGGATGGGTGCGGCGACGAGGACGTTCACCACGGCGGTGGTGCATTCGCCGCGGATGACCGGGAACGTGTCGCGCCGGTTGGGGACATTGTCGATGGTGTAGTCGATGGTGGAACCCGACACCGAGGTGTTCAGGTCGACCGGTGGTCGCGGCTCCTGTGCGGCGGCGACGGCGGGCAATGCGGTGGCGGTGAGGACGCCGAGCGCGACGGCCGCGCAGATTCTGGCGATGCCGATACGGAAGAAACTGGATCGAAGCATGGATCTCTCCTCTTCGTCAGATTCCGCTCACGCTAGCAGCGATCCGCAGGTCGCGGGCGGATTTGCCCAGCGGCCCGCCGGGGTGAACCGGCTGCGCGGCGCGAAGTTCACCGCCGGTGTCGGTGTCCGGTGGCAGTATCGGGATATGTGCGGACGCTATGCGACGACGACCGATCCCGGCCGGCTCGCGGTCGAACTCGACGCGATCGATGAGACCGGTGCCGAACCCGGCTCGGCGGACTCCGATCGCGGCGGCGCGAATTACAACGTCGCCCCGACGACCCAGGTGCTCACCGTGGTCGAACGCCACGACCACGACCACCCCGACGACGACCCGCGCCTGCGGATCCGCCGGATGCGGTGGGGGCTGATCCCGCATTGGACCAAAGCGGCCGAGCCGGGCGTGCCGGTGAAGGGCAAACCCCTGTTCAACGCGCGCGCCGACAAGGCCGCCACCACCCCGTCGTTCCGGGACGCGGTGAAGTATCGGCGGTGCCTGGTGCCGATGGACGGCTGGTACGAGTGGCTGGTGCAGCCGGATCCGTCCGGCGCCAAGAGCAAGGTCGTCAAGCATCCCTACTTCATGTCGGCCGCCGATGGTTCGCGGCTGTACATGGCGGGGTTGTGGTCGGTGTGGCGCGACCGCAGCCTGCCCGAGGCCGAGCCGCTGCTGTCGTGCACCATCCTGACCACCGACGCCGTCGGCGATCTCACCCGTATCCACGACCGGATGCCGCTGCCGATGCCGCGCGAACACTGGGACGCCTGGCTGGACCCGGATCATCCCGCGCCCGCCGACCTGCTGGAGCCACCGACGCCGGAGCTGGTCGCCGGTATCACCGCGCGGCCGGTGTCGCCGCTGGTCAACAGCGTGCGCAACAACGGCCCGGAACTGTTGGAGCCGGCGGAGGAACCCTCGGAGCAGATCAGCTTGCTGTGAGGGCCGTCGGCGCGTGCCGGGAAAGCGGGTGATCGCGCACCGGCGGAGGCAGGTCATCGGGCCGTCGTCGCCGTGCGTGGCGGCACGCGCAGCTCTGGGTTCTGTCGCCGAGTGAACGATGCGGGTTCACCGAACAGCGCGGGCGCCTCGGAAGTCACCGAGACGCCCGCCCGAGCCCGGGGAGTTCAGCTCAGATCGAGCACCCCACCGTCGGCGTCACGACGTTCAAACCGCATTTGAGGATGTTCGCGGCCAGATCGATGACCTCGCTGGCGAGCCCGCCGCCGAATTCCTCGGCGCGCTGGGCGCGCTCGTCCTTCTTCGGCTCGTGGGCGGTGCCGCCGTCTTCCCCACCGTCGAACGGGTAGGAGGGCTGGCCACCCTGCGGCGCGGCGACCGCGGCCGGGGCCGACAGCACCGCGGGGCCCGCGGCCAGGATCAACGCCCCGGACAGGGCGACGATCGTGGTGCGCAGACGTTGGCGCGGGGACATTCGCATCACATCCTCGGATCGGTCGGAAACTTGGCGCTTCAATTGACGCACACCGAACCGCCCGAGGCGAGGTTTACCGGCGTGGCGCCTCGCGTTTCCTGCCTGACGACACCGAGTTTCAGCTCGCCGCCACCGGCGCGACGACCGCATCGGTCAGCCGGATCAGGTCGGCCGGTGCCAGCTCGATCTCGAGACCGCGCCGGCCCGCGCTGCACAGAACACGTTCCCAGCGCTTCGCCGAGGCGTCGACGACGGTCGGCAACGTCTTGCGCTGGCCCAGCGGCGAGATCCCGCCGAGCACATAGCCGGTACTGCGCTCGGCCTTCCCCCGGTCGGCCATGGCGGCCTTGGGCGCGCCGAGTGCCGCGGCGGCCGCCTTCAGCGACAGGCTCTGCGGCACCGGCAGCACCGCGACCGCCAGCGACCCGGTCGACAGCTCCAGCACCAGTGTCTTGAAGATCTGGGCTGGATCGAGGCCCAGCTCGGCCGCGAGGGCGTCGACCGCCTCGGTGCCATAGGAATCGGTGCGTGGGTCATGGGTGTAGGCGTGCACCCGATGCTCGGCCGCGGCGCGCACCAGGGTGCGGATCGCGGGGGTGGAAGCTCCTGCCATATCGGTCACCCTAAAGCCGCTGTCGAGCCGATTTCGCGGCCGAGGCGCGCCCGCACCGTTCGCGGCCCGCCGCGACGAACCGGTGCCGCTACCGGATACGGCGTCGACGGCGACCGCTCGATGCGGGTTCGGGAACACGGCGCGGGGTTCCTCTGTTGCATCGGTACAGCGATCGCGCGTGATCCCCGCAGGAGTGCGTGACGGCTCGCATTCCGCCGCCGCGCTGGTCCGGCGCAGTCCATGAAGGAGGAGCTTTGCCCGTTCTGGTCGAAGAACGCCCGGTGTGGACCGAGGTCCCGCAAGCTCGGTTCCCGGCGGCAACAGTGGTGCCGGTAGATTTGGCGGGGACGCCGATCGAAGGGACACCTGTGACGAGCGACGAAGACGTGGCGGAGGATCCGACCGCGCTGGCTCAGCGGTTCGAGCGCGACGCGCTCCCGCTGCTCGACCAGCTCTACGGCGCCGCGCTGCGTATGACCAGGAACCCGGCCGATGCCGAGGACCTGGTTCAGGAGACCTACGTCAAGGCCTACCAGGGCTTCAAGTCCTTCAAAGAGGGCACCAACCTGCGTGCCTGGCTGTATCGGATCCTGACCAACACCTACATCAACTCCTATCGCAAGAAGCAGCGTCAGCCCGCGCAGTACCCGACCGACGAGATCACCGACTGGCAGCTGGCCGCGACCGCCGAGCACACCTCGACCGGTCTGCGTTCGGCCGAGGTGGAGGCGCTGGACGCGCTGCCCGACGATGACATCAAGGCCGCGTTGCAGGAGCTGCCGGAGGAATTCCGGATGGCGGTGTACTACGCCGATGTCGAAGGCTTCCCGTACAAGGAGATCGCCGACATCATGGGCACTCCAATCGGTACGGTGATGTCCCGGCTGCATCGCGGCCGTAAGCAATTGAAGGGTTTGCTCGCCGACGTGGCGCGCGAACGTGGATTCAACCGCGCCGGGGGCACGTCAGACGTAACGTCCGCGTCCACCGCGGACACGGTGCGCCAGGAGGTCAAGCAGTGAGCGCCGAGCACGATCCCGACATGGAGCTCGACTGCACGGCGGTACTCGCCGATGTGTGGCTGATGCTCGACGGTGAATGCGACGACTCGACCCGTGCGCGGCTACAGCACCATATGGATCACTGCGCGCCGTGCATCGAGGCCTACGGCATCGAGGAGAAGCTCAAGGGCCTGCTGAGCCGCAAATGTGGCGGCGACCGGGCGCCGGATTCGCTGCGCGACAGGTTGACCGTGGAGATCCGGCGGTCGGTGACGATGCGCCAGGAGACCACCCGCATCGAGCCGGCGGAGTCCTGAGGGAGTCCGGCACCCGGAAAACGAACGAGCGGCACGTCCTTCCGTCAGGAAGTGACGTGCCGCTCGTTTTTCGGTCGAAGACCGAGCGAACGCGCGTCAGGCGTTCGGACGCTTGCCATGGTTGGCGGCGTTGCCCTTGCGGCTGCGCTTCTTACGGCCACGTTTACCCATCGGTAGCTCCCGGATCACCCCCGCCTGCGCGGGGAACTCGTCGACAATTGGGACAGTCCTCCCGCGTGCGCGGGGAAAGACGAATCCTCCCCGCCGGTGCGGGGCCCGTGTCAATCTACCGCACACCCCCGCGGCGGCCGCCGGGGGATTCCTCGGCGAAGGCCGTGGCCGGGAGTGTGATTGGCTATATCGTCAGCGGGACCTCACCGCCCATGGCGGTGACCCATAGAACAGAGGCGAACGGGGTGTCATGGCTGAGGAAGTGCGTGCGGAGATGGTCTCGACCGTGCTGACGGTGGAGGTCGCGGTCGGTGACCGGGTGACCCATGACCAGACTCTGGTGCTGCTCGAGTCGATGAAGATGGAGATTCCGGTGATCACCGAGGTCGGCGGCGAGGTCACCTCGATCGCGGTCACCCCCGGTCAGGTGCTACAGCAGGGCGATCTGATCGCCGTCATCTCCTGAGCGCCGAGCGGAACCGAGCGACTGATCGATCATGGCGACACTGAGCGAACTGCTGGCCGAACACACCGATCTACCCGGCGTCGCGGTGGACCATCTGCAACGGGTAGTGGGGGATTGGCAGTTGCTCGCGGATCTGTCCTTCGCCGATCTGCTGCTGTGGGTGGGTGCGGGGCCCGTCACCGACGGCGCCGACATCGTGTGTGTGGCGCAGTGCAGGCCCACCACCGCGCCCACCGTGCATTACGAGGATCTCGTCGGGACCCAGGCGCTGCGGACGGAACATCCGCAGGTGTTCGAGGCCCTGACCACCGGCCGGATCGTGCGCACCGACGGTGAGGCCGACGCCAAGGGCGTCTACCACCCGTATCCGGTGGACGCCATCCGCGAAGCCATCCCGGTGCGCTGCGGCGACGATGTGATCGCGGTATTGAGCCGCGACACCGACCTGCAACGGTCCAAGGTGCGCAGCACCCTGGAGATCGCCTATGTGGCCTGCGCCGACGACCTGTGCCAGATGATCGCCGACGGCACCTTCCCGACCACCGAGGATCGTGCCGCCACCCATTCCAGCCCGCGCGCGGGCGACGGTTTCATCCGGCTCGACACCGAGGGCATCGTCACCTACGCCAGTCCCAATGCCCTTTCCGCCTATCACCGGATGGGCCTGCAAGCCGATCTGGCCGGGCAGGATCTGGCTGTCACCACGCGTTCGCTGATCACCGACCCGTTCGACGCCCAGGAAGTGGTCGGCGATATCCAGGCCGCGCTGGCCGGACGCACCGGGCGCCGGATGGAGGTCGAGGCCAGGGGTGCGACAGTGCTGTTGCGCACCCTGGTGCTGCGCCCGCACGGTGAGTTGGCCGGTGCGGCGGTGCTGGTGCGCGACGTCACCGAGGTCAAGCGCCGCGACCGCGCGCTACTGAGCAAGGACGCCACGATCCGGGAGATCCATCACCGGGTGAAGAACAATCTGCAAACCGTGGCCGCGCTGCTGCGGTTGCAGGCCCGCCGCACCGAGAACGAAGAGGCGCAGGTCGCGCTGACCGAATCGGTCCGCCGAGTCACCTCCATCGCCTCGGTGCACGAGATGCTGTCGATGTCGGTGGACGAAGAGGTCGACCTCGACGAAGTGGTGGACCGTTTGCTGCCGATCATGGCCGACGTCGCGACCGTGCACACCGCACGGATCAAGGTGCGACGGGCCGGTTCGCTCGGCGTGTTCTCCGCCGAGCGGGCGACACCGCTGGTGATGGTGCTGACCGAGCTGGTGCAGAACGCCATCGAGCACGCCTTCGATGCCGGCGAGAACGGTACCGTGACGATTCGATCGGAGCGTTCGGCCCGCTGGCTCGACGTCATCATCAGCGACGACGGTCGCGGCCTGCCGCCCGGTTTCAGTCTGGAATCCTCCGACCGGCTCGGCCTGCAGATCGTCCGGACGCTGGTCACGGCCGAGCTCGGCGGTTCCATCGGCCTGCATCCCGGTGCCGACATCGGCACGGACGCGGTGCTGCGGGTTCCACTGGGGCGGCGTTCGGGACGCTGAACTATCGACCCGCGGAACCCAAGGTCAGCGACTGGTCAACCCAATTTTCGAGCGAAGCGAGACCGAGCCCCAAAGTTCGCCGCAAAATAAACAGAGCCCGACAAACAACAAGCCCGGCACCTCTTGGGTGCCGGGCCGAATGCGATTCGGGTCCGGGCTGGGGCCCGAATCGCTCGTCTGACCGAGGGTCAGACGACCGTGCGGGTGCGGGTGCGCGCGTTGCGGCGTTTGAGCGCCCGACGCTCGTCTTCGCTCATGCCTCCCCACACACCGGCATCCTGTCCGGACTTCAGGGCCCACGACAGGCAGTCGGCGGTTACCGGGCAACGAGCGCAGACCAGCTTGGCATCGGCAATCTGCGCGAGCGCCGGACCACTGTTACCCACCGGGAAGAACAGTTCGGGGTCCTCGTCGCGACAGATGGCCTTGTGGCGCCAGTCCATTCCTCTGCTCCTTTACTGGGCGCCACAAATGGCGCCGATGGTTTGTGGATCGTTCACTTGTGCGACCTGAATGTTTCCGCACGGTTGCTTGTGAATGCTTTCACGAACACCGTAGATGTCAATAGGTATCCGGTGCACCGTGGGGAAGCTCACGCTCTGAAGGTCCCGCATGGGGAGCCTGCCCGGTCCTTTGTACTCGCTCCGCCGGGTTTTCGCAGCACAACGGCGATGTTTTTCACTCCGGCGAGTCTCAGGACGGGCGCGGCGCGACGACTTCCAGCACGTCGGGGACCGCGGTGAAATCCACCACGTTGCGTTTGCCGATAAAGTCGCCATCGATTTGCAGGCCGATCTGCTGATCGGTCTCGATTCGCACCGACGCCACGTCGTCTTCGCGAAACAATTTGCGTGACTTCGGGTTTCCGTTCGGTGCCAGAAGTTGCCCGGCGACCCGCAACGTCGGCAGCAACGCCATGGAGCGCATCGCGAACACGCCGAGCCCGGATTCGAAGGCGGTGCCGGGGTTGGTGCGCACCGGGGTGGCGTTCAGATAGGTCCACGGACTGGTGTTGGTCACGAATGCGTAATGCACGCCCTCGACCGGGTCGTGTCCGGGAACGATGACGGTGGCCTCGGGCTTGTGCCGTTTGGCCCGGAAGAACTGACGCACCGTGGTCGCCAGATACCGCACCGGCGTGGCGGCTTTGCCGTTCGCGCGGCTGGCGTCGATGGCCTCGCAGACGTCGGCGTCCAGGCCGACGCCCGCGCTGAAGCAGAACCAGCGATCGTCGGCGATGCCGAGACCGATGCGTCGGTCGTCGTTCACCGACAGCAGGTCGATGAGCTGATTGGTGGCCGCGACCGGATCGGGTTTGAGGCCGAGCGCGCGGGCGAAGACGTTGGCCGAGCCGCCGGGGATCACGCCGAGCCGCGGCCGCCACGCCTGGCCGTCGTCCACCTGCGGCAGCGGCAGGAAGCCGTTGATCGTCTCGTTGACGGTGCCGTCGCCGCCGTGCACCACGATGAGATCCATCTCATTGGTCGCCGCCCACTGGGCGAGCTCGGCGGCGTGGCCTCGATGCTGGGTATGGGCGACGGTCAACTGCGTCCGGCTCTCCAGCGCGTGGGCCAGCAGATCCCTGGTGGCCGCGGTGGTAGAGGTGGCATTCGGATTCACGATCAACAACGTCCGCACCTACGCACCTTAATTCAGCGGGGTTACCGGCTCGGCCGATGCCACGGCCGTCGACCCCGCGACCTACCCTGGTCGGGTGGCTGAGCGAGATGACGTCGGAACGGTGCCGGGCACGGTGCGTGGCGCCGGTGGGCTGGTGGCCTTGGAGGGCGCCGTCGCGGTGACGGTGGCGATCGTGCTGGTGGTGCGTGGTCTGCTCGGTCACGATCAGAGCCAGGCCAGCGGTTACGGCACGGCCGCGTGGTTCGTGATCCTCGGCGGTGCGGTACTGGCGGCGGGTATCGGGCTGCTGCTCGGGCACCGCTGGGGCCGTGCCATCGCGGTGATCGCGCAACTGCTGCTGTTGCCGGTGGTGTGGTCGTTGCTGACCGATTCCCATCAGCCGTTCTACGGTGCCCTGCTGGGTGTGGTGGTGGTCGGTGCGCTGGTGTTGTTGTTCACACCGGCCACCAGTCGGTGGATGGCGCGCGAGTACGGGATCGATCCGGACTGACGCGTAGGGCCCAACCGGCTCGCACGCCGCCGGCCGGGCCGAGCGAAGGCGCGGGGTGCGAACCACACCGGCGATCCGGACGCGATGAGCTCAGTGTGCGATCGCGTTCTGCAGTGCCCGACGGCACAGCTGATCGGCGCGGCGAGTCGTTTCCGGCAGCCGGTACTTCGAGGTCAGGGCGAGCACCTGCGCGCAGGCGGTGTCCAGGTCGATGAGGTGGCCGACCGAGACGAACACCGGCTTCACTCCGGTGCGGGTCCGCAGCACCCGGCCGACGATCTCGCCGTCGATGGTGATGTCGGCCTGTGCGCCGCGTTCGGGTCCGGGCTCCGGACAGTCGCCCCATGCCGATTTGGCGACCCCGATCGTCGGCACGCCGGTGACGACGCCGACATGGCAGGCGAAGCCGAAGCGGCGCGGATGGGCCAGGCCTTGCGCGTCGCAGACCAGCAGGTCGGGCGTGGTGGTCAGCTGTTCGAGCGCGGTGACGGTGGTGGGCATCTCGCGGAACGACAGCAGCCCGGGGATGTAGGGGAACGTGGCGGTTCCATAGGCCACGGTGGTGTCGACGGTGTCCAGGGTCGCCGCGTCCACGACGACGATGGCGGCGGCGACGGTGCCGTCGTCGTGATAGGCCGAGTCGAGCCCGGCGATGGTGCGAAAGCGCGGTGGCCGCGGATTCTCGGCGCGCACCAACGGACGCAGCTCGTCCTGCATCGCCGTCGCCTCGGCGGCCGAGGCCGGCCACCGATCCGGTCGAGTCAGCCGCATCAGCGGCTCCCGGCCAGCGCCGTCAGCGCCGCACCGGACAACCGGTAGCCCACCCAGTCGTCCTGGACGTCCGCGCCGAGGGATTCGTAGAAGTCGATGGATGGGGTGTTCCAGGTGAGCACCGACCACGACACGCGGCTGTACCCGTTGCGCACGGCCTCCTCGGCCAGCGCCGCGACTCAGCGCCTTGCCGAGTCCGGTGCCGCGCGCCTGCGGCTTGACGTACAGAT
>NZ_BAFY01000195.1 GCF_000308555.1 Nocardia cyriacigeorgica NBRC 100375 | reverse complement strand
ACGAGTGCGTCTACTTCCTCCGGCGATCTGGCCTCGACGTTGAGACGAAGTAGCGGTTCGGTATTGGAGGCGCGCAGGTTGAACCACGCCTGGTCGGGCAGGTACACGGTGACCCCGTCGAGGCGGTCCACCGACACCACCCGATCGGCGAAGGCGTCCAGTACCGCGCCCGTGCGTTCGGCGGCGTCGGCGACGGTGGAGTTGATCTCGCCGGAGGCGGCGTAGCTGTTGTAGGAAGCCATCAGCTCCGAGACCGGGCGGTCCTTCTCCCCGAGCGCGGCCAGCACGTGCAGCGCGGCCAGCATGCCGGAGTCGGCGCCCCAGAAATCCCGGAAGTAGTAGTGCGCGGAATGCTCGCCGCCGAACACCGCGCCGGTGGCCGCCATCTGCTGCTTGATGAACGAATGGCCCACCCGGGTACGCACCGGGGTGCCGCCCAATTCGGTGACGAGTTCGGGCACCGCGCGCGAGGTGATCAGGTTGTGGATGATCACCGCGCCGGGCTCCTTGCCGAGTTCGCGTTCGGCGACCAGCGCCGTGATCGCCGACGGCGAGACCGGGTCACCGTTCTCGTCGACCACGAAGCAGCGGTCGGCGTCGCCGTCGAAGGCCAGGCCGATATCGGCGCCGCTGGTGCGCACCAGCCGCTGGAGGTCGAGCAGGTTCTTCGGGTCCAGCGGGTTGGCCTCGTGGTTGGGGAAGCTGCCGTCGAGTTCGAAGTACAGCGGCACGATCTTCACCTGCGGCAGGGCGCCGAGCACGGCCGGCACGGTGTGGCCGCCCATCCCGTTGCCCGCGTCCACGGCGATGGTCAGCGGCCGGATACCGGACAGGTCGACCAGCTCACGCAGGAAGCCGGCGTAGTCGTCGAGCAGGTCGGTCTCGGTGGCGCTGCCGCGCGGGCCGTCGTAGCCCGGTACGCCGGCGGTCACCTCTGCCGCGATGGTCGCAAGCCCGGTGTCCTGGCCGACCGGCAGGGCCTTGGCGCGGCACAGTTTGATGCCGTTGTACTGGGCCGGGTTGTGGCTGGCGGTGAACATCGCGCCGGGGCAGTCCAGCTTGCCGGAGGCGAAGTAGAGCTGGTCGGTGGAGGCCAGGCCGATGTGCACCACATCGAGGCCCTGCCCGAGCACGCCCTCGGCGAAGGCGGCCGCCAGCTCGGGGGAGGAGTCGCGCATATCGTGTCCGATGACGATGCGCCGCGCGTTCTCGGCGCGCATCAGCCGCGCGAACGAAGCGCCTACGTCGGAGACGAATTCGGCGTCGATCTGGTCACCGACCACACCGCGGACGTCGTAGGCCTTGATCACCGCGTTCACGAAATCGGCAGAGCGGGCGACTGTCATAGCGAACACCCTAGTGCCCGGCGGGTGCGGCGCTCACATGGTCCCGGCGATTGCCCGCGGGCATGGCCTCAGCTGGGCGGATCGGGCAGCACACGCAGATGTCCACGGCGCCCGGTGCGGGTGGTGCGCGGCGGTGGCGGCGTGTAATCGCGGTAGCCGCGCTGGTCGGGCTCGGGCGGGCGGCGGCGTAGTCCGGCTTCGCGGACCGCTTCGGCCAGTGCGGTCAGATCGTCGTCGTCGGGTGTGCTGGAGGAGAATCCGCCTTCGTGCCGGACCATGTCCCAGCCCTTGGGGGCGGTGATGCGCGAGGCGTGGGTCTCGCAGAGGTCCCAGGAGTGGGGTTCGGCTACCGTCGCGAGCGGACCGACCACCGCGGTGGAGTCCGAGTAGACATAGGTGAGCGTCGCGACGGCCGGATTCTTGCAACCTGGTCGGCAGCAACGACGCATGGGAATCACGCCAGTGAGAGTAACCCCCTTGACGGCCTGGGGTGGGCAGACACGCTCAGTGAATCCCGTCCCATCGGCGCGTCGTGCGTCACTCGGCCGGGGTCGGCGGGGGATTTCGGCGCCGATGCACCCGGCCGGGGATCAGTTCGGTTCGGGATCGATGACGTCCGGATCGACGCCGAGATAGGTGGCGATCTGCTGGACCAGGACCTCGCGCAGCAGGTCCACGAGATCGTCCGGATCGCCCGCCCGCAATTCGAGCGGTTTGCGGAACAGCACCACGCGGGCACGGATCGGAGTGCCGTGCCGGTCGACGCCGGCCGGGATGAGCCGGGACAGCGGCACCGGCCCGTCGGCCACCACCTCATCCGGCCAGGTGACCGAATCAGGGTGCAGTGGACGGATTTTCGGCACGTCGTCGACGGCGATGTCGAGCTTGGTGAGTCGGTCGTGCCACCGCGAATCCAGCGGAGCGAATGCCTCGAGCACCAGGCGATCGAACTTCTGCCCGCGGGTGCGCCAGGCGGGGACCGTCGGTGGCAGCATCGGCCCGCGTACCCCGCGGCCGCGGCGGGTCACCGACCGGGCTGTCGGGGGACGACGATTGCGCGAACGTGCCATACCCCAAACGTTAGTCAGGTGCGGTTGCCCACCTCGGCCCGCCCCGGCCGCAGGCGCCGAGGCGGGCCGGCCGGGACCTGTCCGGCCCGTGCTCAGCCGATGCCGCGCTTGAGCCTGCGGCGCTCGCGTTCGGACAAGCCGCCCCAGATACCGAAGCGTTCATCGTGTGCGAGTGCGTATTCCAGGCACTCGTCCCGTACCTCGCAGCCCATGCAGATCCGTTTCGCCTCGCGGGTCGAGCCGCCCTTCTCAGGGAAGAACGCCTCCGGATCGGTCTGCGCGCACAGGGCACGTTCCTGCCACTGTTCCTCGATGGACTCGAACATCTCGTCGAAACCCGGCACGACCAAGCTGAGTCGGGGCGCCGAGTCTCGCTCACCCCCCTCGTGGTCCTTCCACCCGGCCTCTGCGCAGACGCTACGTGCTGCGCCTGCCGTGGAATCGGTTTGCGATACGCCGCCCGGCATGCCCGAAGGGGCCAGCTCATTGGCCATCGCTCCGCCTCCTCACTGTGTGTTAGCGCAGAATGCTTCTTTCCGCCGGACCAACACGCCTACCGACGGCACTACTCCGCGACGTTGTCTCGCGGACATCCCCGAGCATGCCGTCCCGTTCGAACATTCGTTCGAAAAACCGTTCGCGCCTTGAACTCTCGCGCGATCCCGGAATGACATGACTGTGATTAGACACGCCGGACGCAGCGATGGTCAAGCCGCTGTCGCTATTCCGTTACTATCCGGCAGCGCTTTCGAAGACGATCTTGAACCGTCACATAGCAAATGACCAGCAAATATGGGTCGAAGCGGGGCCGATCGAGGGACGCTTAGGCTATGTGGATGTGACTTCAGAACAAGCGGACATCGCACCCGTCAATGGGCTCCGCATCGCCGTCCTGGTCGGCGGAGTGGGTGGTGCGCGGTTCCTTCAAGGTGTTCGGGAACTTCTCCCCGAAGCCGACGTTTCGGCGATCGTCAATGTCGGCGACGACGTGTGGATGCACGGGCTCCGAATTTGTCCCGACCTCGATACCTGCATGTATACCCTCGGTGGCGGCATCGATACCGAACGCGGCTGGGGCCGGGTCGGCGAAACCTGGCACGCCAAGGAAGAGCTGGCGAAATACCACGCGCAGCCGGACTGGTTCGGGCTGGGTGACCGCGATATCGCCACCCACTTGGTCCGCACGGAAATGCTGAACGCCGGTTACCCGCTATCTGCGGTGACCGAAGCGCTGTGTAATCGATGGCAACCCGGTGTGAAACTGATCCCGGCAACCGACGATCGATGTGAAACCCATGTCGTTGTGAGTGACCCGGACAACCCTGGCGAACGCCGCGCGATCCATTTCCAAGAGTGGTGGGTTCGATACCGCGCGGGTATCGAAACTCATGGATTCGCCACAATCGGCGCGGATCAAGCCAAACCAGCGCCAAA
>NZ_BAFY01000196.1 GCF_000308555.1 Nocardia cyriacigeorgica NBRC 100375 | reverse complement strand
CGCCATGGCGATCACCGGCACGGTCAGCACCAGCGAGACCAGCAGCCGGGTCCGCAGCGAGGCGGTGGGATCCTCCTCGACCGGTTCGGCGGCGGCCGTCTCGACCTTCGGCGCGGGCAGGGCGGCGGTGTAGCCGGCCTGTTCGACGGTGGCGATCAGCTCATCGGGGGAGATGTCGCCGGTGAAATCGACGCGGGCCTTCTCGGTCGCGTAGTTCACCGTCGCGGTCACGCCGTCGAGCTTGTTCAGCTTCTTCTCGATGCGGTTGGCGCAGGACGCGCAGGTCATGCCACCGATCACCAATTCGACCTGCCCGGTGGCGGGTGGTTGTGTCGCGGTGGTCATGGGTCGCTCCGTTTCTCTGGTGCTAGGCAATTGTCGCTCGGTGCGGGGTCGGTGGGGTCGGGGGCCGGGTCAGTGACATCGGCGCATCGGCTCGACGGCCTGTGACGGGGCCGCGAGGGGCATCCGCGGACGGGGCTGACAATCGATTCCGGCCGGTCGAGAAGCCCCGGTCCGATCAGTCGGCCAGTTCGTAGCCGGCCTCGTCCACAGCTGCGGCGATTGCGTCAGGCTCAACCGGTGCTGCGCTGTCGATTGTCACTAGCCCGCTGGCGAGATCGACCGCGACGCTCGTGACTCCGTCGATCCTGCCGACCTCTTCACGGACCGATGAAGCGCAATGGCCGCAGGTCATCCCCCTGACGGTCACAGTGATGGTGTTGCTCATTCGTCTCACCTTCGATGTCGACGACAACTCCGGTTCTAACTATACCCCCGTAGGGTATATTGTCAATTGGGCGCTGCCACACAGGAACACTCAAAGGATCCCGCCGCCAACGGCGTGACATTGGGCCCGCCAGGCAATGACCGCAGCGCCCGAGAAGCTGCCGTCAGCCGTTTCGCCAGCGCACAACTTGCTTCGAACGCACCTCTGGGGCTACGGCAGCCGTGCGTCACCCAGTTGTGGAACTATCCCGAGTTCGGATCAGGACCGAGAGGGCGCGGAAGGCACGGCCCGGCCGGCCCGCCTGAAAGCTGCGAGGACGACACGGGGTCGTAGCCGTTTACTTCACACCGGTAGGCAGGGTCAGCAATACAGGTCGGCCGTCCGCCTGCCACGCCTGCATACCCCCTCGCAAATCGACCACATCCGTGTATCCGAGCGCAACGAGCGCTTGCATCGCATCGACGCTCATGCGTCCGCTCAGGCAATAGATGGCCAGCGGCGTCGCCCGGTCGGCGGGCAATTGCGCTGCCTGCGAGCTGATCTCGTTGTACGGAATCATCCGATCCGTACCGTCCAGATACCCCTCGAAGGGCACGTGAACGTTGATCGTCACCCGCGCAGGCTCGGCCATGGCCGCAGCGAATTCGGCGGGCGGCAGCAGTCGGCTCGATTCAGCTCGGACAGTCGTGGAGGGTGATGCCAAATCCGGTTCACCACCACTCCAGCACGCCGTGAGCTCGACAGCCAGAAGACAGATGAGAAGCAGCACCTGCCACCCTCGCACCAATCCGACGATGCCCACTCCCCCACTGTAGTGCGCAAATCGAGCCGGTCGAATCAGGCAGACCTGACCGCGGTCAATAGGCACCACACCAGCTCGAACTTTCCGCCCCGGCGCCGGCGCTGAGCCGGCCGTGCACACCAGCGAGATGCCGCCCAGCATCAAGTTGCCATATACCCCATGGGGGTATATGCTCGACGGCGTGAGGGAAACAAGATCCGCGAAGACCGGCGATGGCGCCACCCATGCCCGCCCCCGGCCTTCCTTGCGCCGTGCATGCCGTCGGGAACAACCACCCGTTCCGCGATTCAGCCACCGGGACATCGGCCCGACCACCGTTCGAACAACGAAATTCGCTGATCGAGCGCATGTTCCGCTAGCTCGCCACTTTCCCAGCGAGGAGTTCCGTCGTGTGTGAATGCCACTGTCGACGCACCCGTGACCCGCCACTCACAACAACTCGAGGAAGAGTTCCGATGTCCACCCTGTTCGCCCACCGTGACTACCTCCGTCTCTTCATTGCTCAAGTGTCGGGCTTGTTCGGCACCGGCTTGACCACCGTCGCTCTGGGATTGCTCGCCTACGAACTCGCCGGCGGTGACGCGGCCGCCGTGCTCGGCACCGCGCTGACCATCAAAATGGTCGTCTACGTCACCGTCGCACCGATCGTCGGCGCCTACGCCCACCGATTTCCACGCCGAGCATTCCTGACGTCGCTGCACCTTGTTCGTGCCGCCATCGTCCTGGCGCTGCCGTTCGTCGACCAGATCTGGCAGATCTACGTCCTGATCGCCATTCTCCAAACGGCCTCCGCCGCCTACACTCCCACCTACCAGGCCGTCATCCCCGATATCCTTCCCGATGAGCGCGACTACACCCGTGCCCTCTCGGCGACGCAGTTGGCCGCCACGATGGAGACCCTGCTCAGTCCGATGCTCGCCGCGGCCGCGCTGACGGTCATGAGCTTCCACTGGCTGTTCGTGGGTACCGCAATCGGCTTCGCGGTATCCGCAGCCCTGGTCGTCCTCACCCGCATCCCGGACGCGGCCGCCACTTCCGAAGACTCCTTCCGGGAACGGATCACTCTGGGCATGCGTATCTTCGCCGCGACACCCCGGCTGCGTGGCCTCCTCGGGCTGAACCTCGTCGTTGCCGCCGCGGGTTCGGTGATCATGGTCAATACCGTGAACTATGTGCGCGACACGCTCGGCGGGACACAGTCCGGAGTCGCGATATTGCTGGCCGCCAACGGGTTCGGCACAATGCTCGTCGCGCTCGGTTTGCCCCGGGTCCTCGATCGTGTCGGCGCGCGGCCGGTGATGCTCGCTGGTGCTGCCACGCTCGTCCTCGGACTGATCTCGGGAATCGCGCTCTCGACCGCAGGCGGTGGCGACTGGCGTTGGGGCGTCGCGATCGCAGTGTGGGCAATCATTGGATCGGGAACCGCGGCGATCTTGACGCCGACTGGACAGGTCCTGCGGCGATCGTCGCAGCCCGCCGACCGTCCCGCGCTCTTCGCGGCCCAGTTCTCGCTGTCACACCTGGCGTGGCTGCTCACCTATCCGATCGCCGGATGGCTGACCACCGCCGCCGGCTTCACCATGACCTGGGTGACGCTGGCAGTACTCGCAGGCGTGGGAGTTACCGTGGCCACGCGGGCATGGCCTCGTAGGGACCCAGAGGAGATCACGCACCTGCACGAGATCGGCACCATCCCGATGGACCGGCTCGCCGACGCCATTCGCGTGGACGACCGTTTCTACCAGCACACCCATGCGTATGTGATCGACGCGGACCACCGGCACTGGCCGGCCCGCACCGAACGGCAAACGGTAACCGCCATGGCAGCGGCCTGAAGTTTTTCTAACTGCAGTGAGGGCGGGCGTGAGCCCGCCCTCACTGCTCGTGAACTACCCGAAGTTGCAGATCATGATCAGCTCACCATGAGCATCGTGCTCATACCGAATTCACGGTGGCTGCCCACTGAGCACCAGAGCTCGTATGTGCCGGGCTGAAGGGCGACGGTGAGCTCGGTGGTCTCGCCACCATCGACGGTCTCGCTCCGAGCGGAGTTCACGCCGGGGCCTTCGATCACCAGGTCATGTGTCGAATTGCCGTTGTTCTGCACTACGAACGTGTATGTACCCGGCGACAGAGCCGCACTGGACAAAGCGATCGAGAACTCGGTTTCCTCGACCGTCACCCGTGCCGGGTTAACCGCGGTCGGCGATACCCCGTAATCGACGGCGGAACCATCCTCTGCCCCACATGCGACCAACACCGTCGCCAAAGCGGTCGCGGCGGCGACGGCGACTATCCGAGTTGTCCCATTGTCCCCGGTGGATTTCATCGCAACCTCCTCGAGATACGGAAGGCAGCAGTAATTCGATTCCCAAGCATCTCGAAGGCTACGCCTGGTCAACACACCATCGAGCGACTGTCACCGAACTGCAGTACTCGGCTGCGCGGATCGGGCGCCGGTGAGTCATCGGTCCTCCGGGCGCCGATGTGCCCGGCGCGATCGTGTTCAGTGCCTCTGCCGTCCGATCGCTGCGGACGACCACTGGCTCGAGCCGTTGTCGTCTCGTGGATCGTCCCGGTCGGCCGCAGCCTGCGAGCCCGCACGTGCCTGCTCGTCCTGCATTGCCATCGCCACAGGTTCCGGCGGCGAGGTGGCATGCGCGGCCCGGTCGAGTCGATGCAGCGCGAATGCCGCGACGACACCGATCAGCCCCAGCCCCAGCCACACCGCCCAGTCGGCCCCGGCATCGCGCGCGGCGCCCACGACCGCTCCGGCCGCGAGGTTCCCGGCCAGGATCCCGACGCCGACCACAGTGTTGTAGAAGCCGTAGTGAGTGGCTACCAGTTTTCCGCCGGACAGCGACACGACGGTGTCCATCTCGAACGGGAATACCGCCGCCGTGCCCACCGCCAACACCGCAGCCGACATCAAGAGCGCGGCGACGGCAGCGATGGTGCCGAACTGATCCGGGCCCGGGATGACCAACAGAGGCATGAAGGCCGCGGCCAGAATCCCCATACCGACGACAAGGCTGCGGCCGGGCCCCCAGCGCGCTTTGAACCATGCGGTGATACGCAGTTGGCCGACCACCGCCACCACCCCGGACACCACGAACACCGCCGATACCAGCGCCTGCGATCGATCGCCCGCGATGAATTCGGCCTGCAACGGCAGCGCGAGATAGACCTGGAACGACAACACATATGACCCGATCATCGCCACCGCGAACCACACGAATCGGCGGTTTGCGACCACGGTGCGCCAATCGTCGAGCACCGAGGTTCGCTCCGAGGGCTCGGCCGCGCGCCGCGCCGGAAGCGCGAACAGCTGCGCGACCGTCAATGCGGCGAACACGACCGCCGCAGCACCCGCTGTCACCTGGAAGTCGACAGCCATCAATGCCAGCCCGACCAATGGGCCGGCCAGGATCCCCGCCTGATAGAAGATATTGAAGACCGCGAATGCCTCCACGCGGCGCTCACCGGTGTCGGCCGCCAAGTACGCGCGCACAGCCGGGTTGAACAGCGCCCCAGCGAAGCCGGTGGCCGCCGAGGCAATCAGCAACCCCGGCAACGATGTGGCGAATACCAGGAGCGCGAATCCACCGGTGCGCAACAGACAGCCCATCACGATCAACGGCTTGTATCCGAGCCGGTCGGCGAGCGTACCGCCCACCAGAAACATGCCTTGCTGGGAGAAGTTGCGTACCCCGAGCACCAGCCCGACCGCCCACGCGGCCAGGCCGAGCGGTCCGGCCAAATATCCGGCCAGGTACGGCATCAACATGTAGAAGCCCAGGTTGATGCCGAACTGGTTGATCATCAGCAACCGGGCGGCGAGATCGAAGCTGCGGAATTGCCGGATCACCGTCATGAGGCCGCCTTCCCGGCCGTAGCCATGGTCTTGGGGTCGACAACGTTCTCGGAGCGGGTCCATGAGGTCACCACACGCTCGCCGGGATGGGCGATCGTATCCGGTTCAATCGGCGGTGCGACATCGAGCAACCCGTGTTCGGCGAGGTAGCGGTCGTTATAGATGGTGTCGAAGTAGCGTTGGGGGCCATCCGGGAACACCGCCGCGATCGTAGTGTCCGCACCGAAGGTGCGGGCCGCCCATCCCGCGACCAGCCCTACCGCGCCGACGCTCCATCCACCGGACGCATGGTGGGTCGCCGCGAGCGTTCGAGCGGCCCACACCGCCTCCGACGGCGCCACCCAGTGCACCTCGTCGAACGCCGGATAATCGACATTGGATGGGAAGATGCTGGAGCCGAGGCCACGCATCAGGCGGGGGCCGGCCGGTTGGCCGAAGATCGTGGACGCCACGGTATCCACACCGATCAACTTCAGGTCGGGGTTGAATCTGCGCAGCACCCGTGACACCCCCGCAGAGTGACCGCCCGTTCCGACCGCGCATACCAACACGTCGACTTTACCGAGCTGTTCCACCAGCTCGATCGCCAACGATTCATATCCATCGACATTGTCGGGATTGTTGTATTGGTCGGGGCTCCATGCCGTGGGGTCACGTTCCAGCAGCTCTGTGACGCGATCACGCCGCGCTTGCTGCCAACCGCCCGTCGGGTGAGGTTCGGTGACCAGATCGACTCGTGCGCCGTAGGCCGCGAGCAGCTGCGAAACGATCGGTTCCAAACCCGGGTCGGTCACCACGGTGACCGGGTGGCGGTGAACCATTCCGGCGAGGGCCAAACCCAAGCCCAAGGTTCCGCTGGTGGATTCGATGATCGGCGCTCCGGGTGCGAGATCTCCTCGTTCCTCGGCCCGCTGCACCATGTGCAGCGCTGGACGATCCTTCATACCGCCGGGGTTGGCTCCTTCGAGCTTGGCCCAGAACCCACGACCGGCCGGGGCCAGCGGAGCGCCGACCCACAGCACCGGGGTGTTGCCGACAAGGCCCTGGGGTCGCCGGGCCGGGCCTGGTGCACCGTTCAACCCGGCCGGGCCTTCGGCGCGAGCATCGAACATGATGTGGTTCATGACTGTCGCTTCCTGTATCAGAAACCGCCATTCAGGCGGCGCGAACGATGAAGGGGCAGCAAACTCCAGCCGGGCGGCACAACGACGCCGGCCTGCCGCTGACCTGTCAGCGTCGGGCGATACAGAATCGAGTCAGAACATCCCGCCCATATCCGGCGGGCGCGTGGTTGCCGGGTGGACCGCGCACACCGCCGCCGGCAACCGACAACGCGGCTGGAAAGGCGACGACGGCCGCTATCATCATCAAGCCCAGCAGGTGCAGGGACAGAGTTGGTGGCGCTCCGGCCGATGGCAGCGACTTCATGATGCAATGCGCGACGTGCGGCCCGCAGTGATCGTCGATGTCGGCGAGAACCTGGTGATCTTGTCCGTGGACTGCGTGATGGTCAGCATCGACGGCAAGCGCGATCGAAGTATCCGCATGTGCGTCATCTTCGAGAAACCCGCAATCGACCAGCGGCGCGATCAGCAGCATTGCGATCAGCAGCACCAGCAGGGAGCTGCTCCGCCGTAGCCAACCGATGGGGTTCACAGTGGCTTGGACTCTAGCAACCGACTCGCCGGCCACCCGGTAGGACCACGCAGTGAACTGGCGGTCAGCCCATTGCCTCTTCTGCGGCGGCGAGGGCATGTGGGTCGCGTCACCGCCGGCGCTATGTACATACATGCTCGGTGCTTGACGCATCACACCTCCATCCGCCGAATCGCTGGGCCGCCAACCGTTTTCAGTAGGATCGATAGTCCGTCCCAACTTGCCGATCAGCATACCCCTGTGGGGTATCAAGTCAAGTGCGGTCGACCTACCTCGGGAGGTTATCGACGCGCTCCAGTCGCGATAACATTCGCGCAACAATCTACTGCCTGAGTGCGTAATTTCTCTGACTTGTGACCAGATCCACGACCACAGGCCGGATCGGCGACGGCACCACCGTCGGTCGAGCGCGGATCGAGACCGACACGCCGCATACATACCGATGGCTGGCCACGCCGAATTCGGAAGAATCCGCCCTTCGACGCATCAGCGGCCGTTCTCCGGTCGGCTTGCTGCGCAAGCTGACGCTTGAACACCGCGACAAGATAGTAATCTACTATTTCATTTAGTAGAAGATCGGATACTTTGGGACGCAGCGGCGCTCTCTGCGGTTCCGAGAATCGTCGACACATCGAGACACAACGGGTGCGCGGCAGCCGTTGGTTCGCCCCGTCCCATCGAAGCGACA
>NZ_BAFY01000197.1 GCF_000308555.1 Nocardia cyriacigeorgica NBRC 100375 | reverse complement strand
GCGCGATCGTCGGCCCGGGTGCGGTGATCATCAACTGCGCCGCCTTCACCAACGTCGATGCCGCCGAAACCGAGCAGACCGCCGCCTTCGCGGCCAATGAGACAGGCCCCGCGGTGCTGGCTGCGGTCTGCGCGCAGGTGGGGGCGCGGCTGATCCATATCTCCACCGACTATGTCTTCGACGGCGCCGCGACCCGGCCCTACGAGACGACCGACCGCACCGCGCCGCTGTCGGTGTACGGACAGTCGAAACTGGCCGGTGAACACGCGGTACTGGATTCGGCCGCGCAGGCGCACGTGGTCCGCACCTCCTGGGTGTTCCGCGCTGCCGGCGGCGACTTCGTGGCGACGATGCTGAAGCTCGAAAGCGAACGCGACACCATCGACGTGGTCGACGACCAACTCAGCTGCCCCACCTACGGCGGCGACCTGGCGCTGGGCCTGCTGGAATTGGCGCGCACACCACAGGCGCCGCGGCTGCTGCACGCCACCAATGCCGGTACCGCGAGCCGATTCGATCTGGCGCAGGCGGTATTCGCGGGCGTCGGGGCCGACCCACAGCGGGTGCGGCCGTGCGATTCCTCGAAATTCCCCAGACCCGCTCGGCGCCCGGCGTATTCGGTGCTGTCGGGCGCGTCCTGGGCCGATGCCGGACTGACACCGCTGCGGGATTGGCGCTCGGCGCTCGACGACGCGCTCAGCCGCCGCTCAAGTTACGCTGGACCGCTGTGAGCCCCTCCGATTCCACGGGTCAGCCGAGCCTGGCCGTCGTCACGGTCACCTACTCGCCCGGCGAGCACCTCGAACACTTCATCAGCACGCTGGCCACCGCCACCGCGGAAAAGCCGCAGGTGATCCTGGCCGACAACGGCTCGGTCGACGGCGTGCCGGAAATGGTGGCCGAGGCCAACTCGCATGTGCGGCTGCTACGCACCGGAGGCAATATCGGCTACGGCGGCGCGATCAACCGGGCCGTGGCCGAACTGGACCCCGCGATCGAATTCATCGTGATCTCCAACCCGGATATCCGCTGGGGCAACGACGCCATCGATGAACTGCTGGCCGCCGCGCAGCGCTGGCCCCGCGCCGGTGCGCTCGGTCCGATGGTGCGCGAACCGGACGGCAGCATCTACCCGTCCGCGCGTTCGGTACCCGGCCTGCTCGACGGCGCCGGGCATGCCATCCTCGGCTCCATCTGGAAGTCCAACCCCTGGACCGTGCGCTACCGCCAGGAGAACGAGCAGATCTCCGAACGCACCGTGGGGTGGCTGTCGGGGTCGTGCCTGCTGGTGCGTCGCGCCGCGTTCGACGCCATCGACGGCTTCGACTCGCGCTACTTCATGTACATGGAAGATGTCGACTTCGGTGACCGGATGGGCCGCGCGGGCTGGCACAACGTCTTCGTGCCGAGCGCCGAGGTCACCCACGCCAAGGGCCACGCCGCGGGCAGGCATCCGGAGCTGATGCTGCCCGCCCACCACGCCAGCGCCTACCGCTTCCAGGCCGACCGGCATCCGCACTGGTGGCAGGCCCCGTTGCGGCTGGCGCTGCGGGTCGGACTTGCGGTTCGCTCCCGGATTGCGGTTCGATCTGCGCTGCGCGCGAAGGCGCGTGACGAAGCTTCGTGAGTGCACCGCTCGCGGACGATCCACTGTGAACAGAGGACCCTCGATGTCAGGACATTCAGGCACCGACGCCGTGATTCTGGTCGGCGGTCAGGGGACGCGGCTGCGTCCGCTGACCCTGTCGGCACCCAAGCCGATGCTGCCCACGGCCGGTCTGCCGTTCCTGACCCATCTGCTGGCCCGGATCGCCGAAGCGGGCATCACCCACGTCGTGCTCGGTACCTCGTTCAAGGCCGAGGTGTTCGAAGAACACTTCGGTGACGGCGCCGACCTCGGCCTCGACATCGAATACGTCACCGAGACCGAACCGCTGGGCACCGGCGGCGGCATCCGCAATGTGCTGCCCAAACTGCGCGCGGACAACGTCATGGTGTTCAACGGCGACGTGCTCGGCGGCACCGATCTCGGTGCGATCCTCGACACCCACGAGTCCACCAAGGCCGACGTCACGCTGCATCTGGTGCGGGTGAGCGATCCGCGGGCTTTCGGTTGTGTGCCGACCGACGAGAACGGCCGGGTCACCGCCTTCCTGGAGAAGACCCAGGATCCGCCGACCGACCAGATCAACGCCGGCTGCTACGTGTTCCGGCGCGAGTACATCGAGAAGATCCCGTCCGGGCGTCCGGTGTCGGTGGAGCGCGAGGTGTTCCCCGCGCTGCTCACCGAGGGCGCCAGGGTGCAGGGTCACGTCGACACCTCGTACTGGCGGGATATGGGCACGCCGGAAGACTTCGTGCGCGGTTCGGCGGATCTGGTGCGCGGAATCGCGCCCTCGCCTGCTCTGCCCGGTCAGCGCGGTGAATCGCTGGTGCACCAGGGTGCCGGTGTGGCGCCCGGCGCGTTGCTCATCGGTGGCACCGTGGTCGGCCGCGGCGCCGAGGTCGGTGCCGGCGCCCGCCTCGACGGCGCGGTGCTGTTCGACGGTGCCAGGGTGGAGGCCGGGGCGACCGTCGAGCGTTCGATCATCGGTTTCGGTGCCAGGATCGGCCCGCGGGCGCTGGTCCGCGACGCCGTCATCGGTGACGGCGCCAGTGTCGGTGCCCGTTGCGAGCTGCTGCGTGGCGCGCGGGTCTGGCCAGGGGTCGAGATCCCCGACGGCGGTATCCGCTTCTCCACCGACGTCTGAGTCAGGACGCCCACTTCTCCGGGTGCAGGAAATGCTGGGTGACGGCGGTGGCATGGCCGTGCCCGAAGCCGTGCTCGGTCTTCAGCCAGTCGACCAGCTCTTTGTGCGAGGCCCGGCCCGATTCGCTCATCGCCGTCTTCCAGTCATCGATGCTGCGGCCGTACTTGGCCTCGATGGCCGGGAAGTAGGACGCGGGGCCGTGCGGCTTGGTCATCGGATCTCCTGATCGTTCTCGCTTGTTCGTGCTACCCGTTCAGACGGGTACGGCGGCGCGGAATTCATCGCTTCCCGATCGTGTCGCCGGTCACACTTCGTGCGTATTCGGTACCGAAATCGAACAGGCCTTCGCCCGGTGCGCGGTCGGCGTTCGGACCGGATGCGAACCCGCGCACGGGACGTGCCCGGCGATCCACGGCACAATCGGGGGATGGCTGATGTCGTGGTGGTGGGGTCCGGGCCGAACGGGCTGGCGGCGGCGGTGGTGCTGGCGCGGGCCGGACTGTCGGTCGAGGTGTACGAGGCGCAGGACACCGCGGGCGGAGGGTGCCGGACCGCCGAGGTGACGCTGCCCGGCTTCCATCACGACACCTGCGCCGGCGCGCACCCGATGGCTTCGGCCTCGCCATTCTTCCGGGCCTTCGATCTCGCCGCGCACGGCGTGGAGCTGCTGACGCCGGAGGCGTCTTATGCGCATCCCCTCGACGGCGGCCGGGCCGGCATCGCCTGGCGCGATCTCGAGCGCACCGCCGATGGGCTGGGCGAGGACGGCCGGGCCTGGCGTTCGCTGTTCGAGCCGCTGGTGCGGGACTGGCCGCGGGTGGTGGACCTGGCCATGTCGGATATGCGGCATGTGCCCGCGCTGTCGCCGACAGCCGTGCGTTTCGGACTACGCATGCTCGAACAGGGTTCGCCGCTGTGGAATGTCCGATTCCGCGGGCAGGCGGCGCCCGCGCTGCTGTCGGGCGTGGCCACCCACGCCATCACCGAACCGCGCGCCCTGCCCGCCGTCGGGGCCGGGCTGCTGCTCGGCACGCTCGCCCACGCCGGCGGCTGGGTGATTCCACGCGGCGGCAGCCAGGTCATCGTCGACGCGCTGATCAGTGAGCTCGAGCGGCTGGGTGGACGGGTGATCACCGGGCATCGCGTCGATTCGCTGGCGGAGTTCGACCACGCCCGCGCGATCGTCCTCGATACCGCCCCGACCGAACTGTTGCGCCTTGGCGGCGAGCGGCTGCCGGACCGCTACCGGCGCAAGCTCGGGCGATTCCGCTACGGCGGCGCCGCGTGCAAGATCGATTTCGCGCTGTCGGGCCCGGTGCCGTGGCAGGCCGAGGGCTGCGCGTCGGCCGGGACCCTGCATCTGGTCGGCACCCGCGAGGAAGCGATGGCGGCCGAACGGGCCGTCGCCGCCGGGCGGCACGCCGAGCGGCCCTATGTGCTGTCCATCCAGCCCGGTGTGGTCGATCCCAGCCGGGCGCCCGAGGGCAAACACACCTTCTACACCTACGCGCATGTGCCCAACGGCTCCGACCGCGATATCAGTGACGCGGTGATCGCGCAGGTCGAACGGTTCGCTCCCGGTTTCCGCGATCTGATCCTTGCCACGAATGTGCGCACCGCCGCGCAGATGCCCGCCCACAACGCCAACTACGTCGGCGGCGACATCTCCGCGGGCGCGATGAACCTGCGCCAGACCGCCTTCCGTCCGCTGGCGCGCTGGAACCCCTACGCCACCCCGCTGCCCGGCGTGTACCTGTGCTCGTCGTCGACGCCGCCCGGACCGGGCGTGCACGGGATGTCCGGCCTGCACGCCGCCCAGCACGTGCTGCGTTCCCGCTTCGGTGTGCGCGCCGACCCGCTCGAGTTGCTGCGCGCGACCGCAGACAGCGTCTGAAATCGCACTGCCGGTCGTCGTCCGGCCGGTGATCATGGCGAGTCCCTGGATCGATTCACCCGCGAAGGCACCTGGCGGCGAAGGGGCGCTACTGGCAGGCGATCGGTCAGGCCGGCTGCGTCCGGTACAGGTCTGGCTCCAGGTAGATCACTCGCGCGGCAGGCACGGCGGCCCGCACTCGCGCCTCCGCGTCGTCGATCGCGGTCGCGATGGAGGCGATGTCCAGGCCGGGCGTGATGGCCACCTTCGCGGCAACCAGCAGCTCCTCCGGGCCCATGTACTGGGTCTTGAGGTGGATGATGCGGTCGATGCGTTCGCCGTCGACGAGGTTGGCGCGGATGGCACGGTCTTCCTCCGGAGTCGCGCCCTCGCCGATGAGCAGGCTCTGCATCTCGATGATCAGCACGATCGCGATCACCCCGAGCAGGCCGCCGATGGCCAGGGTGCCGATGCCGTCGAAGATCGCGTTACCGGTGATCATGGTCAGGCCGACGCCGGCGAGGGCGAAGATCAGGCCGATCAGCGCGCCGGTGTCCTCGAGCAACACCACCGGCAGCTCCGGGCTGCGCGAGTTGCGGATGAATCGCCACCAGCTCGCCTGGCCCTTGAGCGGACGCGATTCGCGCACGGCGGTGGTGAAACTGTAGGTCTCCAGGCCGATCGCGATCACCAGGATGACGACGGCGACCAGCGGTGAACTCAGCTCCTCCGGATGCTGGATCTTGTGGATCCCCTCGTAGATCGCATACACCGAGCCGAGGGTGAACAGCACCAGCGCGACGACGAACGAATAGAAGTAGCGGTTGCGGCCGTAGCCGAACTGATGCAGCTCGTCGGCCTCCTTCTCGGCGCGGCGCTGGCCGAGCAGCAGCAGGCCCTGGTTGGAAGTATCGGCCACCGAGTGCACGCCCTCGGCGAGCATGGACGCCGATCCGGTGATCGCCGCACCGACGAACTTGGCCACTGCGATGCCCGCGTTCGCCAGCAACGCGGCGACAATCGCCTTCTTCCCACCACTAGCCGACATTCGGCCGCCCTCCTGTTCGATGTGCCGCACCGTTGCCGTGGTGCGCGGTCGGAGTCCGATCGGTCCTTGCCGGACCGGACCGGGCCGCGACACAGACTATGCGAGTCGCGCACTGCTCGCTGCCGGAGGATCCGGATAGCGGCCGGAAGTGTCGGCTAACCCGCGTGGAACCGGTCAGGGCGTGCCGCCGACACAGGCGCAGAACACCTGGGCCGGACCGTCGACGGCCTGCGCGCGGACGTCGCTGTCGGCGGCCGAGATCCAGGCCGCGGCACCGCGTTCGAGCATCAATTCGGATCCGCCCTGCAACAGTCGTACCGACCCCTCGGTGCACAGCACGATGCCCGGCCCGGCCTCGGTGAGCGGCACCAGCGCCGAACCAGCGGTCAGATCGAAACGGCGCAGCGCGAATTCCGGTGCGGGCGTGCGGTAGCGCACCGATCCGTCACCGGCCGGTTCGGGCAGCACGATCGGTAGGTCGATCGGTTCGAAGTCCAAGACCCGCAACAACTCCGGGACGTCGACGTGCTTGGGGGTGAGGCCACCGCGCAGGACGTTGTCGGAGTTGGCCATGATCTCGACGCCGAGCCCGCGCAGGTAGGCGTGCAGATTGCCGGCGTCGAGGAACAGGGCCTGACCGGGTTCCAGGGTCAACCGGTTGAGCAGCAGTGCGGCCAGGACCCCGGCATCGCCCGGGTAGTTCTCGGCCAGCTCCAGCGCGGTCCTCGCCTCGGCGGCGAACTTGCGTTTGCGGCTGGACAGATAGCGCACGCAGCCGTCGAGTACCTGCGGCAACAGCGTGGCGAGTACGTTCTGCGGCAGCGTGATCCAGGTGGTGAACAGGGTGCGCAGCCCGGCCGAATCCGGTTGGGCGGCGAGCAGATCCGCGTACGACTCCAGGGCCGCGACATCGAGGGCGCGCAGCAATTCCACCGTACGTTTGGGTTCCCGGAATCCGGCCAGCGCCTCGAACCGGTCCAGCGCCACCACCAGTTCCGGCTTGTGGTTCTCGTCGCGGTAATTGCGCATCGGTGAATCCAGCGGCACCCCGGCCTGGTTCTCCCGGTGGAAGCCCGCCGCGGCCTGCGCGGAACTGGGATGGGCCTGCAGCGACAACGGCTCCTCGGCGGCGAGGATCTTGAGCAGGAACGGCAGACGGCCCCCGAATTCCGGTGCGGCCGGGCCGAGTTCCCGATCCGGGTCCGCCGAGACCAGTTCCAGCAGCGAGGTGGTCGAGCCGTTGCCGATGCGCACCTGCGCCGGATCGGCGGGATGGGCCCCGAACCACAATTCGGCTTCCGGATGGGCCGAGGGAACCGGACGGCCGCACAGCTTGGCGAGCGAGGTGCGCGAGCCCCATGCGTAAGAGCGCAGCGCACCGACGAGTTCGTGCACTAGTAGCGTCCCCCGTCGAACTGGTCCGAGCCGAACTGTTCGGGGGCCGCACCGGTGGTGACTTCGCGGGCACCGATCAGGCGCAGGTAGGCGGCGGTCATTTCGAGTCGAAGGGCGAGTACGGCGAGGCGTTCCAGATCGCCGCCGCGCGCGCGGGCTGCACCCTCGGATTCCTCCGGCTCGGGGGCCGAGGGATCGGTGAGGTCGCTGCGCAGCAGGTCGAGATCTGCGGCCACCAGGTCGGCGTCGACCAGGCCGGATCCGGCGCCGGAGAAGATGGCGAGTTTGCGGCGTGCGGCCACCTCGTCCGGGTCGGTGCTCAGTACCAGCACCCGCATCCGCTCGACCGGGGCCGGACCGTCGAGCTGCTCGTCGTGGAACAGCGGATCGTAATCGGGAGCGGATTCGCCGGTCGCGGCGATCATCCGCGGATGTGCGGCGACCGCGCCCGCGAGATCGACCGCGGTGGCGATGCGTCCCGCCGACTGCAACAGCACCTCGGCGGCATGGCCTGCGAGTTCGGTGGCGGCGGGGGAATCGCCCGCGAGTACCAGCGCACGCTGCTGCATCCGGGTGGCCAGGGTCTTGGCCGGATTGCGGAAGGCCTCGTGCTGGGGGCCGTCGCGCAGCGCTTCGGCGTCCACCAGATCGGCCAGATCACCCAGCGCGGGCAGCGACGGCGCACTGCGGGTGGGGTCGATGGCACGCAGCACGGCGATGCCGATCGCGAGATAACGCAGCAGCCGGTTGTGATCGAGGACCGGCAGCCGCGGCGAGAGCAGCGCCGAACGGCCCGCGGCGACCGCGCGCAGCGGGCCCTCGTGCGGTGCGGCGACGATGACTTCCGCGCCGCGCCGCTGGGCCCGGTCGACGGCGTCGACGAGCCGCGGATCGCCCGCGTCGTCACCGGCGACCACCACCACATCGAGCGGCCCGACCCATGGCGGCACCGCGACGACGGGCACGATCGGCAGCCCGGCTTGATCGCCGAGTGCGGTGATGAGCAGTCGTGCCGCCCGGGTGGCCCGGCCGGGGCCGCAGACGAAGACCAGGCTGCGCGGGCGCAGACCGTCCAGCCGTTCCAGGATGCCCTCGTCGACGGCGGCCGCGGTGGCGCGGATCTGGGCGCCACCGGATGCGGCCGAGCGCAGGGCGCCGCCGCTGTCGGCTGCCTCGAGCGACTCCGCGTCGTCGAGGTCGAGCACCGGTGTTCCAGCGATCATCGGGCGTCCCACCTCCCCTCATCGCGCTGTGTTCGCCGTCGGCCCGCACCCTTCGATGTGCTGCCCACCGGGACCGTGCCACTCCGGATGGGGCCGGGCGAATCCAAGGTCTGTGCTTCCACTATTCCAGTCGGGAACCGACTATGCCCGGGATCCACGGTTGGGAAGATTGCTCTGCCCCGACGCTCGAATCCCGAGCGTGTGATTCCTTTCCTT